>JAEKKO010000304.1 GCA_019510335.1 Novosphingobium sp. | reverse complement strand
CGTTGAGCTCCTGCGGGACCAGCCCGATGCGCGCCCGCGCCGAGCGCCAGTGGCGCTTCATGTCCAGCCCGAAGGCGCGAACTTCCCCGCCGCTCGGCCGGACCAGGCCGCAGACCAAGCCGATCAGCGTGGTCTTGCCGGCGCCGTTGGGGCCGAGCAGCGCGAAGATTTCGCCCGGCTCAATCGCCAGATCGGTCGGCTGGAGCGCGACTGTGCCGCCCTTGTAGGTCTTGGCGAGCCCGCGAATGTCGAGAATCGGCGCCATCGGCCCTCGATACGCGAGAGCGTCCGCTGTGCCTTCAGGGAATCAGCAGGCTGGCGTCGCCGTAGCTGTAGAAGCGATACCCTTCCGCGATCGCGTGCGCATAAGCGGCCTGCATTCGCTCGAGCCCCATCAGCGCCGCGACCAGCATGAACAGGGTCGAGCGCGGCAGGTGGAAGTTGGTCATCAGCCCGTCGATCGCGCGGAAGCGGTAGCCGGGGGTAATGAAGATCGCGGTGTCGCCGGCGAACGGGCGGATCACGCCGTCGTCGCGGGTCGCGCTCTCGAGCAGGCGCAAGCTGGTGGTGGCCCCACTCGGCGTGCATCGCGTGGGCGGCGGTGTCCTCGGCCTTGACCGGGAGGAAGGTGCCGGCGCCGACGTGCAAGGTCAGCGTCTCGTGGCCGATCCCCGCTTCGGCGAGCGCCGCCATCAGCTCGGGGGTGAAATGCAGCGCCGCGGTCGGGGCGGCGACGGCGCCGTCCTTGTCGGCGAACATCGTCTGGTAATCGCGGCGATCCTGCTCGTCGGTCGGGCGCTTGCCGGCGATGTACGGCGGCAGCGGCATCCGCCCGGCGCGTTCGAGCAGGACTTCGACCGGATCGTCCCCGGCGAACGCCAGCGTCCAGCTGCCGTCGGGGTGACGCTCCTCGGCGATGGCCGAAACGCCGTTTGCAAAAGCGATCGTGTCGCTCTCGCGCAAGCGCTTGGCATTGCGGACGAACGCCTGCCAGCGCCGCAAGTCGAGCCGCTTGTGCAGTGTCGCGCCGATCCGCGCGTTTCCCCGGCGACCCTCGAGCTGGGATGGTATGACGCGCGTATCGTTGAACACCAGCACGTCGCCGCTGCGCAGGAACCGCGGCAGGTCGCGGACGATGGCGTCGGTGAACGGCCCCTCGCGCGCCGCGACCAGCAGCCGCGCGGCATCGCGCGGGCGGGCCGGGCGCAGCGCGATCCGCTCGGGCGGGAGCTCGAAATCGAACAGGTCGACACGCATGGCGGGGAGCTAGGGGTGTGGGTGAGTCGGGGCAAGCGTGGGTGAGTCGGGGCAAGCGTTGCGACCCCTCCACCCCGACGGCTCCGCCGTCGCGGTCCCCCTCCCCATTTCCACTTCGTGAAAACAGGGAGGATCGATGGAGTTACTTCGCCGCCACCGGAGCAGGCGCCGCCACCGGCGTTGGAGCCGCCGCCGCCGCAACCATCGGGCGCGGCTTGTTGTCGGTTTCGATCGAGGCCTGGACGATCTTGGTCGGGTTCGCCGGCGGCTCGCCCCGCTCGATTGCGTCGACCGAATCCATCCCGCCGATCACCCGGCCGAAGTTGGTGTAGCGCCGGTCGAGCGCGAAGCGCGGGTAGAACACGATGAAGAACTGGCTATTGGCCGAATCCGGCGAGTCGGTGCGGGCCATCGAAACCGTCCCGCGCAAGTGCGGCATGGCGTTGAACTCGGCCTTGAGATCGGGCAGCTTCGAGCCGCCCTCGCCGGTGCCGGTCGGGTCCCCGGTTTGGGCCATGAAGCCGTCGATCACGCGGTGGAAGATCAGGCCGTTGTAAAAGCCCTGGCGCGCGAGGGTCTTGATCCGCTCGACGTGGTTGGGCGCCCACTGCGGCATCAGCCGGATCGTCACCCGCCCGCCGTTCGACAAGTCGAGGAACAGCACGTTGTCGGGGTCGTGGGTCGGGTCGGGATCGACGACGGCGCTCAGCGTGGGCGCTGGCGCCTTGGGCAGCGGCTTGCTCTTCTTGGCCAGCGCCGGGCTCGCGGTCAGCGCAAGGCCGGCCAGCAGACCGAGCCCGAGAGTGGTGAAAGTGCGGCGGTTCATCGTGATCCCATCGATGGCGGAAATGGCATTGGTCCCTCGCCTCGGCGCTTAGCGGTCGCTCGCTTGCGTTGCAATGAACGGGAGCTAAACAGGCGCCGTCAGTCGTCGCCGAGCCGGCCCAGCACCGCGACCCGGGCAAGCACGTCGGCGGCCACCGCCGGGCTGACGAAGCGGCCGATGTCGCCGCCGAACAGCGCGATCTCCTTGACCAGCTTCGAGGCGATCGGCTGGAGGCTGACGTCGGCCATCAGGAACACCGTCTCGATCCCTGCATTGAGCTGCTGGTTCATCCCGGCCATCTGGTACTCGTACTCGAAGTCGGCGACCGCGCGCAGGCCGCGGACGATCACCGTCGCCCGCTGCTTCTCGGCAAAGCGCATCAGCAGCGAGTGGAAGCCGACGACCTCCACGTTGTCGATGCCGAGCGCCGCGACCTCGCGCTCGACCATCGCCATCCGCTCGACCGGCGAGAACATCGGGCTTTTCGAGGCATTGGTGGTGACGCCGATGATCAGCCGGTCGACCAGCTTGGCGCCGCGGCGGATGATGTCGGCATGGCCGAGCGTCAGAGGATCGAACGTCCCCGGATAGACCCCGATCCGTTCAGCCATCAGCGGTCCCTTTCGACGACGTAGCGCGCCAGCGCCCGGAGCAGCTCGGCCTCGCTGCCATGCTGGGCGAGATGGCCGATCGCCTGGTCGACCAGCATGCGCGCCTGGGACCGGGCGCGGTCGGCGCCGAGCAGCGAGACGAACGTCTGCTTGCCGGCCCGCGCATCCTTGCGTAGCGTCTTGCCGGCGACGTGCTCGTTGCCTTCGTGATCGAGCAGGTCATCGGCGATCTGGAAGGCCAGCCCGATGTCGCGGGCGAAGCCGCGCAAGTGCGTCCGGGCTTCGGCGGCGACGCGGCCGAGGATCGCCCCCATCTCGACGGCGGCGCCGAGCAGCGCCCCGGTCTTGAGCTGCTGCAGCCGGGTGACGGTCTGGAGGTCGAATTCGCTGGCCTCGGCGACGATGTCCATCATCTGCCCGCCGGCCATCCCCTGCATTCCGCTGGCCCCACCGAGGGTGCGGACGAGCTCGGCGCGGATGAACGGATCGCCGGTCATCGCCGGGTCGGTCAGCAGCTCGAACGCGAAAGCATGGAGTGCGTCGCCGGCGAGCACGGCGGTGGCCTCGTCGAACGCGCGGTGAACCGTCGGCTTGCCGTGGCGGAGGTCGTCGTCGTCCATGCACGGCAGATCATCGTGGATCAGCGAGTAGACGTGGATCGCCTCGATCGCCACGCCGGCGCGCACCGCCAGCGCGCGGTCGACCCCGTACATCTCGGCGGTCGCGGTCACCAGCAGTGGACGGATGCGCTTGCCCCCGCCGATGGTCGCGTAACGCATCGCCTCGACCAGCCGCGCGCGCGGATCGCGCGGCACCGGCAGCAGCAGGTTGAAGGCGGAGTCGACCTCGCGGGCGATCCGCTCCAGCGCGTCGTGCA
>JAEKKO010000303.1 GCA_019510335.1 Novosphingobium sp. | reverse complement strand
AGGCGAGACCGCGCTCGGTCGGGCGCAACAAAACCGCACGCTTGTGGTCCGGGTTGGGCGCGGCCTCGATCAGCCCGGCCGCCATCAACGAATTGGCCGCGCGCTGCACCAGCTGACGCGGCTGGCCGAACGAGCGGCCGATCTGCGGCACGGTAGGCGGCCGGTCCGCCTCGACCACGGCATTGAGAACCAAGCGCTCGGAATCGCCGAGCCCCTCCGACCGGCGAGCACCGGCGAACAGCGCCTTCATCCGACCGTGAATGCGGATCAGCTCGTCGGAGAGTCCGACCAATGGATGCCGCGAATCGAATTTCCCATTCATGTTATGATCGTGTCATTTTGACATGATCGTGTCAAATTGAATCGTTCGAGTCAGGCAAGCTGGAAGTTCAGCCGCAACCCGGGACGTGGCCACCGCGTCTTCACCAGACGGCCGCTGCCGCTGAAGGTGAGCCACGCATCCCGCATGTCCGGCCCACCGAAGCAGATGTTGGTGACGATCGGGTCGTCGCATTCGACGAATTCAATCAGTTCGCCCGCGGGCGAGATCACCGAGATGCCGCCGGCGCTGCCGGGCGTGGCGACGCAGATGTTGCCGTTAGCCTCGACCGCCAGGCTGTCGAAATAGCCGCGGCCGCCCGGCCGGTTGATCACGCGTCCAGGACGCGGGCCGGCGTCGTCGTCGGCGACCTGCCCCGGTCCGGTAACGGTGAACTCGACCAGGCTGGTGGTGTAAGTCTCGGCCGCATAGAGCCGCGTCCCGTCCGGCGAGAGACCGATTCCGTTGGGATTGCGCGAGGGGAAGATCACCTCGTCGAGTAGGCTGCCATCGGTGCGGGCGTAGAAGATCCCGACGATGTCGTGGCACCGCCGCTGGTAATCAAGCTTGCCATGGTCGGTGAACCAGAAGCCGCCGTTCGCATCGAAAACGATGTCGTTGGGCCCGCGCAAGGCGTGGCCAAAGTCGCCCGAGCGGTAGAGCACTTCGACCTTGCCGCTGTCGATGTCGATCCGCTCGACCCAGCCGCCGGCGAAGTCCGGCCGCACGCCGTGGGTGAACTCGCGCCCGCGCGGGTCGGTCCAGCTCTGATAGCCGCCATTGTTGACGCAATAGAGCCTGCCGTCGGGGCCGAAGGCGAGCCCGTTGGGGCCGCCGCCGGGCTCGGCGACAACCTGCTTGGTTCCGTCCGGACGAACCCGGGTGATCTTGCCCGCGAAGGTCTCGACGACGATGACGCTGCCGTCAGGCAGGGCCACTGGGCCTTCGGGGAAGCCGAGCCCGTCCGTCACCGTCTCGAATTCGGCCATGCCCGCTGTCCTTCCGCCGGCCGGCCGCCGCGCCTCAGATCACCGCGACCGAGTTGCCGTAAAGCTTGCGCAACTCGTGCTTGGCGAGCTTGCCGGACGGAATGCGTGGCAGCTCCTCGACGAACTCATAGCTCCGCGGCTGGGTCACCTTCGATATTCGCGTGGCGCACCATTCGCGCAGCTCGGCTTCGAGACCCGGCCCGGCGTCCTCCCAGCGCTTGGGCTGGATGATCGCCTTGACCTCCTCGCCGTAGTCCGGATTGGCGACCCCAATCACCGCCGCGTCGAGCACCTTGGGATGGACGATCAGGCAGTCCTCGATCGCTTGGGGGTAGATGTTGACCCCGCCCGAGATGATCATGAAGTCCTTGCGGTCGGTAAGGAACAGGTAGCCGTCCTCGTCGAGCTTGCCGATGTCACCGACGGTAATCCAATTCGGGTGCTCGGGATGGCCGGCGCGCTTCGTCTTGTCGGGGTCGTTGTGATAATTGACCGTGCGCCCCGGCAGCGTTTCGAAGTAGATGATCCCGCTCTCGCCCGGGGGCAGCTCGCTGCCATCCTCCTCACAGATGTGGATCGGCCCGAGCGCGCTCTTGCCGACCGAGCCGGGCTTCTTCAGCCACTCCTCGGAAGTGATTGCCGTGCTGCCGACGCCTTCGGTGCTGGCGTAGTATTCGAACAGGATTGGGCCCCACCACTCGATCATCCGCCGCTTGATCTCGACCGGGCACGGCGCCGCGGCGTGGACCGCAAGCTTGAGGCTCGAGAGATCGTAGCTGGCGCGGACCTCGTCCGGCAGCGCCAGCATGCGGACGAACATCGTCGGCACGAATTGGGCGTTGTTGACCTTCCACTGCTCGATCGCGCGGAGCACGCCCCCGGCATCGAACTTTCGCTGTGTGACGAACGTGCCGCCGAGCCGCTGGGTGCAGACCATGCACGACAGCGGCGCGCCGTGGTACAGCGGACCGA
>JAEKKO010000302.1 GCA_019510335.1 Novosphingobium sp. | reverse complement strand
TTCCACCAGTCGAGCGCCTCGATTCGCTGGCGCGCGGTGCGCTCGTCGCCGTCGAGCAGGAAGGCGGTGACGCCGGAAAGTCCTGGCCCCGGACGCGGGCCGCGTAGCGCCCGATCGAGCAAGCGCGTGCCGTCCAGCCATGCCAGCCGCTGGTCGCCCGCGCGCACCAGGGGGTGCTTGAGCAAGGCAAGCAGGGCCACCGGTGCGAACCCTTCGGCCGCCGCGTCGGCGAGCGCGCCGAGCAAGGTTCCGGGCGGCGTGCGCGACAGCGGCCGGCCGGCCGAATCGTCGGCTTCTATGCCCCATCGCCGGAGATGCGCGGCGACGCGCGTCGCGAGCAAACGGTCCGGCGTGACGAGCGCGGCGGTCCGCCCGGGCCTTTCCACGCTCTCGCGCAGGGCAATCGCGATCGCCTGGGCCTCCGCGGCCGGATTGGGAAGCTCTACCGCCCGCACGCCCGACAGGCGGCGCGCGCGCGCCGGCAGCCCCTGCCATTTGTCGGTGAAAGCGGCGGGCGCCATCGCATTGCCGATCGCTTTCGCCCGATCGTGCGAAGCGCCGTCGCGGCCCGCGCGCCAGGGGCGAACCTCCGCCCGCGCGACGCCCATAAGATCGAGCAAGTGGCGCAACGTATATTGGGGATGGGTCTCGATCGGCTTCCGGGCCTGCTCTCCGCCTCCACCAAGCGCCTGCCATTCCTCCTCAGGCATGAAGCGGTCGAGCCCGGCCAGCACGACCATGCCGTGCGGCAGCCGCGCGATCCGCCGCAGCAACCGGCCCACGGCGGGGGCGGCATTGCTGATACCAGCGGCGACGATCAGCCCGTCCGGCGGCGCCACTGCCCAACGGCGCTCCGCCGCGAGCAGCAGGCGATTGCGGCGATCGGCAAGGTCGATCCGTCCCCGCCGCCGCAATTCCTCGGGCCAGCGTTTGAGCACGATCTGGAGCAAGTCGAGCGAGACCTGCCAATGTTCGGACAATTCGGCGGGTACCGCTTCGGCGAGCCTGATCGGATCCACCTCCTCGATCGTCATCTGATCGAGCGTGCGCGCCAGATCGGCGGCGAGCCGGACCGCCTCGACAGGCTCTACGGGATCGGTCTTGCGCGCCTCGCCGATCAGGCGGGCGAGGATGAGCTGGCGGGCGAGCGGGTCGATCGCGGGGGGCACGCGCGCGTCGTCGGCGGGGTCGAACAAGGGTCCGATGCGGTCGTCGAGTTCTGGGTCGCCGATCGAGACGAGGCGCGGCAGCAACAAGCCGCCCTCGGCACGGCGGACGAAGGCGTCGGTGATTGCGCGCTGGGCGCGGTTGTTGGGCAGCAGGACGATCGCGCGCGCCAATGCCAGCCGATCGCCTTTGGCACGGGCGAGCAGGCCCGCCGCAAGCGCGTCGGCAAAGCCGCGGTTGATCGGGATATTGTAGACGGACGGATGGGGCGCGTCGGGCACGGGACCGGTCTAGAAGGAAAGTCGCCGCGTAGGAAATATCCTACGTCGCGTAGGAAAAATCCTAGATCAGTCCTAGATCCCGCAGAAACTGTCTGGCTCTGTATCAGCCTCCCGTGAGAATTGCCTCGGTCTTGGCGATGGCGGGCGGGGTGCCGACGTCGAACCACAAGCCTTCATGGACGAGGCCGAAGACGCGGCCTTCGGCGATGGCGCGGTTCCAAAGCACATTCATCGAGAATGCGCCCGCAGGCGCATCGCGGAACAAGCGGCGCGAGACGATCTGCACGCCGGTATAGACGAACGGCGCGGGCTTGCCCGGCGCGCGGCGCGTGAGCCGGCCGATCGGGTCCATCCGGAAATCGCCCGGGCCGTCATGGCAATGGGCGAAAGCGAGCGGGACGACGAGCAGCAGCGCGTCCATCGCCTGCTCGTCCCAGCGTTGTTCAAGCAAGCGAATCGCATCGACCGGGCCGTCGACCCAGAGATTGTCACTGTTGACGACCAGAAAGGTCTCGTCCTCGATCAACGGCAATGCCCTGGTCACGCCCCCCCCGGTTTCGAGCAGCTCACCCGATTCGTCCGAGATCAGGATTTCAAGGTCTTGCGCCTCATCCTTGAGATGTGCCGCGACCGCGTCAGCAAGGTAATGCGCGTTCACCACCACGCGCGCGATTCCGGCGGAGCGCAATCGATCGAGCACATGATCGAGCAAGGGCTTGCCCGCCACCTCGACCAACGGCTTGGGCCGCGTCGCGGTGAGCGGGCGCATGCGTTTGCCGAGGCCGGCGGCGAGCACCATCGCGGTGCGGATCGGGGTGGCATCGCCCGCTGTGGGCCGGAG
>JAEKKO010000301.1 GCA_019510335.1 Novosphingobium sp. | reverse complement strand
CCTGCAGCAAGTAGAGCAGCGTGGTGACGAACGTATAGATGCGGCAGCCGAGGTCCTGAAGGTCGAACAGGAACACGTCGGCGGTGTCCATCATCGCCGCGGTCGGTCGGCGGACCTCGCCGTAAAGGCTGAACACCGGGATGCCGTAGATCGGGTCCAATGTGTTGGCGGTCTCGACCATGTTGTCCTGCTTGTCGCCCTTGAGCCCGTGCTGGGGCCCGAGCGCGGCGGTCAGGCGCAAGTCCGGACAGGCGGCGAGCGCGTCGAGCGAATGGGTCAGGTCCTCGGTCACCGAGGCCGGGTGGGCGACCAGCGCCACGCGGCGGCCGGCGAGCGGGCGGCGCAGCTCGGGCTCGGCGAGCAGGCGGTCGATGCCGAACTTCATGGCGCGGCGGGTGCCGGGACTTCGATCGCGAAGCAAGCCGGATCGTGGAAATCGGGGTGGTCCTGCGGATGGGCCAGGGCCCAGTACGACAGCACCCCGCCCTCCTCCTCGATCACCGCGGCGAGCCCGGCCTGCCACGGCAGCGGCGGCATCGCCGCGAGCGGGACCGCGGCATCGAAGATCGTCATGCTCGAGCCGACCCGCGCCGTGCATTCGGGCTCGTGCGGCAGCGGCCGCTCGGTCATGCCGCGGCGTGGGCCGCTGAAGTCATAGGCGGCCCAGCGCTCCGACGGCGAGAGGTTGACCTCGACGTAAGCCTCGCTCCCCGGCTCGCGCAGGAACGCCTCGAAGCAGGTCGTGCGCCACAGTCCGTCGGCGCGGCCCTTGCCGGCGAAGCGCGGGAGCACGACGCGCTCGGCGCCGTCGATCCGCCAGCGCAGCCGCAGCCAGGGCCCGCTCGCCGCAACCACCCGCGCCTCGACCTGCCTGACGCCGAGCGGCGGCCGCGCCGGATGGGGGATCAGCCTGTGCGTTTCCAAGCGCCGCGCTCCATGCTAGGCGCCGCGCGCCATGAGTTCCTACCAATCGACCCTGCTCCGCCTGCTCGACGAGCGCGGCTACATCCACCAGCTGACCGACCCCACGGGGCTCGACCGGATGGCGGCGCGCCAGGTCGTGCCCGGCTATATCGGCTTCGACGCCACCGCGCCATCGCTCCACGTCGGCAGCCTCATCCAGATCATGATGCTGCGCCGGCTCCAGCAGGCCGGGCACAAGCCGATCGTGGTGATGGGCGGCGGGACGACCAAGGTCGGCGACCCCTCGGGCAAGGACGAGAGCCGCAAGCTGCTCACCCCCGCCGACATCCAGCGCAACATCGCTTCGATCCGCGCCGCGTTCGAGCGGCTGCTGGCGTTCGGCGACGGCCCAAGCGACGCGATCCTGGTCGACAACGACGAGTGGCTCAGCCGCCTCGGCTACGTCGAGCTGCTGCGCGACGTCGGCCCGCACTTCACCATCAACCGCATGCTGACCTTCGATTCGGTCCGCCTGCGGCTCGACCGCGAGCAGCCGCTGACGTTCCTCGAATTCAACTACATGATCCTCCAGGCCTACGACTTCCGCGAGCTGGCGCTGCGCCACGGCTGCCGGCTGCAGATGGGCGGCTCGGACCAGTGGGGCAACATCGTCAACGGCATCGAGCTGACCCGGCGGATGGAGGGGATCGAGCTGTTCGGCCTGACCACCCCGCTGCTGACCACCGCCGACGGCGCCAAGATGGGCAAGACCGCGGCCGGCGCGGTGTGGCTCAACGAGGACCTGCTGCCGAGCTGGGACTTCTGGCAGTACTGGCGCAATTGCGACGACCGCGACGTCGGCAAGTTCCTGCGCCTGTTCACCGACCTGCCGCTGGCCGAGATCGCCCGGCTCGAGGCGCTCGAAGGCGCCGAGATCAACGCCGCCAAGGTCGTCCTCGCCGATGCGGTGACCGCGCTGTGCCGCGGCCGCGAGGCGGCTGAGGCGGCGCAGCAGACCGCGCAGCTGACTTTCGTCGCCGGCGGCCTCGGCGCCGACCTGCCGACGATCGAGGTCGGGCCGGACGGCATTGCCGTCACCGCCGCCCTCACCGCGCTCGGCTTCGTCGCCTCGAACGGCGAGGCCAAGCGCAAGATCGCCGAGGGCGCGGTCCGCTTCGGCGACACCCTTGTCGGCGACCCCGCCGACGTGCTGCGGGTCGAGCCCGGCGCCAGCGTCCGCCTGAGCCTCGGCAAGAAGAAGCACGGCGTGCTGCGCGGCTGCTGAGACCTGAGCGCGGGATGACTTTACCTGACTCGTCATTGCGAGGGCCGAAGGCCCGCGGCAATCCAGAGTCCCACTTGCGGCCCTGGATTGCTTCGCGCAGTT
>JAEKKO010000300.1 GCA_019510335.1 Novosphingobium sp. | reverse complement strand
GCGGGGGCGGGGTGTAAGGCGGGAGCGGGGCGAACTGGAGGTCGGCCGAGCCGTGCAGCGCCTGCCAATCGCGGATTGCGGCGCTCGCTGACTGTCCCGTTGCCCCGCTACCGTCCGCCACGGCGCGAGTGGTGGCATGGGGCGAAGGGCCGCGCAACCCGTGCTGGATCAGCTATCGACTGTGATGCCGCGCGTGTCCTTCGACAAGCTCAGGACGAGCGGAGTTAAGGACAGTACCAATACCCGCTCGTGCTGAGCTTGTCGAAGCACACGCGCCGAGCTTCGCCCTGGCTACCCCCGCGGCCGCGCCTGGGGGTAGCTGCCGAGCATCCGCATGTCCTTGCAGTGGAACGCCAGTTCGTCGATCGCGCGGTCGACCCGCGGGTCTCCGGGAGCGCCGACGATATCGGCGTAGAACGTCGTCGCCGAAAAGCTCGCGCCCTTCTGATAGCTCTCGAGCTTGGTCATATTGACGCCGTTGGTGGCGAAGCCGCCGAGCGCCTTGTACAGCGCGGCGGGGATGTTCTTCACCTCGAACACGAAGGTGGTCATCGCCGGGGCTTCGCCGAGCGAGGCGGGGTCGAGCGGCTCGCGCGCCAGGACCACGAACCGGGTCATGTTGTCGGCCGCATCCTCGACGTGCTCGGCGACGATCTGCAGCCCGTACAGCTCGGCGGCGATGGCCGGCGCGATCGCGCAAGCCTGCGGGTCCTGCATTTCGGCGACGTAGGCGGCGGCCCCGGCGGTGTCGGCGTACGCCATCGGCACGATCCCGCGCTCGCGCAGGAACAGGCGCGACTGGCCAAGCGCCTGCGGGTGCGAATAGGCGGCGGTGAACGGCCCCGTCCCCAGCCCCATCAGCGCGTGGTGGATGGCCATGAAGTGCTCGCCGGTGATCGACAGGCCGCTTTCCGGGAGCAGGAAATGGATGTCGGCGACGCGGCCGTGCTGCGAGTTCTCGATCGGGATGATGGCCCGCGCAGCGCGGCCGTCCTTCACCGCGTCGAGCGCGTCCTCGAAGCTGAAGCACGGCAGCGGCAGCCCGGTGGGATCGACCTCGAGCGCGGCGCGGTGCGAATTGGCGCCGGGGGCGCCCTGGAAGGCGAGCGCGCGCGCCGGCTCGATCGCCGCCGCGGCGGCCATCCGCTCGACGAGCGCGAGCGCGGGTTGGGGAAAGCTGTGCATGGCCCGAGGCGCGCGCTTACGCACCCCGCGGCGATCCCGCAATGGCCGCGTTGGGGCGGTCCGCCTCGCGGCCATTGGCGCTTGCACTGCTCCGGACGCGCCACTAGAGCGGCGCCCAAACCGCAGTCAGGCAAATCCTCCGGGGGCGTTTTCGATGGAAGATCGGTTCAACACCATCGCCGGGTGGGTGCTCGGCTCGGGGATCGTGGCGCTCGGCCTGTCGACCCTCAGCGCGCATTACTTCCTTGCCAACAAGCCCGAGCGGCCCGAGAAAATGGGCTACGCCATCGCCGGCGTGGTCTCGAGCGAGGGCGGCGCGGCGGCCGAAACCCCGATCGCGACGCGGCTCGCCGCGGCCGATCCGGCCAAGGGCGGCGACGTCTTCAAGAAGTGCACGTCGTGCCATACGGTCAACCAGGGCGGCGCCAACGGTATCGGCCCGAACCTCTATGGCGTCGTTGGTGACAGCGTCGCCCAGGGCCGCGGCGGGTTCGCGTTCTCCGATGCGCTCAAGTCCAAGGGCGGCAAGTGGGACTTTGCCACGCTCGATGCGTGGCTGAAGAACCCGCGCGAGTTCGCCCCCGGCACGAAGATGACCTTCGCCGGCATCTCCGATGGCCAGGACCGCGCCAACGTCATCGCTTACCTCAACACCCAGGGTTCGAACCTGCCCCTGCCCAAGGCGGCGCCGGCTCCGGCCGCAGCCGCCGGGGTGAAGGCCGGTGCGACCGGCGCGGGCACGGCCCCGACCGGTGCGGCGGCGGCTTCGGCCGGCGCTCCGGCAGGAGCAGCGCCGGCTGCCGGTGCGACCTCCGCCGGGGCGGCCGCTTCGGCGTCAGCCTCACCGGCAGGCGCCAACGACGCCGGGACGATCAAGCACCCTTGAAGCCCTGAGCGATCACGTACCACTCCGATGAGTCCTTGCGGCTCGCCGGCGGCTTGGCGTGCTTGATCGCGGTGAAATGCCGCTTGAGCAGCGTGAGCAACTCTGTGTCCGTGCCGCCGGCGAGGACCTTTGCGACGAACGCCCCGCCCGGCGCGAGCGTGGCGATGGCGAACTCGGCCGCCGCTTCGACCAGCCCCATCGTCCGCAAGTGGTCGGTCTG
>JAEKKO010000079.1 GCA_019510335.1 Novosphingobium sp. | reverse complement strand
TCTCTAACGCGTCTCTCGGCCGTATATTTTTCAAGCACTTACGTGTCGCAAGCCTCGGAAACTTCGCGAGAAATTACTCGAGGTATGATGCTTAAGACATTGTTTTCGAAGGATATTAGACTGCGTGGTGGGCGGTGACGGGCTCGAACCGCCGACCCTCTCGGTGTAAACGAGATGCTGTACCAACTGAGCTAACCGCCCGGAGTCTCGGAAGCGGCGCTATTGCTGTGATTCCGCAGAGCGTCAATCCGCATGAAGCGGAACAGAGGGGAACCAAAGGGACACCTTGGAACAGGAGAGTCCCGAATTAGTCCCGAACAGAATTGCGGCGTCGGAGCGGGCTCTACGCCCTGCCAGTCGGGGTTCGAGATCTCGCCCGGGGCAAGATCCTGAGTGTTGCCCGGCCCTTGCTCGGTGGAAGCGGACGCCAGCACCTGAATAGGTAGTGCAAGCTACTTTTTGTAATTACTTGTGAGAGCTCCTGGCGACCTGACCGGAACAGCCATCGTCTCGTCGGAAGGCCGCGCTTGATCTTGCGCTCATTGCTCACGCGTTCCAACGCTCGCCGTATCTCGGCGAGCCCTCACGTGACACGCCAACCGAGGGTGCGGCCGCAGAATCAGATCCAGGAACTTACGAACAGATCCAGGATCTACAATGTCGCAGATGGGAAGCTCACCGCGATAATCCCGCTAGTCCCTTACAAAATCTTTACACCACCAGCGACCTTTCCCGTGGAACCTTTATGCCGATCGGCGGCACTGCGGCGGCATCGAAGCTTTGCCCGGAGCACGCGATGCAGCCGATCTCACGCCGCACCAAGCTGTTCATACGACGTTACCTGCCAGAACTGACGGCCCGCTGCAGTGGCCTGGTTCTCACTTGCATCGCGCTGTCTCTCGCCATCGTGATCCGTCGTTTGGTTCTCGTCCCGCCACCGCATCGGCCGAGCGTAATCGAGTTCGTCCTTGCGGCGCTTGCGGTTGCCTGCGGATCATCGGGCCTGGCGCTGCTGGTCGAGGGGCGCGGTCTGTTTCGTCCTGTCACGAGCTCGACACCCGGCGAGTTGCGGAGAGGACGGCCGCGGTGAACGATCTCACGTGGCTATTGTTATTGCTCGGACTGTTCCTCCTGACCGTGGCTTACGTCCGCCTCTGCGGCGAAGCTTGAGGGGCGGGTCGATGACGCTTCCGCTGGCCCTCGCGGGCATCACCGCGCTCGCGCTGCTCGTCTACCTCGTGGTCGTGCTGATCCGGCCCGAGCGCTTCTGAAGGGCCCGCGACCATGACCCTGCAGGGCTGGACCCTGATCGCCATCTATACCGCTGTCATCCTGTCGCTGGCGAAGCCGATGGGGCTGTGGTTGTTTGCGGTCTACGAAGGCCGGCGCACCTGGCTTCATCCGCTGCTCGGGCCGGTCGAGCGCGCGTTATATCGCCTCGCCGGCATCGATCCCTCGGCCGAGCAGGGCTGGCGCCGCTACACCGTGCACATGCTGCTGTTTCAAGTGGTCGCGCTGCTGCTCACTTACGCGGTCCTGCGCTTGCAGGGCGTGCTGCCGATGAACCCGCGCGGGCTTGCCGGCATAACTGCCGATGGGGCGATGAACACCGCGGTCAGCTTCACCACCAACACCAACTGGCAATGGTATTCGGGCGAGGCCGTTCTTTCGAACCTGAGCCAGATGCTCGGTCTGACGATCCATAATTTCCTTTCGGCGGCCACTGGCATCGCTATCGCCTTCGCCCTGTTCCGCGGCTTCGCGCGCCGTGAGAGCGGAACCGTCGGCAACTTCTGGGCCGACTGCACGCGGATCACGCTCTACGTGCTGCTGCCGATCAGCGTCGTCTATGCGCTGTTCCTGATCGCCAGCGGCGTGCCGCAAACGTTCGCGTCGAGCATCGACGTGACCACCCTCGAAGGCGCGCGCCAGACCCTCGTCGTCGGTCCTGTCGCGAGCCAGGAGGCGATCAAAATGCTCGGCACGAATGGCGGCGGGTTCTTCAACGCCAACTCGGCCCATCCGTTCGAGAACCCCACGGCGCTGACAAACCTGGTTCAGATGCTATCGATCTTCTCGCTCGGGGTCGGCTTGACCTGGACCTTCGGCAAGGCCGTCGGCAACCCGCGCCAGGGCTGGGCGATTCTTGCTGCAATGATGCTCCTGTTCCTTGCCGGAACCGGCATCGCCTATTGGCAAGAGGGTGCCGGTAACCCGGTGCTGCACCACCTCGGCGTCGCCGGCGCGAACATGGAGGGCAAGGAAGTGCGCTTCGGCGCAGCTGCAAGCGCCTTGTTTGCGGTCGTGACCACCGATGCGTCGTGCGGCGCGGTCAATGCCATGCACGACAGCTTCACCGCGCTAGGCGGGCTCGTCCCGCTGTTCAACATCCAGCTGGGCGAGGTCATCGTCGGCGGCGTCGGCGCGGGGATTTACGGGTTCCTGCTGTTCGCGCTGCTGGCCGTGTTCGTCGCCGGCCTGATGGTCGGCCGCACTCCCGAATACGTCGGCAAGAAGATCGAGGGGCGCGAGGTCAAGCTTGCTGTGCTGGCGATCGCGGTGCTGCCGCTGTGCATCCTCGGCGAGACCGCGATCAGCGCGGTGCTCCCGGCCGGACTTGCGGGACCGCTCAACCAGGGACCGCACGGCTTTTCCGAGATCCTCTACGCCTTCAGCTCCGGCGCCGGGAACAACGGATCGGCCTTTGCCGGACTGAACGCGGGAACGCCCTTCTATAACGCACTGCTTGCCGTCGCGATGTGGATCGGCCGGTTCTTCGTGATCGTGCCCGCCATGGCGATCGCCGGCAGCCTTGCAGCCAAGAAGCACCACCCGGAAGGGCCAGGTTCGTTTCCGACGACGGGTCCGCTGTGGATCGGACTCCTCATCGGCATCATCCTTGTCCTCGGCGGTCTCACTTTCCTCCCAAGCCTGGCGCTCGGCCCGATCGCCGATCACCTGACGATGACCTCGGGCAAGCTGTTCTGAAAAGGCATGTGCCCGTGACCACCCACTCGGCCACTTCGATCTTTTCTGCCCGCCTGATCGGTCCGGCGGTCGGCGAAGCGTTCCGCAAGCTTCGTCCGCGCGAACTGATCCGCAATCCGGTGCTGTTCACCACTGCGGTCGTCGCCTTGCTGCTGACGGTGCTGCTGGCGATCGGCGGTGAACCCTTGCCGCTCTCGTTTCAGCTCCAGCTGATCGTCTGGTTGTGGCTGACCGTGCTGTTCGGCACGTTTGCCGAAGCGCTGGCCGAGGGACGCGGGCGTGCGCAGGCGGCATCGCTCCGCGCGACCAAGTCGGACCTGATCGCAAAGCTTCCCGATGGCCGGACCCTCGCCGCGAGCGAGTTGCGCAAGGGACAGGTGGTGCTCGTCGAGGCCGGCAACCTGATCCCTGCCGACGGCGAGGTCATCGCCGGCGTCGCGTCGGTCAACGAGGCAGCCATCACCGGCGAGAGCGCCCCGGTCATCCGCGAGGCGGGCGGCGATCGCTCGGCCGTCACTGCGGGAACGCGCGTCATTTCGGACTGGATACGGGTGCAGGTCACGCAAGAGCCCGGCAAGGGGTTCCTCGATCGCATGATCGCGCTGGTCGAAGGCGCCGAGCGGCAGAAGACGCCGAATGAAATCGCCCTCACCATCCTGCTCGTCGGCCTCACGATCATTTTCCTGATCGCTGTTGCGACGATCCTCGGCTTTGCCCGCTATGCCGGCGGCAGCATCCCCGTGGCCGTGCTCGCGGCGCTGCTGATCACGCTGATCCCGACGACCATCGCGGCGCTGCTCTCGGCGATCGGGATCGCCGGCATGGACCGGCTGGTGCGGTTCAACGTCCTGGCGAAGTCCGGCCGTGCGGTCGAAGCGGCGGGCGACATCGACGTTCTTCTGCTCGACAAGACCGGAACGATCACGATCGGGGACCGCCAGGCGAGCGAGTTCCGCCCCCTCCGCGGGATCACGGTTGGTGAGCTTGCCGAGGCCGCGCTCCTGGCGAGCCTCGCCGACGAGACGCCGGAAGGGCGCTCGATCGTCGTGCTGGCGCGAGAGAAATACGGCGTTGCCGCGCGCGAGCTGCCCGCCGGAGCCGAGGTCATCGCGTTCTCGGCTCAGACGCGCCTCTCCGGCGTTCGGATCAGCGAGGACCTCGTGCAGAAGGGCGCAGTCGACGCGCTGCTGCGCGCTCATCCGCTGCTGGCCGAGACGGCGGCCGCAACCGAGTTGCGCCGGATCACCGATGAGATCGCGCGCGCCGGGCAGACGCCACTCGCCGTCGCCCGCGAAGGACGCCTGCTCGGGATGATTGCACTGAAGGACGTCATCAAGGCGGGTATGCGCGAACGTTTTGCCGAGCTGCGCCGGATGGGCATCCGCACCGTGATGATCACTGGAGACAACCCGCTGACGGCCGCAGCGATCGCTGCCGAAGCGGGCGTCGACGATTTCCTCGCCGAAGCGACACCCGAGGACAAGCTGGCGCTGATCCGCCGCGAGCAGCAAGGGGGGCGGCTGGTGGCGATGTGCGGCGATGGCACCAACGATGCCCCGGCGCTTGCCCAGGCAGACGTCGGCGTGGCGATGAACACGGGAACCCAGGCGGCGCGCGAAGCCGGCAACATGGTCGACCTCGACAGCGACCCGACCAAGCTCATCGAGATCGTCGGGCTCGGCAAGCAGTTGCTGATGACCCGCGGTGCGCTGACGACGTTCTCGGTTGCGAACGACGTGGCCAAGTATTTCGCGATCATTCCGGCGATGTTCGTCGTGCTTTACCCGCAGCTCGGTGTGCTCAACGTCATGCGCCTGACCTCGCCCTCGAGCGCTATCCTCTCGGCGATCATCTTCAACGCAGTGATCATCCCGCTGCTTGTCCCGTTGGCGCTCAGGGGCGTCGCTTACAAGCCGATCGGCGCCGGCCCGCTGCTCGCCCGCAACCTGGGCATCTACGGCCTCGGCGGGCTCGCCGCCCCGTTCGTCGGGATCAAGCTGATCGATCTGGCGGTCGGCGGACTGCACCTCGCCTGAGGACCCCAACCATGCTCAAGGACTTCACCACTGCGATCCGTCCGGCGCTGGTCCTCACCGCGCTTTTTGCCCTGCTCCTGGGCGTCGCCTACCCGGCGCTGCTCACGGCAATCGGACAAGCCCTGTTCCCGGCGCAGGCGAACGGGAGCCTCATTCGGGAGCAGGGCCGCATCGTCGGCTCCGAGCTGATCGGACAGGCGTTCGCCAGCCCTCGTTATTTCCATGGCCGGCCCTCGGCGGCCGGCAAGGGCTATGACCCCACTGCCTCGGGGGGCTCGAACCTCGGCCCCGCCAGCCGCGCACTGGTCGCGCGGGTCAAATCCGACCTTGCCGCGCTCGGACCCGACCGCCACGGAACGGTGCCAGCCGATCTTGTGACCGCCTCGGCTTCGGGGCTCGATCCGCACATCAGCCCAGAAGCCGCCGAGGCTCAGGTCGCAAGGGTGGCGGCCGCACGGGCCATGAGCGCGAGACAGATAAGTGGGCTGGTGAAGCAGCAAACCGAGATGCCTCTGCTCGGCATCCTCGGAGAGCCGCGGGTGAACGTGCTGCTACTCAACCGCGCGCTCGACAGGCTCCACCTCGCAGGCGCACAAGCGGCGCGGTGAACGAGGAACGGCCCGACCCCGAAGCGCTTCTGCGCGCCGCGAGGCAGGAAGGGCGCGGGCGTCTCAAGGTCTTCCTCGGCGCTGCTCCCGGCGTCGGCAAGACTTACGAAATGCTGAGCGAAGGCGCCGCCCGCCGGGACGCGGGGACCGACACGGTCATCGGCATCGTCGAGACCCACGCGCGCGCCGACACCGAAGCCAAGGTCCACGGGTTCGAGGTCATCCCGCGGCGCGTCGTCGAATACCAGGGGCGCACGCTCGACGAGATGGATCTCGATGCGATCCTCGCCCGGCAGCCACAACTGGTCCTGGTGGACGAGCTTGCCCACACTAACGCGCCCGGCAGCCGTCACGACAAGCGCTATCAAGACGTCGACGAGCTGCTCGCCGCCGGGATCGACGTGTATTCGACGCTGAACATCCAGCACCTCGAAAGCCTCAACGACGTGGTCGCCTCGTTCACCCGGGTGCGCGTGCGCGAGACCTTGCCCGACAGCGTGCTCGAGACCGCCGAGATCGAGATCGTCGATATTCCTCCCGACGAGCTGATCGATCGCCTCAAGGACGGGAAGGTCTACGTCCCCGAGGAAGCGACGCGCGCGCTGGCGCACTTCTTCTCGAAATCGACGCTGTCGGCGCTGCGTGAGCTGGCGCTACGCCGGGCTGCGCAAGCGGTCGACACGCAAATGCTCGACTATGTGCGGGCTCATGCGCTCGCCGGAACCTGGGCGGCGAACGATCGGCTAATCGTCGCCGTCAGCGAGCAGTCGGGGATCGCCGAGCTGATCCGGGCGGCCAAGCGGATGGCCGACGCGCTGCGTGCGCCGTGGACGGCGGTGCACATCGAGACGCCGCGATCGGCGCAGTTCAGCGACGAGGAGCACAAGCAGCTCGCGGCGGCCATGCACCTGGCTTCCCAGCTCGGGGCGCAGATCGTCACTATTCCGGCAGAGTCGGTGACGGCGGGCATCAAGCGGGCTGCGGCGGACGCCCGCGCGACGCAGCTGATCATCGGCAAGTCGATGCGGTCGCGCTGGTTCGAGCTGCGCCACGGCTCGGTCGTCGATCGGCTGGTGCGCGAGATGCCCGGAATGGCCGTGCATGTGCTGCCCGTAACCGGCGTCCAAGCCAGTGAACGGCCAGCGCGCGCGGGAAAGCGCGGCGACTGGGGACGGCCGTTCGGCTATCTCGTTTCGCTGGGCCTGGTGGCGCTCGTCACCGCGCTCGGGATCGCCAGTTCGGCAGCCGGGAGCATCACCAACGTCTCGCTGCTATACTTGGTCCCGGTGCTGGTGGCGGCGACCCGTTATGGCTTGCGCACCGCGATCGTCACCGGCCTCCTTTCGTCCCTCGCCTATAACTTCTTCTTCATTCCGCCGATCCACACGTTCACAATCCAGGATCCGCAAAACGTCATCACCGTGCTGGTCCTGCTCGGCGTCGCCGTCGTCGCCAGCCAGCTCGCCGCGCGCGTCCACACTCAGGCTGTGCTGGCTCAGCGCAGTTCGGCCCAGAACAGTTCGCTCGCTGGTTTCGCCAGGCTGCTGACGGGGGTCGCCAATGAGGCCGAACTCGGGCAGTTGCTTTGTGCCGAGGTCGCACGGTTGTTCGAGGTGAACACCGTTCTGCTGGTCCCTGACGCTGATGACTTCGACGTCCGCGCCGCTTTTCCGCCCGAGAACCGGCTTGCTGCACTCGAGTTCGCGGCCGCACGGTGGGCCTTGGAGAACGGTCGCGCTGCCGGGCGCGGCTCCGATACGCTGACCGCATCGGAATGGCTGTTTCAGCCGATCGCCGCGGGCGGGATGACCCATGGCGTGCTCGGTCTCTCGCGATCCGACGCCGGCGCCCCTGTGCGATCGGACCAGCTGCCGCTGCTGCTGAGCCTGCTTGACCAGGCCGGCCTCGCGTTCGAACGGATCAGGCTCGAACAGCAGATGGCTAGCCTCACCCAGCTCAAGGAACGCGACCGCCTGCGGGCTGCGCTGCTGTCGTCGGTCAGTCACGATCTGCGGACGCCGCTCACGACGATCGTCGGCATGCTCGGCGAAATGCGACCCGCGACTGAAGAACAGGAGCGGCAGCTCGCCAGCGCTCGTTCCGAGGCCGATCGGCTGCGGCGGTTCGTTGCCAATCTGCTCGACATGGTCCGCATCGAGACCGGCTCGCTTCAGCAGGCGCTCGAGGCCGTCGACCTTGCCGAAGCCGTGACCACCGCCGTTCACGATCTCGGCAAGACCTTGACCCAGCATCCGATCGAGATCGACATCTCGCCCGAGCTGCCGTTGGTGATGGTCGACCCGCAGCTGTTCCATCATTGCCTGATCAACCTGCTCGAGAATGCGGGCAAGTATACCCCGGTTGGCTCCCCGATCCTCGTCGCGGCACGGCGTCATCGCGCCGGCTTGTCGCTGATGGTGATGGATCAGGGTCCTGGACTGCCGCCCGGAGAGGAGAAGCGCATTTTCGAGACCTTCGCGCGGATCGAGGGTTCTGACCGCAAGGGCGGGACGGGCCTTGGCCTGGCGATCGTCAAGGGATTCACCGAAGCGATGGGGCTCGAGGTAGAGGCTGCGAACCGCACCGACCGCACCGGCGCCTGCTTTACCATTCGCTTCAGCGAGACGAACCTGCACAAAGGGCCACTCGTCGAATGACGCTCGCGCCCAAATTGCTGGTCATCGATGACGAGCCTGCGATCCGTCGCCTGCTCGGCGCCGCGCTAACCCGCGGCGGCTATCGCGTCGTCGAAGCGGCATCTGCGCGGGAAGCGCTCTCGGCCGTGCAGATAGACAAGCCCGAGGCCGTGCTCCTGGACCTCGGGCTTCCCGATCGCGATGGGCTTGAGCTGGTCCCGCTGATCAAGGCGGCCGGGGCGGCAGTCGTCGTTGTCTCGGCGCGTGATGCCACCGACCAGAAGG
>JAEKKO010000078.1 GCA_019510335.1 Novosphingobium sp. | reverse complement strand
TCGAACTCGCCCTTCATGCTCGCCCCGGCCTGCATCAGCCCTACGTCGAGGCTGCGCAAGGTCACATCCTTGAGCGCGGGCGGGACGTCGCCATCGACGATCCGCTTGGCGAAACCTTCGACCACCGCGGTCTTGCCGACCCCGGCCTCGCCGACGAGGATCGGGTTGTTCTGGCGTCGTCGCAGCAGGATGTCGACGACCTGGCGGATTTCAGCGTCGCGGCCGACGATCCGGTCGATCTTGCCGTCGCGCGCCTGCTGGGTGAGATCGACCGAGAACTTGGCCAGCGCCTCGCCTTCGCCGACAGGCCCAACCCCCGCGTCGTCCGCACCGGTCCCAGCGGTCATCACGCCGGCATCGCGCTGCGTCGTCTCGTGCGAGGACGCACAGATGCTCTCGAACTCGGCCCCGAGCTTCTCGACCTGAACCTTGCGGAACTCTCCGCTGATCCCGAACAGCGCGTTGCGCAGCGTCGCAGTCTTGAGCATTCCGTACAGCAAATGGCCGGTCCGCACCCGACCGGCGCCGAACTGCAACGAGGCGTAGAGCCAGCCCTTCTCGATCGCCTCCTCGATCTGGGGCGAGAAATCGGAGATCGCGGTCGCCCCGCGCGGCAGCGCATCGAGGGTTGCGACGACGTTCCGGGCCAGCGCCGTGTCGTCCAGCCCGAATGCGGTGCGGATTGCGGAGATGTCGTTCTGCGGGTCCTGCACGAGCACGTGGACCCAGTGGACCAGTTCGACATAGGGATTGCCGCGCATCTTGCAGAAGCCCGTGGCGGTCTCGACCGCCTTGAGCGCGGTCTGGTTGAGTCGCCCGAAGAGGGCGCTGCGGCTGATCTCGGTCATGCTGCCGGTGTCCTTTTGCGTCTGCTGGTTTTGCGTAAGTGCGCGTCGGCGCGAACGATCGTCGAATGGAGTTGTCGGCCACGGGCGGGCCGGCGCTTGACCCAGCTCGCCCATCCGAGGGGACTGCGGCCGTCGAGCCGCATCGGCGGCGCGTGGCGGTCCTCGAGTTCGACGGACAAGTCCCATTCGAGGTGTGTCGGCTTGAACGCGTCGATCGCCTCGGCGGCGACGGCGAACCGTTCGCCGCCGGGCAGCAGCGACAGGTACGCCTGGTAATCGTGGGCGCGGACAACAACGCGGAACGCATCGGCCGCGCTGTACACGCGGGCGCCCAGAACCACGTCGCTGCCGAGCGTCCCAAAGCGCTGGCCGAGGCGGCTGCGGTCCTCGGGCTCGAAGTCGCGCCACTTGGGGACGTATTCGATTACCCGCACCGGCTGCGTCAGCAGGTGACTGAGCGCGTCCTGCAGCGCGACGGCGCTGCGCGATCCAGCGAACACCGCGGCGTAATGCGTGCGCGCCCGCGCGAAGAATGCATCGTCGCCAGCGGTGCCCTCCATTGCTCCCGAGAGTGCGCCGAGCCAGCGGGAGAAGCGATCGTCGCCGGGACGATCGGCATGCGCCGCGGGCTGGCTCTCGGCCCAGGCGCGGTAGAACAGCTGGAGCATGCGTCCGGCGATCAGGTCGAGCCAGTCGCCGAACGGCCGCCGCTTGGCATAGCGCCGCTCGTAATTCGCAAACTCGCTCAAGTGATTGGGCAATGGTCCCATCGGCCCGGTCAGCCCAAGCCAGAAGCCGCGCAACTGCGGCCGCCCATAGCGCTGCTCGACCGTGGCGATCGCCGGCGCGGCAAAGCCCAGCGCCGGCTCTTGGGCGAGGTCGACGATCGACTGTTCGGGTCGCTTGGCGGTTCCCAGCCGCGGCAGGTCCTGCCGCCGCGCTTCGGCATGGCGCAGCACCGCGAGCGGTCCGGCGCGGCGCAGGTCTTGCGCCAGGGCCGTCCAGTCGATCAGATTGTCTGCCTGCGTCCGATCCGTGCCGGCCATCGCGCCACTATCCCCTCCCCCGCCGTTTCGACGATCGTCTCGGTGAAGCTATTGATCGTCGCGAACTCCGCGAGAAACCGCTCGACGACCGCCCCGAACAGGAACAATCGGCCATTCTCGTACGAGCCATCGTCCAGCGTCAACCGGATGCGGCTGCCGCGCGCCACCGCCAGTTGCCCGCGTCCAGGAATGCGGCGGACCACCGGCTGCGCGTTCACCCCCAGAATGCCGTCGATTTGGCGCCGCGTCGCGGGGTCTTCCTGGCGACCATAGAGCGCCAGGTGATCGCGCAGCAGCGAAGGATCGCTGCCCTCCTCGGGCGCCAGTGTCGCGTAGTTCGGAGTGAGGTGTGCGATGATCCGCCAAGCGGCGTCGCCGAGGCCGAGTGGGGGCCGCGGCTTGCTTGGGCTGCGCAGCACCGACACGGTCCGCACCGGGCCGCCGGGCGGCGCGAAGTGCTGGGTTCCGCGGAACGTCAGCTCTGCCGCCAGCTCGCGATTGGTGACGAGCGCCTGGATTGAAAGCTCCTTGATGTCGTCGATCCGTTTCGGGTTGCTCGGCGCGGTCAGCGACAGCCACGTTTCCGTGCCGATGTAATCGCCGCGACGCTGCAGCCGTTGCTGCTTGGTCGAAAGCCGGCGCATGGCAAAGCGCGGCACGTAAAACAGCGCATCGCGCCAGTCGTACAGCAATGCGCCGAGCGCATAGAGAGGCGCCACCGGCCGGGGCTCGAGCTCGTCGCGCAAGTACGCCTTGACGTCGAGGACACGGAAAACCTCGAAGTCCAGCGGGCGGGTCCGGTCCGGAACGACATGGAACTCGTGGTCGGTCGAGGTGACCTGGACCCGCCCGAGCTGCTTTTCGAACAGGTTGATCGCTGGCGTCGCGAACAAGCGAAAGTTGGTCGGCGACAGCGCTCCGGCAAGGACCGGCGCGGAGCGCCCGAACAGCAGGACGATGTCGCATGGTCCGCCCTCGGACGCGGCGAACGCCTTGGCCAGTCCTTCGAGCCGGGCGAACAGAAAACGCTCGGGGCAAGCGAAGAACTCGGCAAGAATACGGTAGCCGCGAAACGACCGCTCCTCTGCCGGAAGCAGCGCCTCCCCGTCGTCGAACCCACCTTGGGTCGGAGCCGGCAAGCGAACCGGCCGCGCCGAGGCGGAGGCCGCGGGCCGCGCCAGGACCGCGACGGTTTCGCCGATGATCTGCCGGTAAAGCTCGCCCGGGACCGCTTCCGAGCCGTCGAGGTACAGCGGCAAGCTGTCGATCGTCAGCTTGTCGAGGGGAATTGCGCCGGTCGCTTCGAAGCGCAGGCGCAACCCGCACTCGGCACGGACGTCGGCGCTCGCTGCGAAGCTCGCCACTGCCGCGCGCGAGCCGAGGAATTCAACCTCGCTGATCTTGAGCGGGTACAGGCGCACCGGATGGCCGGTGACGAATGTCACCGCCGCATTGTTGTGGTCGGTCGCCGTTGCGGTCAGCTTGGTCCCCCGCGGGACCTCATAGCCGACTGCGAGAGCCGGATCGTTCTCCTTGGGCTGGAAGCCGGCGATGCAGATCGACGGCATCGGCGCCAGGTAGTGCGGCTGGACGGCCGCCAGCAGGTGCTGGGTGAACTCCGGGAACTGATCGGCGAGCTTGAGCTGGACCCGCGCGCCCAGGAACGCCACGCCTTCCAGCAATCGCTCGACGTAGGGGTCGGGATCGGTCGGGGTCTTGAGCCCAAGCCGCCCGGCGACGGTTTCGTGCTCCTCCCCGAACTCGCGCGCGCCTTCGCGCAAGTAAGCCAGCTCGTCGTTGTAGTAGCGCAGCAGCCGCGGATCCACAGCGCTACTCCCGCACCGTGGCGATGGCGCTGTCCGCCTCGATGTCTGCGCGGAACTTCACGGGCACCGCCCGCACGGCCGAGCGCACGTCGCCATGGATTTCGAAGGTGACCGCATTCTCGCGCTCGACCTTGTCCGAAACCTCGACGCTCAGCGAACTCGCATCGAAGCGGGGCTCGAACGCGCGGATCGCGGTGCGAATGTCGCGCGCGCGCTGGAGCACCAGCCGCAGGTGGATGGCTTTGCCGGCAAGATCGGGCACGCCGTAGTTGAGAACGCTGGTCTTGACCTCCGGATACGGGTCGAGATCGATCGCCGATCCGAGGCAGGTAGTGTTGAGCAGCCATCCCAGCTCGCGCCGCACCGTCGCCCGCAGCGCGCTTTCATTGAATCGCTCGATCTGAGGCACCGAGAAATAGTTCAGCGCCTCGCGCTTGCTCTCGGTTTCCTCGAGTTCGGCGCCGCGGGCACCGCTGATCTCGTTGTCGGCAACCAGCTTGTCGAACAGCGTGGGATTGAGCCGGCCGCGGACCGGACCTTCGGCCATTAGGAGAAGCTGAGCTTGCGCAGGGCCAGCAGACCGACGTCTTCTCCGTCGGACAAGGTCCACACGTGCTGTCCCGAGCCTTGCTGCCCCCACTCGCATTCGGCCCAGCCGGTCGCTCGGCCAAGTTGCTCCGCCGCTTCGCTGGCGGCCTCGCTGCCGGGGTAGCGGGCGGGCAGGAACGCCGCCGCAGACTGGCCGTTGCGGAAGGCGATCTCGACCGGGTACCACACCGTGTCGCGCAAGTCGCGCGGTCCTTCGGAGGTGATCGCCGCGATCTGATCGAAGGCAATCAGTCCGTAGCGGCCGCCGAGAATCGCCTCGAAGCTTGGCCCGAAGCGGGCATCGGCATCGCCGATCCATTCGAACGATTGCCCGTTGATGGTGCCCGGCGTGTCCGGCGCGGAATCGAACGCGGCCTCGCGGGCGGCGTCAGCTTCGGCTTCCTCGCCGCGCGCCAGCAGCGTGATCGAATGCGCCAGCCCTTGCGCCCAGCCTCCGTCACCGAGCAGCAAGGGCATCGGCTGCGCGCCGGCAAAAATAGCGGCGCGCAGCTTCTCGGCTTCGATCGCCTGGTTATAGGTGACCCCGAGCATCTGCGCCTCGGGCGAGAGCTGCGATAGCGCCTGAAGCTGCGTCCGCGCCTTGTCCCACTCGCCGAGGACGGCGAACAGCTGGAACAGGAACATTCGCGCCTGCTGGTCCGCCGGACGTGCGCGGACGATGTCGACCAGCGCCGCGCGGGCGCCGGCGACATCGCCGTCGCGGAGCAAGGCGTCCGCGTCTGCCATAGCCTAAAGCTCGCCCGCGCCGCTTAGACTTTATGGTTCGCCTTGAGGTCCCAGCCGCCCTTGCCGCCGGCCGCCAGCGTTCCATCGGGGTTCTGGACCTTTGTTTCGAACTCGAGCTTGGAGAAGTTCAGGGTCAACGACTCGCTGGGAATGCTGTCGTTTCCGGGCCCGGCGTTCTGGAAGCTCGAGATCAGCACGTTGGACATCTTGATCTTGTAGAATTCCTGCTGGTCGCCGCCGGCCTTGCGCACGATCAGCACCGCCGAAGGAATGTGATCGCCCTTGGCGCACTTCTCCATCAGCACCGGCGAGGCCTTGTCCGCCTTCTTGCTGAAGTGGAAGTCCGTGAAGCTCGCTTTTCCGGCGCCCATGCCGCCGCCATGCGAGGAACTGCCGTGTTGCTGCACGCCGAATGAGAACGAATCGATCTCGATCTCGTCCTTGTGCTTGCTGTCGGGCGATTCCCCTAGAATTCCGTCGAGCTTCAGGAACATGTCAGTGGCCATTGTGCATCTCCTCGCAGAGTGGGATCGACTTGGCTGGTGCTATCGAATGGGTCAGCCGCTGGATTTTGGAAGTCTCGAGACCATGCTCAGGGAAACGTCCATGCCTTCGAGCTGGTAGTGCGGCACGAACAGGAACTTGCCCTTGTAATAGCCCGGGTTCTCTTCGTCCGGTACGATCTCGACCGAAGCGGCCTTGAGCGGCTGGCGCGCCTTGGTCTCTTCGGAAGACGCATCCGGCTGACCATCGACGTACTGGTTGATCCAGCTGTTGAGGTCACGCGAGATCTGGCTGACCTCGCGGGTTCCGCCAACCCAGTCGCGAACCATGCACTTCAAGTAGTGCGCGAAGCGGCAACTGGCGAAGATGTACGGCAGCCGCGCCGATAGGTTCGCGTTCGCCGTCGCATTGGCATCGATGTATTGCTTCGGGTTATGGATCGTCTGGGCGCCGATGAAAGTCGCCTGATCGGTGTTCTTGCGGTGAATCAAGGCCATCAATCCGGCCTTCGACAATTCCGCCTCGCGCCGGTCGGAAATTGCGATCTCGGTCGGGCACTTCATGTCGACGCCGCCGTCGTCGGTCGGGAACATCGCCGTCGGCAGCCCTTCGACGGTGCCGCCAGATTCGACGCCGCGGATCCGCGTGCACCAGCCGTAAGTCGAGAACGCCTCGGTGATCCGGGTGCCCAGCGCGTAAGCGGCGTTGACCCACAAGTGGCGGTCGTGCTCGCCGCCGGTCTCTTCCTCGAAGTCGAACTCCTCGACCGGCTCGCTCTTGGCGCCGTAAACCGGGCGTCCGAGGAAGCGCGGCATGGTCAAGGCGAGATAGCGGCTGTCCGTCGAGTCGCGGAATGTGCGCCAGGCGGCGTAGTCGGTCGCGTCGAACAGCTTGGCGAGGTCGCGCGGATTGGACAGCTCCTGCCAGCTCTCCATGCCCATCAGCTTGGGCGCGGCCCCGGCGATGAACGGCGCATGCGCGGCCGCGCCGATCTTGGCGAGGCCCTTCATCACCTCGAGGTCGGGGGCGGAGTGATCGAACGCGTAGTCGCAGACGAAGGCGCCGTACGGTTGTCCGCCCAACTGGCCGAATTCGGATTCATAGACTTTCTTGAACAGTGGGCTCTGGTCCCACGCCGCGTCACGATATTGACGCAGCATCTTTCGGGTTTCGTCCTTCGAGATGTTGAGAACGCGGATCTTCAGGTCTTTCCCGGTCGACGTGTTCATCACCAGGTAGTTGAGGCCGCGCCAGGCGCTCTCGAGTTGCTGAAAATCGGAATGATGGATGATCTGGTTGACTTGCTCGGTCAGCTTGCGGTCGATCGCCGAGCGCATCGCGTCGAGCGTCGTGAAGACGTCGCTGCCGATGACGTTGGCGTCTTCGAGCGCCTGCTGCGCCAGCGTACTGACCGCCTGCTCGATGCGGTTGGCCCGCGCCTCGTCGGTCGGCTTGAATTCCTTCTGGAGCAGCGCCGAAAAGTCGTCGCTGGCAAAGGCGGTCTCGGTCGCCGTTCCGCCCGTCTGCAGCTGTTCAGTCGCCATGTCGTGCTTCCCCGATCCTCTTGAACCGAATCAATCTGGCGGCCGCGCCGCCCGTCATCCGAGCTCTTTCAGCTTTCGCTGCCGCCCTGAGCATCGCCGCTCTCGCTTTGAGGCGGCGCGGCCGCGAGCGACTTCATCAGGTCCGGATCCTTGAGCAGCCGGTCGAGCAGCTCCTGGGCGCCGTCCTTGCCGTCCATGTAGAGCATCAGGTCGTTGAGCTGCTGGCGCTGCTCGAGCAGCTTGGCCAGCGCCGGGACCTTCTTGGCAACTTCGCCGGGCGAGAAGTCGTCGATCGACTTGAACGTCAGATCGACGCTCATCTTGCCGTCGCCGCTGAGCGTGTTGTCGACGTTGAACGCGGCACGCGGTGCGACCGCCGCCATCCGCTGGTCGAAATTGTCCATGTCGAACTCGACGAAGTCGCGGTCCGGCAGTGCTTTCTTCTCGACGTGGCTCTTGCCCGAGAGGTCAGACATCACGCCCATTACGAACGGGAGCTCGACCTTCTGCAACGAGCCGAAGGTCTCCACCTCGTATTCGATATGAACGCGGGGTGCCCGGTTCTCCTTGATGAAGCGCTGACCGCTCTTAGCCATGAGTCCCTCCAATCATCGGCCGCGCCACGACGCGCCAGCCCAGAGCTCAGCCCCTTCGCGACGCCGATCCGGCACCGCTGGGGCTTTGGACCGCAACCCGATACGATCGGCCGTCATCCTCACCAGCCATCGCTGGTGGTCGACGAAGGTGCCGAATCCGACCACTCGGACGAGGCTGCGGCGTTAGTGTTGCGACCACTTGTCAGGACCCGTTTGGCCTCGTCGAGGCCGCCCGGGGCGATGTCTTCGAGCACCGCCAGGAAATCGAGGCTAATCCAGTCCCTGGCCCGGCGCAAGGCAAATGGCACCGGGCTCGCCGGCTCATGCCGCGCGTAATAGGACGAGATCGCGTCGAGCGCGCGGATAACGTCCTCGCGCGAGTTGACCGCGCCACCGAAAGATTCGCCGCCATTCGCCACCGGCGCCAGCGTGCTGAGCGACCCGCCGTTCCCCGAAGCCTGGACGGCGGTCACCTCGGGAACAGCGACCGGCGCGCCCGGAATCGTCGCCGCGACGCCTCGGCGAAGCTTGTCGAGCAATTCGTAAGTTGGCTGGAAATTCGTTGCGGTATCGCCGTCGGCGTTGATCGTGAGCACGGTGTCGGCGCGCCGGATCGCCGAGCGCAGCGCGTCGAGCCGGTCAACTATCTGCTGGAGCTCTTCGGGTGGAGTGGCGTCGAGGAGCGCGCGAAACATGCCGAAGTTCGGCGCATCGCTGCCCTCCTGATGGAAACGGTCGAAATCCGCGCCCGAATACCGACCGAGCCGAGGATGCTCGATCAGCGGCACCCGCGCCAGCGGACCCAGGAAATCGACGAGCCGAGTCAGCGACTCGCATGGGGTCTTGCGCCCGATGAAGCCGTATTCGTCGAGTTGAGGATGGACGTCGGCCCAGCGCTCCTCGAGCAAGCCGGCGAACAGCTCGGCGCCGGTGACGACCAGGTCGATGTTGCCGGTCTGCGCCGCGGCGCGCATCA
>JAEKKO010000077.1 GCA_019510335.1 Novosphingobium sp. | reverse complement strand
GAATCTTATCAACGCGACATGCGTGGCATTCATCGACATGGCAGGTGCACTTGGTGATGCTGCCGGACTCAAGAACGTAGGTATCGTCTCGAAGGGGCTAAGTGCAAGCATGGCTATGGCTGGTTCAACGGCATCCTCGTTATACGGCCAAAAGACCGATTGGGTTTCCACTGCCATCTCCGTCGCGGGAACTGCCAATTCAAAGCTCGTCAGCGATAAGAGTGCGAAAAATGCTGTCGAACTGCAACTCATAAATGTTGATATTATAAACTCAGTGATTCATCAAGATAACCGAAAACCTTGCAGATCATATTTCTCCAATTTGGGCCACAAATCGCGCAGATGAGCCTTGAATACATGAAACACAGCGCCAAAGCGGCTTGGGTCGGAGCTGCTTCTGCAATTGCAAACGCGGGCTATACCTATTCTCGAGCACTTGATGAAGCATTTGATACCCGACTCGATGATCTTGACCGCGAGCGAGCGAACAAAGCACTTGTAAACAGCATGATGCGGAGTATGAGCATAGTCGATCGAAATATCAATGACATTGATAAGATAATGAATACCTGTTCGGCTACGCTTTCTCATAATTGAGCCGCGACAACGATAGCGCCACCTGCGGGGAAGCAATCTTGGTCACCAGTTACGATCGCGTCGCTTATCCGACTGCGCTGTTTCCCCGCACGCATCCCGGCAGGATGGCGGTCGCCGCGCGCCTCGCCGGGCTCGAGCCTGCGCCCCTCGAGCGCGCCCGGGTGCTGGAGATCGCGGGCGGGGATTGCCTGAACCTGATCGCCTTCGCCGCCGCCTATCCGCACAGCGACTGTCACGGCTTCGATCTGGCGGAGACCGCGATCGCCAGGGGCCAGTCGCTCATCGCCGGCGCCGGGCTGGGCAACGCCCATTTGGTCGTCGACGACATCCTCGAGGCGCACCGCCGCTACCCGGCCCGCTCGTTCGACTACGTCATCGCCCACGGCATCTACGCGTGGGTTCCACCTGGCGTCCGCGAGGCGATCATGTCCCTGATCGACCATGTCCTCGCGGAACGCGGGGTAGCGATCATCAGCTACAACGCGATGCCTGGTGGCCACGTTCGCCTGATCATGCGCGACATGCTGCTCGAGGCGATCGGCGACGAAACCGAGCCGGACGCACGAATGGAGCGGGCCAGGGCGTTCCTCCAGCGCTACACCGAGCTGCCGACCGGGGACGACGCCTTGCGAGCGGGCCTGCGCACGTACGCCGCGACGATGCTCGACCGCAACCCGGCCGTGCTGTTCCATGACGAGCTCGGCGAGGAGTTCCATCCGCAATCGTTGACCGACGTGATCCGCGCCGCTGAACGCTCCGGAATGCGTTACCTGAGCGACGTCGCCCACCGCAGGTTCTTCGACGGGTTTCTCGACGACGACGCGGAAGGCCAAGCGTCCACCAGCGTCGAGGCCGACGAACAGGTACGCCACGTCGCGCAACTCGAAGACTACGCGGTCACTCGGTTCTTCCGCTACTCCACTTTCGTTCGCCGCGAGCAACCGATCGACCGGCGGATCGACCCGATGCGGATCGCCGACTTGTGGGCGACGTGGGACATGACGCGCAATCCCGACGGCAGTTTCCAGGCTGACAAGGACGTCATCGAGATCCAGGTGCCTGAAATTGCCGAACGGATCACGGCGCTCACTCCCGAGCTTCCGCAGCGAATCCCCGTCCGGCGGATTGCCCAGACAATCGAGGAATTGCGCGCGCTGCTCGTGATCTTTGGACAAGGCTACCTGCGGCTGCACCCCGATCCGGGTCCGATGATCGCGCTTCCGGGCGAGCGGCCTCAGACGAGCCCGCTGGCGAGGGCAATGCTCGCGCGCGGCGATCGGCTCGTGTGCCGGCTCGACCACAAGTTCCTGTCCATCGAGCAACCCGATTTGCGCGCGCTGCTGCTCGCCGCGGACGGCACGCGTACGCTGGCCGAGCTGCAAGCCGGCGAACACGGCATCGCCGCGGACCAGGTCGCCGCCGCCTTGGCCGCGGCCTGCGGCAAGGCGCTGCTGTGCGCGTGAGGCAGCCAACGACCCATCCACCAGACTTTTCACCGTTTCACCTGTTTTTCGCTTGAACCCCTGAATCGAATGTGATTCTGTCGCAGCGATGGCAATGCGCGCGGGGACTCCAAAACTGGCGAAGGAAAGCGTCAAGCGCGGCGTCGCATTGTTGTGCTTGCTGGTCCTGGCCGCCTTTGCCCTCGCTGGTCCCAGCGGGGTGCTTGCCTGGGGTGAGAACCACCGCCTGCTCAACGAGCGTCAGTCCGAAATCCGCCGGCTCAGCGCCGAACGGGACGAGCTCAGGAATCGCGTCGCGCTGCTCGACCCGCGCCATACCGACCCGGACCTTGCCGGCGAGCTGCTGCGCAGCAACCTCAACGTCGTCCATCCGGACGAGATGGTGATGCTGCTCCACTGATACTGGCGTGAGCTGCACCTGTCTTGCGATTGTCGATGCCGACCACTTCCAAGCCGCGACAATTCCGTACAGGGCGTTTCCCCGCGTTTGGGTTGCGCCTATAGCGGCGTCGTACGACGTGTTGTTTCGCAAAGGAAGCTGACTTGGCCAAGACTTCCGGTGGCGCTGCCGCTGCCGCTGCCCAGACCGAACCCGACGACGACGGGTTCCAGCTCCGCAGTCTCCAGGAAGCGCATTCGACCAGCCGCCATTACCCGGCGAGCGACGACGAACTGCTGCGGTTCTACCAGCAGATGGTCCTTATCCGCCGCTTCGAGGAGAAGGCCGGGCAGCTTTACGGTCTCGGGCTGGTCGGCGGATTCTGCCACCTCTACATCGGCCAGGAGGCGGTCGCGGTCGGGCTGCAGTCGGCGCTCGATCCGGACAAGGACAGCGTGATCACCGGCTATCGCGATCATGGCCACATGCTCGCCTACGGGATCGATCCCAAGCTGATCATGGCCGAACTGACCGGGCGCCAGGCGGGCATCTCGAAGGGCAAGGGCGGCTCGATGCACATGTTCAGCCTTGAGCATCATTTTTACGGCGGGCATGGCATCGTCGGGGCGCAAGTGCCGCTCGGCACCGGACTCGCGTTCGCTCACAAGTATCGCGAGGACGGCGGCGTCTGCATGACCTACTTCGGCGACGGGGCGGCGAACCAGGGCCAGGTCTACGAGAGCTTCAACATGGCCTCGCTGTGGAAGCTGCCGGTGGTCTTCGTGATCGAGAACAACGGCTATGCGATGGGCACTGCGGTCAAGCGCAGCTCGGCCGAAACCGAGTTCTACCGCCGCGGCACGGCCTTCCGCATCCCGGGCCTGGACGTCAACGGGATGGACGTGCTCGAAGTCCGCCAGGCCGCCGAGGTTGCGCTCGACTTCGTCCGCAAGGGCAACGGTCCGGTGCTGATGGAGCTCAACACCTATCGTTATCGCGGCCACTCGATGTCCGACCCGGCCAAGTACCGCAGCCGCGAGGAAGTCCAGGAGATGCGCGAGAAGCACGATCCGATCGAGGGCGCCAAGACCGAGCTGCTCGCCCGCGGCGTGCCCGAGGAGCGGATCAAGGAAATCGACAAGCAGACCCGTGCCATCGTCACGGAGGCCGCCGACTTCGCCGAGAACTCGCCCGAGCCGGCGCTCGAACAACTCTACACCGACGTCCTGGTGGAGAGCTATTGATGTCGCTCGAGCTGAAGATGCCGGCGCTCTCCCCGACCATGGAAGAGGGCACGCTGGCCAAATGGCTGGTCAAGGAAGGCGATGAGGTGAAGTCGGGCGATATCCTCGCCGAGATCGAGACCGACAAGGCGACGATGGAATTCGAAGCGGTTGACGAGGGCAAGATCGCGCGGATCCTCGTCCCCGCCGGAACCGAAGGGGTGAAGGTCGGCACCGTCATCGCGACGATCACCGGCGAGGATGAATCCGACAACGGCGCTCCGGCGCCTGCACCTGCGACCGCACAGCCGCCGGCAGGGACCACCACCGAGCGCGAGCAAAAGGCCGACGAGTCCGCCCCGCCGGCAGCCGATCCCAAGGGAGAGCAGACTCCGGCGCCGAAGAAGGCGGAAACCGGCACGAGTCAGCTCGCGGCAGAAGCGAGGCCGGCGCGCGATCCGGAGATTCCGCGCGGCACCAACATGGCGACGGTCACCGTCCGCGAGGCGCTGCGCGATGCCATGGCCGAGGAAATGCGCCGCGATGACCGGGTTTTCGTGATGGGCGAGGAAGTCGCCGAGTACCAGGGCGCCTATAAGGTGACACAGGGTCTGCTCGAGGAATTCGGGCCGAAGCGGGTGATCGACACGCCGATCACCGAGTATGGCTTCGCCGGGATCGGCACCGGCGCCGCGATGGGCGGCCTGCGGCCGATCGTCGAGTTCATGACCTTCAATTTCGCGATGCAGGCGATCGATCACCTGATCAACTCGGCGGCCAAGACCAACTACATGTCGGGCGGCCAGATGCGCTGCCCGGTGGTGTTCCGCGGGCCCAACGGGGCGGCGGCGCGGGTCGGCGCTCAGCATAGCCAAAACTATGCGCCGTGGTACGCCGCGGTGCCGGGCCTGGTGGTGATCGCCCCTTACGATGCGTCCGACGCCAAAGGCCTGCTCAAGGCGGCAATCCGCAGCGACGACCCGGTGATCTTTCTCGAAAACGAGCTGGTTTACGGCCGCACGTTCGAGCTGCCAGAGCTCGACGATCACGTCCTCCCGATCGGCAAGGCCCGGATCGTCCGCGAGGGCCGCGACGTGACGATCGTTGCCTATTCGATCGCGGTCGGACTGGCGCTGGAGGCGGCCGAGCAGCTCGCCGGCGACGGCATTGAGGCCGAAGTCCTCGACCTGCGGACGCTGCGCCCGCTCGATCGCGAGGCGGTGCTGGCGAGCCTGGCCCGGACCAATCGCCTGGTGATCGCGGAAGAAGGCTGGCCGACTTGCTCGATCGCCGCCGAGATCATGGCGATTTGCATGGAGGACGGCTTCGACTTCCTCGACGCACCGGTGCTGCGCGTCTGCGACGAAAACGTGCCGCTGCCTTACGCGGCGAACCTCGAGAAGGCGGCGCTGATCGACGTGCCGCGGATCGTCGCGGCGGTGAAGAAGGTCTGCTACCGCTGAGCAATGGCGCAGGCGAGCTGGCGCCGCTGCAGCGCTTGGCGCTTGCCTATGCCCCGCGTGCCGTGCGGCCGCTGTGGCTCGGCTTCTTCGCGTTGGATGGGCGGTTGGCGGGCATCGTCGCCAAGGCGCGCGAGCCAGTCCTGGCGCAATTGCGGCTTGCCTGGTGGCGGGAGCGTTTCGCCGAGCCGGCGACGCGCTGGCCCAAGGGCGAGCCGCTCCTGGCCAGCCTGACCGCATGGGACGACGAGCGCGCGGCGCTCGTGGCGCTGGTCGACGGGTGGGAAGCCCTGCTCGCCGAACCTCCGCTGACGGCCGCTGCGGCCGAGGAATTCGCGAGCGGGAGAGGGCGAATGGCCGCGGCGATCGCGCGTCTGGCCGGAGCGCAGCCCACTGCCGCAATTGCCGAACGCCTCGGCGCTGATTGGGCCTTGACCGATCTCGCAGAGCACGTTCGCGATCCCGAAGAGCGGACAACGGTGATCGGCCTCGTCACTCAGCGACCGGCGCGCGCCCGATTGCCGCGTTCGCTGCGCCCGCTCGCGATCCTGCACGGACTCGCATGGCGGCGCTTGCGCCGTGCGGACCTCGCTCACAGGCCCACGGATGCCATCGCGGCAATCCGGCTTGGCTTGTTTGGCCGCTAGGCTATCGTCGCCGCGGGGCAGCTGCAGGGGAAGGCGGCGATGAATCGGATCGTGCTCGGCGCGCTGGCGACGCTGCTGCTGGTCAGCGCCGGCATTTTCTGGTGGCAGGGGCGGGCCGAGTCCCAGCGCAATGCGCTCCCGCCGACCATCGGCGCGCCGCCGCCGAGCCCGGCGTCGGGTGACGAGCCGCTTCCGTTCGCCGCTACCGCCGGTCGTCGCGGCCCTGCGCCGCCGGTGGTCAGCGAGGTGACAAAGGAGCAGCGCCGCTTCGACCGGCTCGACCGCAACCGCGATAGCAAGGTCACCTTGCTTGAGATGCTCGGGCCCCGGGTTGCCGCGTTCCACAAGCTCGACGTCAACCATGACAACCTGCTCACCTTCGAAGAGTGGTCGGTGCGCACGTCCACTCGCTTCAAGGTCGCCGACAAGAACGGCGACGGATGGCTCAGCCGGGAAGAGTTCGTCGCGACCAGGCCCAAGCCGCACAAGGCGCCACTGCGCTGTCCGGCCCCCAAGCGCGTACATGCCGGCGATGACGAGGACGACGGTTCAGGCGGCGACGAGTCCGATCCAGTCCAGTAAGTCGCGCTTCGCCCGGTCCGTGTAAGCGGCCTTGCGCTGCTTCTTGCGGATCGCCGCTTCGACCGGCGGGAACAGCCCGAAGTTGACATTCATCGGCTGATAACTTGCCGCTTCGGCATCGCCGGTGATGTGGGAGAGCAGCGCGCCGAGCGCGGTCGTCCGCGGCGGAGCGTCCCAGCTTCGCCCGGCGAACTCCGCTGCGGCCATCAATCCGGAGAGTAGCCCGACCGCGGCGCTCTCGACATATCCCTCGCACCCGGTGATCTGCCCGGCGAAGCGAATGTGGGGTGCCGAGTTGAGCCGCAGCTGCCGGTCGAGCAGCAGCGGCGAATTGAGGAAGGTGTTGCGGTGGAGGCCGCCGAGCCGGGCGAACTCGGCCTGCTCGAGCCCCGGAATAGTGCGGAATAGCCGGACTTGCTCGGCGTGCTTGAGCTTGGTCTGGAACCCGACCATGTTCCACAACGTCCCGAGCTTGTTGTCCTGGCGCAGCTGGACGACGGCGTAAGGCCAGCGGCCGGTGCGCGGATTGTCGAGGCCGACCGGCTTCATCGGGCCGAAGCGCAGCGTGTCCTCGCCGCGCTCGGCCATCACTTCGACCGGCATGCAGCCGTCGAAGTACGGGGTATTGGCCTCCCACTCGCGGAACTCGAACTTGTCGCCGGCCAGCAGCCCCTCGCGGAAGGCGCGGTACTGGTCGGGGTCCATCGGGCAGTTGATGTAGTCCTTGCCGTCGCCGAGATCGGAGCCCTTGTCCCAGCGCGAAGCCATCCAGGCGACGTCCATGTCGATGCTGTCGCGGTAGACGATCGGCGCAATCGCATCGAAGAACGCCAGCGCCTCGGCCCCCGTGGCGCGGCCGATGCTCTCGGCGAGAGCGGCGGCGGTGAGGGGGCCGGTGGCGACGATCGTCAGCCCGGCGTCCGGCAGCCGATCGACCCGCTCGCGAACGATGTCGAGCGTCGACTGCTCGGCGAGGGCACGCTCGACTTCGGCCGAGAACACGTCGCGGTCGACCGCCAGCGCGGAGCCGGCGGGAACCCGCGCCCTGTCGGCGGCGGCCATGACCAGCGATCCGGCGCGACGCATCTCGTGATGGAGCAGGCCGACGGCGTTGTTGGCATCGTCGTCGGAGCGGAAACTGTTCGAGCAGACCAGTTCGGCGAGCGCGTCGGTCTGGTGCGCCGGCGTCCGCTCGCCGCTGCCGCGCATCTCCGACAGCCGCACGCGCACACCGCGCCGCGCCAGCTGCCACGCCGCCTCGCTTCCGGCGAGGCCGCCGCCGATGATGTGGACGTCATGGCTCATGCGAGGGCGATTTGCGCCAAGCTCGCCAGGTTTTCAACCGAAGCGGGCGCGTCGCGACTCAGCCGGCGACCGGCAGGCGGATGCGGCCGTGCTCGTCGCGCTCGAGGGGGCCATAGGCGATCACCGCCGACAGCGGCAGTGTGCCGTAAAGGTGCGGGAACAGCTCGCCGCCACGGGCCGGCTCCCACTTCACCGCGCCGCCGAGTGCATCGAGGTCGACCGCCGCCACGTGCAGGTCGTCGGACCCGGCGAAGTGCTTGTGCACGGTCTCCTCGAGTTGGTCGCGAGTCGAGAGATGGATATAGCCGTCGGCGCGGTCGGCGCCCGAACCGCCGAACTCGCCGGTGAACTCGAGCTCGGCCATTTGTGGGCCAAGCAGGACCTTGTAGGCGAGCGTCGGCGGGTCGCTCATTCCTCGGTGTCGCCTTCGACATCCTGGTCGCGCACCGGGTGGTCCTCGGGGACGACCAGATCGATGCCGCTGCCGCCGAGTTCTTGGGCAACTGCCTCTTCCGCCGCGTTCTCGGGCTCTGGCCGGTCGTCCAGGCGCACCGCGCTGACCACGTGCTCGCCTTCCGCGACGTTGAACAGGCGCACGCCGGCGCTGTTGCGGCCGATCACCCGCAGAGATTCGAGCGGCAGGCGGATCAGCTTGGCCTGGTCGGTGACGAGCATCAACTGGTCGGCCTGAGTTGCCGGGAAGCTCGCCACGACCTCGCCGTTGCGCTCGATGTTGTCGATGTTGGTGATGCCCTGGCCGCCGCGGCCGGTGCGGCGGTACTCGTAAGCCGAGGACAGCTTGCCATAGCCGTTGGTGCAAACGGTGAGGACGAACTGCTCCTTGGCGACGAGTTCGGCGTAGCGCTCCTCGCTCATCCGCGGTTCGCTCTCGCGATCGGGCTTCCACGGCGCGTGGCGCAAATAGTCCTCGCGCTCGTCCTGGTCGCGGACGCCGACGCGGTGCAGGATCGAGAGGGAAATGACCTCATCCTCACCCTTCAGCGTCATCCCGCGCACGCCCGTCGACGTACGGCTCTGGAATTCGCGGATCTGCTCGCCCGAGAAGCGGATCGCCTTGCCGCACTTGGTCGCGAGCAGCACGTCATCGCCGGGCTCCAGCAGCGCGACGCCGATCAGGCGGTCGTCCGAGCCGTCGTCGAAGCGCATCGCATACTTGCCGTTGGTCGGGATGTTCGCGAACGCGTCCATCGAGTTGCGGCGCACGCTGCCCTTGGCCGTGGAGAAGACGACGTGCAACGCGCCCCAGCTGCCCTCGTCCGTCCTCTTCCTTGGTCGCCATCCCGGCGCGGCCCTTGCCGCCACGGTTCTGGGCGCGGAAGGTCGAGAGCGGGGTGCGCTTGATGTACCCGTCGAGCGTAACCGTGACGACCATCTCGTCGCGCTCGATCAGGTCCTCATCCTCGATCCCTTCCGCCGCGGCGACGATCTCGGACACGCGCGGGGTGGCGAAGCCGTCCCTCACCCCGACGAGCTCCTCGCGCATCACGGCATAGAGCTTGGTCCGGTCGCCAAGGATCGCGAGGTACTCCTCGATGGCCGCGGCGAGCTGTTGCAGCTCGTCGCCGATCTCGTCGCGGCCAAGCGCGGTCAGGCGGTGCAGGCGCAGGTCCAGGATCGCCTTCACTTGGGCTTCGGACAGACGGTAAACGCCGGCTTCCTGCTCGGTATCAGGCTCGATAGCCTCGACCAGGCGGATATAGGCGGCGATGTCGCCAATCGGCCATTCGCGGGCGAGCAGGGCGGATCGCGCGGCGGCCGGGTTCGGAGCGCCGCGAATGATCCTCACCACTTCGTCGAGGTTGGTCACCGCGATCACCAGCCCAAGCAGGATATGGGCGCGGTCGCGAGCCTTGTTCAGCTCGAACTTGGTGCGCCGGGTGATCACCTCCTCGCGGAAGGCGATGAATGCCTGGATGATGTCGCGCAGGCTGAGGATCTCGGGCCGGCCGCCGCGGATCGCCA
>JAEKKO010000285.1 GCA_019510335.1 Novosphingobium sp. | reverse complement strand
ATTTCCTCCACCAGCGCCTCGTAGTCCCCGATCAGCGCCCGCTCGCGGCGCCGGTGCGGGTGATAGCCGAACGGATCCAGCGCCGTTCCGCGCAACCGCTTAATCCTCGCGAGCACCTTCATCGGCCCGAGGATCCACGGCCCGAACGCCCGCTTATTCAGCCGCCCCGTCGCCGAGTCCCGTCGCGCCAGCAGCGGCGGCGCGAGGTTTAGGCTGATCTTCGCCTCGCTTCCGAACGCCTCATCGAGCTCGCTCCGGAAGCGTTCGCCGGTCAGCAGCCGCGCCACTTCGTACTCGTCCTTGTAAGCGAGCAGGCGGGGGTACGTGCGCGCCACCGTCAGCGCCAGGGCTTCGCTGCCGAGCCCCAGCGCTGCCTCCGCCGCCGCCACCCGCCCGATCAGCGCGCGGTAGCGCTCGGCCAGCGCGGCGTCCTGATAGGCCGCCAGATGGCGCACCCTGCTTTCGACCATCGCCGCCAGGGTGTCCGGTTCGCGCGCCTCGCGCTGCCCCGCACCACCGAGCAGTGCTGCGAACCGATCCGGTTCAGCGGCCGCGACCCGCCCGAGCGCGAACGCGGCCAGGTTCATCGCCACCGCCGTGCCGTTGAGGCGCAGCGCCTGCTCGATCGCCTCGCGGCTCAGCGGGACCAGCCCGCGCTGCCAGGCGAACCCGACCAGCATCATGTTCGCCCCGATAGCATCGCCGAGCAGCGCGCTCGCCGCGCGCGTCGCATCGAGCGGCAGCACCCGGTCCGCGCCGACGCGCCCGGAGATCCGCCGCGCCAGCATCGTCGCGTCGACTGCAAAGTCGGGATCGCCGGCGAACGCACTGGTCGGCGCGACGAAGCGGTTGAGCACCACGCTCGCCGTGTCCGGCGCGAGCATCGCCAGCACGTCGCTGCCGGCGGTGACGATCGGATCGCAACCGATCGCCAGGCTCGCCCCGCCCGCCGGAATGCGCGGCGTCGCGATTGCCGCACCCGGCTCGTCGCTCAACCGGATGTGGCTCAGCACCGAGCCGTTGCGCTGCGCGAAGCCGGACATGTCGAGGACCGAGCAGCCGCGGCCCTCGAGGTGCGCGGCCATTCCGAGGATCGCCCCGATCGTCACCACGCCGCTCCCGCCGATGCCGGTGACGAGGATGCTGGTCCCGCCGCCGATCGCCGGCACCCCCGGCTCCGGCAGACCCCCGGCAAAGTCCTGCCCGGCAGCCGCGACGCGGGCCCGCGGCTTGCCGCCCTGGACGGTGACGAAACTCGGGCAGAAGCCCTTGAGGCAGCTGAGGTCCTGGTTGCAGACCGACTGGTTGATCCGCCGCTTGCGTCCGAACTCGGTCTCGAGCGGCTCGAGCGCGATGCAATTCGACTGCACCCCGCAGTCGCCGCAGCCCTCGCAAATCTCGCTGGCGATGAACAGCCGCTCGCTCGACGGCGCGACCTTGCCGCGCTTGCGCAGCCGCCGCCGCTCGGTCGCGCAGCTCTGGTCGTAGATCAGCACCGATACGCCGCGCCAGTCGCGCAGCTCCTTCTGGACGGCATCGAGCTCGTCGCGGTGGTGAAAGCTAGTGCCCGCTGGGAACTCGGCGCCATGCCCGGCGAACCGCACCGGATCGTCGCTGACCACCGCGACCCGCCCGACCCCTTCCGAGGCGACCTGGCGGGCAACCCGCGGCGCGGTAACTTCGCCTTCGAAGCGCTCGCCCTCGATCGGCTGGCCGCCGGTCATCCCGACGGCGCCGTTGAGCAGGATCTTGTAGGTGATGTTGACCCCGGCGGCGACGCAGGCGCGGATCGCCAGCAGCCCGGAGTGGAAATACGTGCCGTCGCCGAGGTTCTGGAACACGTGCTCGCGCGCGACGAACGGCGCCTGCCCGATCCACGGCGCGCCCTCGCCGCCCATCTGGGTGAACGGCAGCGTGTGCCGTTCGGGGATCGAGGCGGCCATGCCGTGGCAGCCGATGCCGGCGAACGCGATCGAGCCTTCCGGAACCACGGTCGAGGTGTTGTGCGGGCACCCGGCGCAGAACGACGCGGGACGGATCGCGAGCGGCGCCCCCTGCCCTGCCGGACCCCGCATCGCCACCAGCCGGTCGAGCGACGGCTGCAGGACCGGTGTTCCGATCAGGGCATCGAACCGTCCGGCAATCGCCGCCGCCACCTGGTCGGGGTCGAGCTCGCCGATCGCGCTGACCAGCGGCGCTCCGTCGGGATCGCGCTTGCCCGAAAGGCGCGGGCGGCGCTCAGCCGGCAGGTTGTAGAGCAGGTGCGCGAGCTGCTCCTCGATCAGCGGCCGTTTCTCCTCGATCAGCAGCACTTCGTCGCACCCGGCGGCGAACGCGGCGA
>JAEKKO010000284.1 GCA_019510335.1 Novosphingobium sp. | reverse complement strand
CCGACGGCCGAGCGATGCTGGTGTTCAATGGCGAGATCTACAACTACCGTGAGCTCCGCGCCGAACTGAGAGCCGAAGGAGCGCGGTTCAACACCGATGGCGATGGCGAGGTCATCCTCGCCGCCTGGCAACGCTGGGGCCCCGAATGCCTGTCGCGGCTCCACGGCATGTTCGCTTTTGCGATCTACGACCTGGTCGAGCGCTCGCTGTTCCTCGCCCGCGACCGGCTGGGGGTGAAGCCGTTGTTCACCGGCGAGCTGTCGGATGGCAGCCTGATCTTCGGCTCCGAGCTCAAAGCTCTCACCGCGCATCCCCTGTTGCGCCGCGAGGCCGATCCCCTGGCGATCGAGGATTACCTCGCCTGGGGCTACGTCCCCGACAGCCGCTCGATCCTCAAGGGCATCTCCAAGTTGCCGGCCGGCCATTACCTCCACGTGCGCCAAGGCCGCCCGATGCCCGCCCCGGTGCAGTGGTGGGACGTCTCGTTCGCCGAGCGCCGACGGGGCCGGCCCGCCGACCTCGAAGCCGAGCTGCTCCACCTGCTGCGCCAGGCGGTGACTTCGCGCATGATCGCCGACGTGCCGCTCGGCGCTTTCCTCTCCGGCGGCGTCGACAGCTCGAGCGTGGTCGCGCTCATGGCCGAAGCGAGCAACGCCCCGGTCAGGACGTGTTCGATCGGCTTCGACGTCCCGGCGCTCGATGAAAGCGGCTATGCCCGCGGAATTGCCCAGCGTTTCGCCACCGACCACCGCATGCGGACGGTTTCGCCCGACGATTTCGCCGCCATCGACGAACTCGTCGCGATGTTCGACGAGCCGTTCGCCGACGCCTCGGCGCTGCCGACCTGGCGGGTCTGCCAGCTCGCCCGCGAGACGGTGACGGTCGCGCTCTCGGGCGACGGCGCGGACGAGGCGCTCGCCGGCTACCGCCGCCATCGTTTCCAGCGGGCCGAGGACCGGGTCCGCGCGCTCCTCCCGGCCTCCTTGCGCGGTCCGGTATTCGGCACGCTTGGCGCGCTTTATCCGAAGGCCGACTGGGCCCCGCGTCCGCTCCGCGCCAAGGCAACCCTCCAGGCGCTCGGGCTAAGCAGCGAGGCCGGCTATGCCCGGGCGCTGTCCGTCACCGGCACCGAGCTGCGCGATCACCTGTACACGCCGGAGTTCGATCGGCTGCGCGGCAGGTATCGCGCCGAGGAGCCGCTGCTCGAACTGATGCGGAACGCGCCGGCACGATCGGGGCTCGACCGGGCGCAGTATGCGGACCTGAAGGTCTGGCTACCCGGCGACATCCTCACCAAAGTCGACCGGGCGAGCATGGCCGTGAGCCTCGAGGCTCGCGAGCCGCTGCTCGATCATCGCCTGGTCGAGTTCGCCGCCACCTTGCCGGAGGGCCTGCGGGTCCACCGCGGGCAAGGCAAATGGCTGATGAAGCAGGCGATGCGCCGTTATCTGCCCGGGGAAGTGCTGTTCCGGGCCAAGCAGGGATTCGTCACCCCGATCGCACAGTGGCTGCGCGGTCCCCTGGCCGGCGAAGCTCGGGCAATCGCCAGGAGGGGGGGGCTTGCGCGTACCGGCTGGTTCGAGCCGCGACGGATCGCCACGCTGGCCGAGGCGCACATTTCCGGCCGCTCCGATCACTCGCGGCTGCTCTGGCAGCTGCTGATGCTCGACAAAGCGCTTGTCCGACTCGGCGTCACCGGATGAGCCGGCATTGCCCAGTTTCGGGACAGCTAACGTCTTGCCTCCACAATGAATTAAAAAAGACTTTGCATGTCGGCGGATAAGCCATGTAGATTCCTCGAATAAAGCGATGCCCGTCGACGAGGGGGTCTGAGCCGGAGCACCGCGCAGGGGACGTTATGGATCGGCTTGCCGGCGATCTCGACACGCATGCGGACATGGGGGGCTCGCTCACCAATCCGGCTCTCAATCTCGGCGACGACGAAGAAGCGCTGATTGAGCGTGCGGTCCACCGGCTGCACATTCCCGAGCGGCTGACCAACCTCGCCGAGCTCGACGTCCTGTACGACCCCGCCGCCGAAGCCTTGTGGACGTACATGCGGCCACGCCTACGGCCGAGCTTCACCCCGTCGCTGCTGGACGACTTCGTCACCTGGCAGGATCTCATATGCAGCAGCTTCGGACCGGGGCGGATCGGGCTCAAGTACCTGATCCTCGGCAGCCGCGCGCCCGGGGTGTTCTGCTTCGGCGGCGATCTCGAGCTGTTCGCGCAATTGATCCGCGCCGGTGACCGCGATGGTTTGGCCGCGTACGGCTACCGTTGCGTCGAGATCCTCCACCGCAATCTGAACGCGCTGGAGCTGCCGATGCTTACCATCGGGCTCGTGCAAGGGCAGGCGC
>JAEKKO010000076.1 GCA_019510335.1 Novosphingobium sp. | reverse complement strand
AAGATGGCCAGCGAAGCCGCGGGCCCGACGGGCTCATTCTACAAGGGACTCGAGCTCGGTCTCTCGGCCATGCTGGTGTCGCCAAAGTTCCTTTACGTGGTCGAGACGGCCGAGCCCGATCCCGCGCACCCTGGCGTGCTCAAGCTCGACAACTACTCGCGTGCCGCACGCCTCAGCTACACGCTGTGGAACTCTACGCCCAACGAGATGCTGCTCAAGGCCGCCGACGAAGGACGGCTGACGGATCAGGCGCAACTGGCGGCAATCGCCAGGAAGATGGTGGATTCGTTGCGCTTCGAACAAGGCGTGCGCGCATTCTTTACCGACATGCTGCTGTTCGAGCGGTTCGACGACCTGTCGAAGGACTCGATCATCTATCCCTACTTCAATCCGCAAGTCGCGCAGGCGCTGCCCGAGCAGATGCTGCGGACGATCGTCGACCACCTCGTCACCCGCAATGGCGACTATCGTGAGCTGTTCACCACTCCGCGCACCTTCATGACCCGCACCATCGGCGGACTTTACCAGGTGCCGGTGCACAGGACGAGCGGATGGGAGCCCTATACCTTCGGACCCAACGACGACCGCGCCGGCCTGCTCGGCCAGGCCGGGTTCCTGGCGATCTATTCGACCCCTGGGCGCAGCTCGCCAACCCTGCGCGGGCGCGCGATCCGCGAGCTGCTGATGTGCCAGCCGGTTCCGAACCCGCCGGGCAACGTAAATCAGATTGCGGTCCAGGACACCACCAACAAGGCGATGCCCACGGCACGCATCCGGCTCACCGCGCACGTGACCGACGAGAATTGTGCCGGCTGCCACAAGCTGACCGATCCGGTCGGGCTCAGCCTCGAGCGGTTCGACGGGATCGGCGCGTTCCGCACCATGGAGAACAACACGCCGATCGACCCCGCGGGCCAACTCGACGACGCGAAGTTCAGCGGAGCGATCGGCCTCGGCAAGACGCTCGCGGCGAGCCCCGACACGACGATGTGCGTCGCCTCGCGCGCGCTCGAATATGCCCGTGGCATGCCCGACGAGGACAGCAAGCTGATCGAACGGATCGAGAAGGGCTTCGCCAACCAAGGGTACAGCATCCGCTCGCTGTTCCTGACGGTGGCCGCGCTGCCGGAAAGCTACGAAGTAAAAGCGACGCCGATCGATGCCGGCGCCACCCACGTCAGCATCGCGAACTAAGGAAGGAGCACCTCATGGCCTTCGATCTCTCCCGCCGCAGCGCACTTCGGGGCTTCCTCAACGGCACTGCCGTGGCGGTCGGATTGCCGCTGCTGGATTGCTTCCTCGATTCGAACGGCGTCGCCTTGGCCGCCACCGGCGCGCAAGTTCCGGTCCGCTTTGGCACCTGGTTCTGGGGTCTCGGCGTCAACCCGAACCGCTGGTTCCCCTCGAAGGCTGGCCCGAACTACGACCTCAAGCCCGAGCTTGAGCCGATCAAGCCGTTCCAAGGCAAGATCAACGTGCTCGGCAACTTCAACGTACCGCTCGACGGCGCGCCAAACCTGCCGCACGCGAGCGGCGGTCCGGCGATCCGCACCGGTCGTGCGCTGACGGCGGAACGCGGCCTGCCTGGAGAATCCTTCGACGTCACGATCAGCGACAAGATCGGGGCGCATTCGCGATTCGCCAGTCTCGAGGTGTCGGCGATCGGCGATGCGCGCAATTCGCTGTCGGGACGCGGCGGCGGCAACCTCAACCCGTCGGAGACGACCGCCTCGGGGCTCTACCAGCGCATCTTCGGACTCGGTTTCAAGGACCCGAACAGCGCGACCTTTACCCCGGATCCGCAAGTCCTCGCCCGGCGCAGCGTGCTCTCGGCGGTCACGGACCAGCGTCAGGCGCTCGACCACGCCGTGGGCGCAGCCGACAAGCAGAAGCTCGATCAGTACTACACCTCGGTCCGCCAGCTCGAGAACCAGCTCGATGTCGAGCTGACCAAGCCGGAGCCGCTCAAGGCTTGCGTGGTCCCGCACAAGGCGCCCGCCGACATTCCGGTGAGCGGTGAGATCGAGACGGTGATGCTCAATCACCAGCTGATGACCGATCTGCTGGTGATGGCGCTGGCGTGCGACCAGACCCGCGTCTTCAACACGATGTTCAACAACGGCGCGTCGTCTCTGACCCGGGCCGGAAGCCCGACGACGCACCACCAGCTGACTCACGAGGAAGTCCTCGACCAGAAGCTCGGCTATCAGCCGAACGCGACGTACTTCCTAACCAAGATCATGGAAGCGTGGGTCTACTTCGTGGGAGCGCTGGACAAGGTGCAGGAGGGCGATCGCACGCTGCTCGACAACACCCTCGTGCTCGCCCATTCGGAAACCGAGTTCGCCAAGTTCCACACCATCGACAACATCCCGATGATGACCGCGGGCAGCGCCGGCGGCCGCGTCAAGACCGGGATCTACGTCGACGGCCAGGGATCGCCGGTCAGCCGCGTGGGTCTGACGATCCAGCAGGCGTACGGCGTACCGGTCGATCGCTGGGGTACCAAGAGCATGGAAACCAACAAGGCGCTGTCGGAGATGCTCGCCTGATGCGTCTAGGTGCAATGGTGCTGGCGGGCGCGGCTGCGGCCGCGCTCGTCGGCGGCAGCCTCCCTGCCAATGCCCAGACTCCGCCGCCAGTTCCTGCGACGGGCGCGGTCATGGGTCCCGCGCTGTTCGTCAGCGACGTTAAGCGGTCACTGCACTTCTACGTCGATGGCTTGGGGATGCGGCTCGCGACCGAGCTGGGGCCACCGCAGCGGCACGAGACGATCCTCAACTTCGGCGACCCCGGGGGCGCCGCGCTGATCCTGCTGTCGGATGGAACTGCGAAGACTCCGGCCGCGATCGATCACGGCCACGGCTATGACCGGACCGTGCTGCAGATCGAAAACCTCGCCGCGACGGCCGCGCGGCTGTCGGCGGCGGGCTTCACCCCCACGCCGATCCGCAGTGGGGGAGTTTCGGGATACCAAGTGATGGTGATCACCGACCCCGATGGTTATAAACTCGAGCTGGTCCAAAGCCCGCCGCGCCCTTAAGGACGAACCGATGAACGATACCCGTCGCAAATTCCTGGCGCTTGCTGGGCTTTCGCCCCTAATGCTGCTCGGCGCGCGCGGCGCATTCGCCGCCGACGCCGCCTGCTACGACGCCGACGCCCTGCCGTTCAGCCAGAAGTCGCGCCGGCGCTCGGTCGGGTACGTCGAGAAGTCGACGGATCCGGTCAAGCACTGCGGCGCGTGCAGCTTCTTCACCGGCACACAGGCCGACTGCGGCAACTGTCAAATTCTCGGCGGGCCGGTAAAGGCCGAGGCGGTATGCAATTCGTTCGCGCTCAAAGCCAAGTGAACGGCCGCGCCGCCGTTGCGGTGTGGGACGGCCCCACGCGGTTGTTCCATTGGTTGCTGGCGGCGCTGTTCGCGTTTTCCTGGTGGAGCGCCGAATACGATCACCTCGATTGGCACCAGACCTCGGGACTGGTGCTGATGGCGCTGGTCCTGTTTCGGCTGATGTGGGGCTTCTTCGGCAGCAGCACCGCGCGTTTTGCGACCTTCCTGCGCGGCCCACGCGGGGTCGCCGCCTATCTGCGGGGCGAGGAACCGCCCCTGCCCGGTCATAATCCACTCGGCGGGTGGAGCGTGTTCGTGATGCTGGCGCTGCTGGTCGTCCAGATCGGCACCGGCCTGCTCGCCGTCGACGTCGACGGCATCGAATCCGGGCCGCTCTCGTACATGGTCAGCTTCGACGACGGCCGCACCGCCGCGCACGTCCACCACCTCGCGTTCAACTTGCTGCTGGCGTTGATTGCGCTGCACATCCTGGCGATCGCCTTCTATCTCGTGGTGCGTCGTCGCAACCTCGTGCGGCCAATGATCACCGGACACGATCATGCCTTTCCCGCCGATGCCAAGCCGCTCGTCCGTGCGAAGTGGTGGGCGCTGGCCGTCGTCCTCGCGATCGCCGCGGGGCTGACGTGGTGGGTCGGTAAGGGAGCACCCCATTGAAGCCGCTGATCGACCGAGAAGCGACGCTGCGGCGGGTTGAAAGCCCGCTGGCGCGGAAGCCCCACACTCCCGCCGATGTCTCGGATCTGGACTGGGACGTCATCGGGTTCGTTTGCGAAGGTCTCGCGTTCGCCCGCCGGGCGCTGGTCCACGGCACAGAGCCGGTCACCCGCAAGTTCGCGCTCGGCCCCCGCGGCGCCTGGATCCTCAACTGCATCGACAACGGGCTGGTCTATCCATTCGAGCTGGCGACGGTGTTCAAGGCTGGGCGCAGCCTGATCACGGTCGAGCTGGCGCGGCTGACCGAAGCCGGGTTGATCACCTCACGGCCGGGCGAGCAGGACCGCCGCCGGACCGAGCTGGCGCTGACCGCGATTGGCAAGGAAGCCTGCGATCAGATCCGCAAGGACACCTCGGAGATGATCCGGACCAACCTCGCCGGTTACACCCCCGAGCAGGTGATGCTGTTCGCCAGAATGCTGCGCGACGTGCGCGGCGGGGCGGATGCGCCGAAGGACCACGACGCGGGTTGCCCCCCGGCGCGGTAGTGGTAAGGCCAATCCTCCCACTAGAGGTCGGAGGAAGCAGTGGCGATTTTCCCGAACACTGATCGCCGCACCGTGCTTGCCGGAGCGGGCGCAGCTGCCCTGACAGCCGGCCTGCCCGATGCGCTCACCTCTCCGGCGCGCCGCATGTTCCCGCGCGGGTTCCGCTGGGGCGCCTCGACGGCTGGGCACCAGATCGAAGGCAACGACACCAACTCCGACTTGTGGCTGATGGAGAATCTGCCTGCCTCCACCTATAAGGAGCGCGCCGGCGACGCTGACGACAGCTACCACCGCTTCCCCGATGACATCGCGCTGCTCAAGGCGATCGGCCTCAACGCCTACCGGTTCTCGATCGAGTGGTCACGGATCGAACCTGATCCGGGCGCCTTCTCGCTTGCCGAGCTCGATTACTACAAGCGGCTGATCGCCGCGCTGCGCCACGCCGGCATCGACCCGGTCGTCACATTTTTCCACGTCGCCGCCCCGCGCTGGTTCGCCGAGAAAGGCGGGTGGTTGAACCAGGAATCGCCGGACTTGTTCGCCCGCTACTGCGACCGCGCCGCCCGCGCGCTCGGCGACGGGATCGCTTTCGCGTGCACGATCAACGAACCGCAGGTCGGGCTGACCTATCGCACTTTCGCCCCCGACTACTTCAAGGCGCAGGATGAGAAGCAGGCGCGGGTGCACGCCGAAGCCGCCCGGCGCACCGGCTCGGACCGGTTCGTGACGATGGACTACCCCGACATCAAGGGGATGACACCGCAGTTGATTTCAGCCCACGCCAAATCCTTCGCCGCGATCAAGGCTGCGGCGCCACACGTGCCGACGGGGGTGACGCTGAACCTCGTCGATTTCGAGCCGGGCAACGCCGGCAGCCCGTTCCGGGCGTTGCGCCAGGCCGCTTACGGCACATGGATGAGCGCGGCCAAGGCCCACGGCGATTTCGTCGGGGTGCAGACTTATCGGCAGGTCCCGATCCCCGGCCCCGGCGCGCCGCTACCGCCGCTGCCGACGATGCCGTTCGTCGAGCCAAAGGACCAGGGCGAGATGATCAAGCAGCCGACGGCGCTGCGCAACATGGTCGAATATGCCTACGAGCAGACCGGCAAGCCGGTGTTCGTTACCGAGAACGGCCTCGAAACCGACGACGACCGCCGCCGCGCCTGGTACATCCCTCAAGTGTTGGCTGGCCTTAACGAGGCGATCGCCAAGGGCGTGCCGGTGATCGGCTACCTCCACTGGTCGCTGCTCGATAATTTCGAGTGGGCGCAAGGCTTCAAACCGAAGTTCGGCCTCGCCAGCGTCGACCACACGACATTCAAGCGCACGCTCAAGCCGAGCGCCGCCGTTTACGGCCGGATCGCGCGCAGCAACGCATTGTAGCGGCGCGCTACTGGCCGGACCATTCAATCCACGCGCCGTGCGCGTGCGCTTCGCCGAGCAACGCCCAATCTTCACCGCCCGGCCAGTAGCGGGTGCGCAACTCGTGGCGGAAGGTCTCGCGGTTGGTTTCGACGGTCACCCAGGCGAGCGGCCGTTCCGGCGTCGCCCGCGCCCCCGCCGCGGCCATCGCCGCTTCGATCCGCATCCGGCTTTCGGGCGGCAGGTATTGCCAGACGATCGAGTGGTAGAGCACGCGCGTGACTCCGCTGAGCTGTGGCGCGGCGAGGCGTTGCTCGAGCCAATTGGCCGCTTCCGCCCTGACGACGTTCGGCTTCTGCTGTTCGGCGAGCTCGATTGCGGCGTCGATCCGCTCGAGCCGCCCGATGACCTCCGGCCAAACGTAGCTCTTGAGCCGCAGCGCCTGCTCGGGGTCGGTCAGGTCGATGGGCGCGAGGTCGCATCCCGTGATCGAGACGATCTCCACCGGCACGCGCGGTGGCGGCACGCCCCGCCATTCCGGTACCACCCGCAGCGGCGAATCCGCGGGACCGACCTCGATGCCGCCGAGTTCGAAGAAGAACCGATCGAGCATGGTGTTGATCCCGGCGCTCGCGCCGAGTTCGTTGAGTTCGAACCGCGGTCCGAGGCGCTGCGACAGCCACAGCAGCTGCGCCATGATTCCAGCCGAGCGCCCGGCTTCGTTGGTCTGGGGAGGCCCATCCAGCCAGCCGCTGAGCCGGCTGTCGTGATCCTTCGTGACAGCGAGGACGATCCGGTCGACCTCGACCTGGTCCCTGATCGCGCCGGAATAGACCGGCCCCAGGCGCCGGTCGTCACCGGAAAGGTGGAGATTATGGAAGCCTCCGGCGAGGCGCAGCGGCATCGCATCCTCGAGCGACAGGCCCGGCCACCCTCGCATTCGCTCGCCGACACTGGTGCTGCTCGGCAGCAGCGGGACGAACCCGCGGATCACCCGTGCGGTGGCTGGTGCACCGTTCTGTTCGGCATGCATGGCTTGCCAGTCGAGCGCGCGCTCGACCGAGACGGTGTCCATGATGGCCCTGCCGGTGCCGTCGCCTTCGGCCATGGAGTTGCCCTTTCTGCGCGCCGACCGTAAGGCCGCCGCCATGCCGCCGACCGCGCCTGCGCCGCTGACGTTCGCTGTCCCCAAAGGCCGCATCCTCGACGATGCGCTGCCGCTGATGACCCGTGCCGGTGTGGTGCCCGATGCCGAGTTCCACGACAAGCACTCGCGCGCATTGTCGTTCGCTTGCGTCGACTCCGACATGCGCGTGATCCGGGTCCGCGCCTTCGACGTCGCCACCTTTGTGGCGCATGGCGCCGCGCAGGCCGGCATCGTTGGCTCCGACGTGGTCGAAGAATTCGCTTACGCTGATCTTTACGCGCCAGTCGATCTCGACGTCGGCCATTGCCGGCTGTCAGTTGCCGAGCCTGCCGGGCAGGTTCGCGGCAACGGCGGCGCGAGCCACCTTCGCGTCGCCAGCAAGTACCCTAACCTCACCCGCCGTCATTTCGAACGACAGGGAATCCAGGCCGAGGTGGTCAAGCTCAACGGCGCGATGGAGCTCGCGCCGGGGCTCGGCCTCGCCAGCCGGATCGTCGATCTCGTCTCGACCGGACGCACCCTAAAGGACAACGGCCTGGTCGAGACCGGCACAATCCTCGCCGTCTCCGCCCGACTCATCGTCAACCGGGCAGCGCTCAAGACCGACGAGCGCGTTGCTGCGCTGGTCGAGCGCTTCCGCGCGGTCGTGGCCGAGCGGAAAGCCGCCTGATGCTGCGCCTGAAGAGCGCCGACCCGGGCTTTGCCACGGCGTTTGGCCGGCTGGTCAACGATCGCCGCGAGAGCTCCGACGATGTCGCCCGCGACGTTGCCCTCATCCTCGCCGATGTCCGCAACCGCGGCGACGAGGCGCTGCTCGAGCTGACCCGGCGCTTCGACGGGCACGATCTCGGCCGCGCGGCCGATGACTGGCGGATCGGCGGCTCCGCCTGCCACACTGCCTTCAACGGCCTCGAGCCGGAGTTGCGCGCCGCGCTCGAGCTCGCCGCCGATCGCATCCGCACCTACCACGCCACGCAGAAGCCGGCCGATCGCGACGACACCGATAGCGTCGGTGTCCGGCTCGGCGCGCGCTGGCGGGCGGTGGATGCCGCCGGGCTTTATGTCCCCGGCGGGCGCGCCGCCTATCCCTCGTCGCTGCTGATGAACGCACTGCCGGCCAAAGTCGCGGGGGTCGAGCGGATCGTCGTCGTCACGCCGACGCCGCGCGGAAAGGCGAACCCACTGGTGCTCGCCGCGGCGCACCTTGCCGGAGTGGACGAAGTCTGGCCGATCGGTGGAGCCCAGGCGATCGCTGCTCTTGCCTACGGCACCAAACGGCTGGCTGCCGTCGATGTCGTCACCGGCCCCGGCAACGCCTGGGTCGCGGAGGCCAAGCGCCAGCTTTTCGGCGTCGTCGGGATCGACATGGTCGCCGGCCCGAGCGAGATCCTGGTGATCGCCGATGGCCGCAACGATCCGGCGTGGATCGCCGCCGACCTGCTCAGCCAGGCCGAGCACGACCCCGCCGCGCAGGCCATCCTGATCACCGATGACACCCATTTCGCCGACCGCGTCGCCGACCGTGTTGGAGTCGATCTGGCGCTGCTGCCGAGCGCGCGCACCGCCGCCGAGAGCTGGGCCCGCCACGGAGTGATCATCGAGGTCGCTTCTTTAGAAGAAGCGCCCGCCCTCGCCAACGCGCTCGCCGCGGAGCACGTCGAGCTGGCGGTCGACGATCCGGAACCGCTGTTCGCGGCGATCCACCACGCTGG
>JAEKKO010000276.1 GCA_019510335.1 Novosphingobium sp. | reverse complement strand
CGCTGTCGCGCTGGGGCCGGGTCGATATCCTCGTCAACAACGCCCACACGTTCACCGACTACCTGCCGATCGAGGACCCGAAGATGGAGGAGCACTGCATGATCGACATGCAGTCCGCCTTCATCGGCTCACTCCAGCTGATGCAGTTGTGCTTTCCGCACATGCGCGACAATGGCGGCGGCTCGATCATCAACATGGGCTCGAGCTACGGGCCCCGCAGCGAGCCTGGGTTCCTCGCCTATTCGGCGAGCAAGGAGGCGATCCGCTCGCTCACCCGCACGGCGGCGAAGGAGTGGGGCAAGCACAAGATCCGGGTCAACACCATTCTCCCTTCGGCGCTCTCGCCCAAGGCCAAGTGGTACCTGGAGGAAAGCAAGACTTACGATCTCGAGCTGGGCAAGGTCGCGCTCGGCCAGTTCGGCACGCCCGAGGACATCGCGCCGACGGCGATCTTCCTCGCCAGCGATGAATCGAACTACGTCACCGGCCAGACCATCGGAGTGGATGGCGGCTCGACGATGTTCTGACGGCCGGCCGAAGTAGCGGCTGTCGTCTGCCTATCCGCCTTAGTCATTAGAACCAGTTTACCAGGTTCTCGCACCACTCCTGCCGTCCCGAGCGCGGCTCGGGTCCGTGGTTGCGCTGGAGCGGGACGTCGGCGATGCGTTCGAGGGTCGCATCGGGCGCGTGGATCATGCGGCCGAGCTCGCCCTGCCAGCCGGCGTAGCGCTCTCCCCGGAAGGCGTCGAGCCGGCCGTCCTCGATAATCGCGGCGGCACGCAGCAGGGCCCTGGCGATCGTGTCGATCCCGCCGACGTGCCCGTGGAACAAGTCGGCCGCGTCGATCGACTGGCGCCGGACCTTGGCATCGAAGTTGAACCCGCCCGTCGTGAACCCGCCGGCGCGGACGATCTCGAGCATCGCCAGGGTCAGCTCCTCGACCGAGTTGGGGAATTGGTCGGTGTCCCAGCCGTTCTGCGGATCGCCGCGGTTGGCGTCGATTGAGCCGAAGATGCCGAGCGCGCGGGACATGGCGATTTCGTGCTCGAAGGTGTGGCCGGACAGCGTCGCATGGTTGGCCTCGATGTTGACCTTGATCTCGTCATCGAGGCCGAAGCGGCGCAGGAAGCCGAACACCGTTTGGGTGTCGAAGTCGTACTGGTGCTTGGTCGGCTCGTGCGGCTTGGGCTCGATCAGGATCGCGCCGGTGAAGCCGATGCGGTGCTTGTGGTCGACGACCAGGCTGAGGAAGCGCCCGAAGTTCTCCTGCTCGATGCCGATGTCGGTGTTGAGGATCGTGTCGTAGCCCTCGCGCCCGCCCCACAGCACGTAGTTGGCGCCGCCGAGGCGGTGGGTCGCCTCGAGGCAGTCGCGGACCTGCATCGCCGCCCAGGCGTAGACCTCGGGGTCTGGGTTGGTGGCCGCGCCGGCCATGTAGCGAGGATGACTGAACAGGTTGGCGGTGCCCCACAGCGGCTTTCGCCCGTGCCGTTCCTGCAGCTCCTCGAGATGATCGACCGCTTCGGCGAAGCTGGCGCGGAACGCATGGGCGTCGTTGGCCTCGGCCATCACGTCGACGTCGTGGAAGGTGTAGAACGGCACATCGAGCTTTGCGACGAACGCCAGCGCCGCCTCGCGCTTGGCCTGGGCCGCGGCGGCGTCGTTCGCGCCGGCGTGCCATGGGCGGCGGAACGTGCCGGCGCCGAACACGTCGCTGCCCGGCCAGCAGAAGCTGTGCCAGAAGCACACCGCGAAGCGCAGCGCGTCCTCCATCCGCTGGCCGAGCACGACCCGGTCCTTGTCGTACCAGCGGTAGGCGAGGTCGCTCGTGCTGTCGGGCCCTTCGTAGCGGACGCTGTCGAACGGGGCGAAGTAGTCGGCAGACATGGAACTTCCTTTCAGAGGGTGCGGACCGCGGCCGATGCGGCGCGGTAGGCGGCAAGCTTTGGCGCGAGCCGTTCGGCGAGAACCGGGTCGGGCTCGATGATGTGCGTGACGGGCGGGCGGGTGCAAACCTCGCCAACGCTCGCGCCCGTCACAGCGGCCTGGGCGAGCTTGGCCGCGCCGAGTGCCGGGCCGACCTCGCCGCCCTCGATGTACACCAGTCGCGCGCTCAAGGCAGCGGCGAGGATCGTGCCCCAATGCCGCGATCGGGCGCCGCCGCCGATCACCATCAGCTCGGGAACCGCGCTGCCCGCCTCGCGCAGCGCGGCGATGCCGTCGGCATGGGCGAAGGCGACGCCTTCGAGCACCGCCGCCGCGAGCCGAGCGGGATCGGTGTCGTGGTCGAGCCGCAGCCAGCCGGCGCGCACGTGCGGGTCGTTGAACGGGGTGCGCTCGCCCGACAGGTACGGCAGGAACAGTTCC
>JAEKKO010000075.1 GCA_019510335.1 Novosphingobium sp. | reverse complement strand
GCGGATCCTGCACGGCGATCGCCGCGCGGTCGCCCAGCACCTTCTCGAGCTGCTCGCGGCCATGGCCGGCGACCACGATCTGGCGCTCGGGCGCAAGCTCGGCAGTGCTGGCCAGCAAGTGCTCGAGCATCGGCCGGCCGGCGATCGGATGCAGCACCTTGTGGAGGTCGCTCTTCATCCGGGTGCCCTTGCCCGCAGCAAGGATCACGATAGCGAGGGGCGGAGTGTCGGCGGTCATCGTTCGCGGCTTTGCCAGCAAATGCTTGCCGATTCCACTAGGGGCCGCCATCGGCGGCGGCGATGGCTGAGTTCCCATTCCCGATCGTCGGGTTCGATCTCGACGGCACCCTCCTCGATACCCACGCTGACCTCGGCGCGGCGGTCAATCACGCGCTGTCCCTTGCTGGCCGTCCGCCGGTCCCGATCGGCGAGATGCCGCGGCTGATCGGCGGCGGCACCCGGAAGATGCTCGGCCGAGCACTGGAGCGCAGCGGCGGGCGGCTCGACGAGGCGTCGTTCGATCGGCTCTACGCCGACCTGCTGGATTATTATCGCCGCAATATCGCCGAGCAGACGCGGCCCTACCCCGGGGCGGAAGCTGTGCTCGATGGCCTTGCGATGCGCGGGGTGAAGCTCGCGGTGGTCAGCAACAAGCTCGAATCGCTGACCCGTCAATTGCTCGGAGAGCTCGGCCTAACCGATCGATTCGCCACGATCATCGGCGGCGACTCGCTCGGCGTCGGACGCGGCAAGCCGCAACCGGATTCCCTCTACGAGATGCTCGCCCGACTCGGCGATAGCGCCGCCGCGTTCGTCGGCGACACCACTTACGATGTCCGCGCCGCCCGCGCCGCGGGATTGCCGGTGGTGGCCGTCAGCTTCGGCTTCCATGACGTGCCCCCGGAGGAGCTCGGCGCTGATGCAGTGATCGATCATTTCGATGAGCTCGTGCCGGTGCTGGAACGACTGTCGACGGGCTGATGCCGAAGCCATGCATTTTCCGGCTTTCCTACACACGCTGACCCATGCCAAGCGTTCTCCCGATGTTCCGCCCTTCGACAAACGTCTCGTCACCGATCAACCCCTGCGGGGCGAGCCCAGGAAATTTCGTTTGGGCGGTACTTTCGGTAACTTCGCCGCTCACCCGGCGAGCGAGACCCGGCCCGCGGCGTGGCGCACGAGTCGCCCGGCGAGCTCGAGCTCGAGCAGCGCCAGCTGGACCGCGGCGGCGGCCTCGCCCGACTGTCGGATCAGCTCGTCGACTCCCACCGGCGCGGTGGTGAGAAGGCCGGCGACGTCGGCCGGCTCGCTCGCGAGGTCTTCCCCTTCCCCCGCGCTCCAGGCCGGCGCCGCCTCGCGAAAGCGTGATCGCGGGGTGCCGTCAAAGCCGCCGAGCAGCTCGACCACGTCGGCGGGCGACTGGACCAGCACCGCGCCATCGCGGATCAGCTGGTTGCAGCCGTGGCTGCGGCTGTCGAGCGGCGAGCCGGGGATCGCCATGACCTCGCGGCCGTATTCGCCCGCAAGCCGCGCGGTGATCAGCGAGCCCGACTTGGGCGCCGCCTCGACCACTAGCGTACCCAGCGCGAGGCCGGCAATGATGCGGTTGCGCGAGGGGAAGTGGCGGGCGAGCGGCTCGGTCCCGGGCGGCTGCTCGGTGACCAGCAAGCCCCCGGTGGCGACCTGCTCCTGCAGCTGGGCGTGCTCGGCCGGGTAGGCGATGTCGATGCCGCTGGCGATCACTCCGATGGTGCCGCCGCCACCCGGGCCCGCCGACAGTGCGCCTTTGTGCGCCGCCCCGTCGATCCCGCGGGCGAGGCCGGAGACGACGCACAGCCCGGCCCCGGCGAGCCCGGCGGCGAAGTCGCGCGACAGCTTGACCGCGGCGGCCGAGGCATTGCGCGCGCCGACCACCGCCACGGCCTGGCGCGCCGCCAGCGATGCTTCGCCGCGCACGATCAGGATCGGCGGGGCGCCCTCGGTCATGGCGAGCAGCGGCGGGTAGTCGGGGGAGTCGTGGAACAGGTAGCGCGCCCCGGCCCGCTTGACCGCGGCGATCTCGTCCGCGATCCGCGCCTCGGGCGCCGGGCGGTAGGGCGCCCCGCCGCGGGCGGCGAGGTCGGGCAGCGCGGCCAGGGCGGCCTGGGCATCGCCGAAACGGCGCAGCAGCTGGGCGTAGCTGACCGGCCCGACGTTGGGCGAGCGCAGCAGGCGGATGCGGGCGAAGGCCTCGTCCCGGGTCGGCGTCACGCGCGCCCAGCCTTGCCCACGCGGGGCTCGGTCCCGGCGCGCAGCCGGGCGATGTTGGCGCGATGCAGCCAGACGACGAGCAGCGCCAGCGCGGCGAGGACCGGCGCGTACCGGGCGTTGCCGGTGGCAAGCGCGGCGAGGGGCGCGCCGACCGCGGCGGTCATCCCGGCCAAGGAGGAGGTCCGCGTCGCCGCCAGCAGCCCCAGCCAGACCACCGCGTAGACCAGCCCGATCGGCCAGGCGAGGCCAAGCGCGACGCCCATCAGCGTCGCCACGCCCTTGCCGCCCTTGAACCGCAGCCACACGGGGAAGCAGTGGCCGAGCACCGCGCCCAATGCGGCGAGCGCCTCGCTCCCCGGCCACAGCTGGCGGACGACGAGCACCGCGGCGACGCCTTTGGCGAGGTCGAGTAGCAGGGTCGCCGCGGCGAGGCCCTTGCGCCCGGTGCGCAGGACGTTGGTCGCGCCGATGTTGCCCGAGCCGATCGCGCGCAAGTCGCCCGCCCCGGTCAGCCGCGTCAGCAGCAGCCCGAAGGGGATCGACCCGAGCAGGTAGCCGAGGGCAAGGGCAGCGACGGCGCTCATCGCCGTCGTCCTTACCGGGCAGGCCGGGCCTTGTCTAAGCTTGTCCTGACCGGCCCCGGCGCGGTAGATGGCGCGTTGCGGGACTGGGAAGGACGGGTCACGAGCGTGGAGGACATGCCGGCGCCGGATGCGCCCGTGCTGCTGTTCGATTCCGGAGTCGGCGGGCTCTCGGTGCTTGCCGCCCTGCGCGGGCTGCTGCCCGAGGCGCCGGTGCTCTACGCCGCGGACAACGCCGGGCTACCCTACGGCGACAAGACCGAGGCACAAGTCGCGGCGCGGGTGGCGGGGCTGCTCGGGCGGATGACCGAGCGCTACCGCCCACGGCTCGTCTGCATCGCTTGCAACACCGCCTCGACGATCGCCCTCGGCATGGTCCGCGAGGTGCTGGAGGTGCCGATCGTCGGCACGGTCCCGGCGATCAAGCCTGCCGCGGCGCGGACCCGCAGCGGCACAATCGGCCTGCTCGGCACCGCCGCGACGATCCGCCAAGGTTATGTCGACCGCCTCGAGTCCGAGTTTGCGGCCGACAAGGTGCTGCTGCGCCACGCCGCGCCCGAGCTCGTCGCCGCCGCCGAGGCGAGCTTGCGCGGCGCGCCCGTCGATCCCGAGGTTTGCGCCCGCGCCGCGGCCGGCTTGCGCAGCCAAGCGGGCGGCGCGGCGATCGACACCGTCGTGCTCGCCTGCACCCACTTCCCCTTGCTCACCACCGAGCTGGGCGCCGCCTTTGGAGCGGACGTCGCCCTGGTCGACGGCGCCGCGGGCATCGCCCGGCGCATCGCCCATCTGACCGCCGGCCAGCCGATGCATCGCAACGGTACCGACCGCGCCCTGTTCACTCGCGATGACGAGTCCATCGCTGCGCTGCTCCCGGCGCTCGCCGCGCGCGGGCTCCACGGCTGCGAGGTCCTGTGACGTGACCAGGCGGTTGAACCTCTCGCTGCTCGTCCTGCTGGTCCTGATCGGCGGACCGTTCTACTGGCTGCTGCTCGACAACCGCCCGGCCGATGCGGCGCCGCAGCCGATCTCGATCGCGGAGCTGCGGAGTCTCGCCGCGGCCATTCCGGGACCAGGGCCGAGCGGGATCGAAGCCGAGCTGGTCGCCTGGCACCGCGTGCCGGGCGACCTGGTCGCCGCCGGCTCGGGTCTCAAGCGCCGCCTGATCGGGGTCCTCGCGTTCCGCTTGCCGGTGCAGGGCCGCGGACCGATCGTGATCGACAGCGGGCTCACCCCCGCGGCGGCGCGCGCGCTGCACATGGAAGCCTACATTCAATCGCGCCAGGAACTGGTCGATGCGGCGTTGCGCAGCGCGTCGACGATCCTCGTGACGGGCGAGCAGCCGGAGCAGCTCAGCGGGTTGCTGGCCCAGGCCGCGATCGCGCCAGGCGTTCTGCAGCGGGCGCGCTTCAACCCGCTTCAGTTGCCGCCTGCCCCGCTCGCCTCCGCCCTGCCGTGGCCGCGCGGGTTGGCGCTGCCCCGGCCGACGCTGGACCAGGGCCGCCCACAGGCAGTCGCGCCGGGCGTCGTCGCGATCCCCGCCCCAAGCCGCACGCCCGGATCGCAGATGATCTTCGTCCGCCTCGCCGATGGCCGTGAGTACCTGTTCACCGGCCCCATCGCCACGCTCGATCAGAACTGGGACCCGCTGCGCGCACCCTCGCACCTGCTCGGCCTCGTTTCGGCGGTTGGAGATGGCCGCGCGGTTGCATCATGGCTGCGCACGATCCGCGCACTCAAGAACGAAGACCCACAGCTGACGATCATCGCCGGACACGATTCCGACGCCATCGCCTGGACCAAAGGTCACCTCGGGGTTCAGACCCATTTCGCCGCCGGCACGGATTAGTTGCGCGCGATCAATGATGCTGGCGTTTGAGGCGGTCATCGGGTAAGCGCTGACAAGTCACCGCGGCCCCAACCGCGGCGTTGGACAGGTGCGCCTTGTGAATTACGACCAGATCTTCGACCAGGCTATCGAGCGACTCCACCACGAGGGCCGCTATCGGGTGTTCATCGACATCCTCCGCAACAAGGGCGCCTACCCCAATGCGCGCTGTTTCGCCGGTCACAACGGCCCGAAGCCGATCACAGTATGGTGCTCGAACGACTACCTTGCGATGGGCCAGCATCCGAAGGTCATCGCGGCGATGGAAGAGGCGCTGCACGACGTCGGCGCCGGCTCCGGGGGAACCCGCAACATCGGCGGCAATACGCACTATCACATCGATCTCGAGCGCGAGCTGGCCGACCTCCACGGCAAGGAAGCCGCGCTGCTGTTCACCTCCGGCTACGTCTCGAACGATGCCACCCTATCGACGCTCGCCAAGATCCTGCCCGGCTGCATCATCTTCTCCGACGAGCTCAACCACGCAAGCATGATCGCCGGCATCCGCAACTCGGGCTGCGAGAAGCAGGTCTGGCGCCACAACGACATTGGGCACCTTGAGGAGCTGCTCGCCGCCACCGATCCCGAGACGCCCAAGCTGATCGCGTTCGAGAGCGTCTATTCGATGGACGGCGATGTCGCCCCGATCCACGCGATCTGCGACCTGGCCGACAAATACAACGCGCTGACCTACATCGACGAGGTCCATGCTGTCGGGATGTACGGCGCGCGCGGCGGCGGCATCTCGGAACGCGACGAAGCGGCGGACCGCATCACCATCATCGAGGGCACGCTCGGCAAGGCGTTCGGGGTGATGGGCGGCTACATCGCGGCGGATGCCAAGATCATCGACGTCATCCGCTCCTATGCCCCGGGGTTCATCTTCACCACTTCGCTCTCGCCGGTGCTGGTTGCCGGCGTGCTTGCTAGCGTCCGCCACCTCAAGTCGTCGAACGAGGAGCGCGAGGCCCAGCAGACGGCCGCGGCAACGCTCAAGCAGATGTTCGCCGAGGCCGATCTGCCGGTGATGCCCTCGACTACGCATATCGTGCCGCTGATGGTCGGCGATCCGGTCAAGGCCAAGCGGATCAGCGATATCCTGCTCGCCGAGTACGGCGTCTATGTCCAGCCGATCAACTTCCCGACCGTGCCCCGCGGCACCGAGCGGCTGCGCTTCACTCCGGGTCCGACCCACAGCGAAGCGATGATGCGCGAGCTGACCGACGCGCTGGTCGAGATCTGGGATCGCCTGGAGATGAAGAAGGCCGCCTGAGCGTCGCTGCGGCGACGGCGGTCGTCTCCGCCAATCACCTCACTTGGGACTCATCGCTCCCGCTTCCGGCCAATCGCTGTCGCCGATCCGGCGCAAGTGCATCACGAAGAACGGTTGCGCCGGTCGTCCCACGACGATCCGCTCACCGGTCTCGGTCCACAGCCCCCCGGCGAGCCGAGCGGTGTAGCGGATCGTCATCGGACCGGCGGGGATCTCCCAGACATAACCGTCGTCAGTGGGCGTGAAGGCGAAGTCGCCGGCACGGCCCTGCGCGTAGGTATGGAAGGCGTACTTACCGGTGCTCGGATCGAACGACACCACTCCAAAGGCGTTGAAACCGATCGTTCCATCAGCCTGGAAGCCGCGGCCCTCGACGAGCTTGATCGTCCCGCCGAGCAAGTCGCCGATCCGCTCGGTCTGGGTCACGCGATGATCGCCGGTCGGCGTCTGCGTTATCGCCTCACCGCGCCAGCGGCCGTTCATCCAGGCGAGCTTGGCGATAGCCCCCCGTTGTGCCGCCTGGAGCGCCCCAACGTCCTGGCGTTGTGCCGCAGCGGGAACAGCCGCCAGCACCAGAGCCATGGCCGATGCGCGTGCAATCAATCTCATCTTGCTTCCCTCCTTGCATCATCCTCGGCGGCGGTGGCAAAGTCCGCCGCATGAGGGGGTTGGTCTCTGCCGACGGCCGGCTTGCCAAGAGCGGCTTCGCGAATCGTGCAATCGGCTTCGCGAATCGTGCGGCGCGGCTACCCGGCTGGCCGACGCTGGAAATCACGATGGCTGCCGTTGGCGCGCTGATGGCGCTCGCGGGGGCGTTCGGCACCGGCGCGATGCCGCCGTTGCAACGCTCCGCATTCTGGCTGCTGCTGATGGGTTGGAATACGTTCAAGTGGCAGATGTGGTTCGCCTGGCTCGTGACGCGGCAGGAGGATTGGCCCCGAACCGCGCTGATCGGCGCAGTGCTGCTTAACCTGCCGCTACCGCTGGAGATTGCGGCCGCGCTGCGGCTCGTCGGGATCGAGGCCGCGCTCGAGCCGCGTACGATCTGGGCCGAAGCGCTGCTCATCGCGACCGGCACTGCGGCGACCATTGCGGTTTGGCGTCGCCGCCCGCATCGCCCGGCGCCAGCGGCCCTCGAAGTCCCGTTGCTGGCGCGGTGGGGCATCGCACCCGGGCAAGTGCTCGCGGTTCGTGCCGAGGATCACTACTGCCGGATTCACCTTGCCGGCGGGATCCAGCGCCTGCTCCTCGTGCGCTTCTCGGACGTGCTCGAGGCGCTTTCGGGAGAGGATGGTGAGCGAACCCACCGCGGCGCATGGATCGCCGCGCGCGCCGTCCACCGAGCCGAACGCGCCGGCCGCCGCTGGCGCCTATTGCTCCCCTGCGGGACCGCGCTGCCGGTCAGCCCAAGCTATCGCGCCGCTGCGGCCGCTCGCGGTTGGCTCCACTAGCTCTAGAGTTAAGCCGGGAATTCAGCCGGCTGGGTCAGCTTCGAGCCGAGCGCGGGGTAGCCCTCCACGGTGTTCTCGGTGAAGTAGATCAACCGACCCCAGGCTTGATCTGGCGCGATCGCGAAGCGATCATCGAGTTCGCCGATGAGATTCAGCCCCAGGCGGCGCAGGTAGTCGGCGGCGGCTTCGGCGGAACGGACCTTGAAGGTCAGGCAGTAGATGCCCTGAACGTCACGCACATGCTGCGCCAGCGCGGAATCGCTCGAGCGCGGCTGCATCGCCTCGATCACCGCGTCGCCCATCCCGAACGCCGCGCAATCGGCGTCGTCGCCTTCGAGCGACCGCACCGAGACCCCCGGCCAATCGAGCCGGCCGGCGAACAGATCGCGGGCTTCCTCGAGGTCGGACACCGAGACGCCGATGCTCTGCAGCCCTTCGATCCCGAGCGGGTGCTCATCGCGCCACTTCTCTGGGTGCCAGCCGGGGCGAACCCGCGGATCGTTCGGCAGCTCGCCGGTCATGACTTCGATCCGCATGCCCATGACCTGGCGCGGGCCGATCAGGAAGTACTTGTCCTCGACACCGGGATCATAATGCAGCCTGAAGCCGCGCGCCCGGAACCAGGCGTCGGCGGCCTTGAGATCGGCGACTCGCAACGACACTCCGAGCCAGCGCCCACGCACGGCGTTGCGACGGAGCATCCCACCAATCGGCGAATCGGGATGTTCCCCCGGACCGGCCGGCGCGATCGGGATCAGCATCGTGTTGCCGATCACCATCAGCCGCTCCTCACGGTCGAACCCGCTCCCGGCGAGCTGCGCCATCAGCATCTCAAACACCGACTCCGCCCCAAACACGTCCATGAAGAATGCGTCGCACGCGGGGCGATCGGCGTTGTTCAGGAGCGCCCAGCTGACGTGCGCGAGTGGCATTGCGACCATTTGAAACCTTCTCCTTGGGCGTCTGCACCACGTTGGCAGCGAAAGCCCCGCTGCCCGACTTGTTGGCTGTTGTGCTCCGTTCATCGCCGGAGCAGCGTCTGCGAGATGTTGAATCGTCGGGGTGCCCTGACTGGTGGGCACATCGCCTTCCCCGACGTGTGTAACCGGCCGCTCTTGTGATCGCCATAAATCCCTCGACCGCTCTGGCGTATCGCCCGGGCGAGTCTGGCTTTCGCGCAGTGCCCGCCCAAGCCAATAGCCGATGAGCTGCACAAGGCCCCCGAGGTTTTCGCACCAGCGACGACGTTGTCAGCTACAACGGCAGCGGAGCCCGCATGGACACAACACTCGATAGTCCGTAATCCCGAGCGGAAGTGACTGCGTGCAACTCACGAGATCGCCATGTCCGTTCCTCTTTCCGAGCACGCT
>JAEKKO010000074.1 GCA_019510335.1 Novosphingobium sp. | reverse complement strand
TCCCACCAGGCGAGGATCGCGCGCATCGCTTCGCCGGCGTAGCCCACGCCCCAGCAGTCGCGCGCGACGATCCAGCCAGCTTCCGGCACGTTGTCCATGCCCTTGCCGAAGCCGCGCCACGAGTGGAACACGCCGCAGTTGCCGATGATCCGCGCGTCGCTTGGCCGGCGCAGGAGCAGCGGCCCGTAGCCGTACAGGGCCCAGCTCCCGGCGCTGCGCAGCAGGCGCGCGCCGCTGTCGGCAAGGCTCGGCTCGGCGAAGGCGAGGTGCTGGCGCATCGCGGCGTCGGCGGTGAGGGCGTATAGACCTTGCTCGTCGCCCACGGCCGGCTGCCATAGCTCGAGCCGCGCGGTGGTCAGGAACGGCCGTCCCGAACTCACCCGGCGAGCACGTCCACGGTGTGGATGGCCACGCCGACAAGGCCGCCTACCAGCGTGCCGTTGATGCGGATGAACTGGAGGTCGCGGCCGACCGCGCCCTCGATCCGGTCGGTTACGGTGCGCGCATCCCAGCGCTTGACCGTCTCCGAGACGAGCTGGACGATCTGCATGCCGTAGCGGGTCGAGACGCCGACCACGGTTCGACGCGAGAAGCGGTTGACCAGGTGCTGGAGCCGGGAGTCCTCCTGCAGGGCGCGGCCGAGCTCGGCCAGGCTCTCGCCGAACTGTCCCGAGAGGGCGTGACGGGGATCGCGGATCGCCCGCAGCAGCCCGGCCCGCATCCGCTCCCACATCGCGTCGAGCCAGCGGGTCATTGCCGGATTGGCGAGAATCTCGCTCTTCATCCGCGCCACCCGCTCCTGCATTTCAGGGTCGTGGAGCAGCGCATCGGCGAGCGACTCGAGCCCCTCCTCGGCCTTGCGTCGCAACGGGTGCTCGGGATCGACGATGCACTCGGCGAGCAGCTTGTAGAGCCCGTCGAGGATGGCGCTGGCGATCTTCTCGTCGAGCCCCGTCCAGCGCAGCAACGTGTTGGCGCGCTCGTGGATCATCGTCCGGATCAGCTCCTCGTTGGCCTCGAGCGTCGCCCCGGCCCAGCGCAGGAAACTCTCGATCACGGGCAAGTGGCGCTTGTCGGCGATCGCCGCGGTGAGCAGCTGCCCCAGCAGCGGAGCGATCTCCAGCCGCTCGAGCTGGGCCTTGAGGCCGTGCTTGACCATCCCGCCGAGCTGCTCGGGATCGAGCGATTCGAGCACGTCGCCGAGCAGGCTCGCCGCGCCCGAGCGCAGCCGTCCCTCGCCGCCCCTGGGATCGGCGAGGAACCCGCCGACGGCGGCGGCGAGGTTCATCCCCCGCATCCGCCGCGCGACCACCTGAGAGGTCAGGAAGTTGTCCTTGAGGAAGGTCGCCATGGTATCGGCGATGCGGTCCTTGTTCTCCGGGATGATCGCGGTGTGCGGGATCGGCAGGCCGAGCGGGTGGCGGAACAGCGCGGTCACCGCGAACCAGTCGGCCAGACCGCCGACCATCGCCGCCTCGCTGAAGGCGAGGACGTATCCCCACAGCGGATGAAGCCCGACCAGCTCGCGCGAGATCGCGAACAGCCCCGCCATGCCGGCGAGCAGCGAGGTCGCGATGATCCGCATGCGCCGCGCGCGGTCGACCGGAATGCCCGCGCGCCGGACCACCGGCAGGGCGATGGCGCGGCTCACTCGGCGGGGAACGTCCCGGCGTCGGCTTCGCTGCCGCGGCTCGGGTAGCGGGCGGTCAGCTTGTGCTCGGGCCGATAGGTCAGGAACAGCCGGCGCAGGCGCGGGCCGAGGCGCTTCTCAAAGCCGTCGGCGAGACTGAACGCGGCCGGCACGATCAGCAGCGTGAGCAGCGTCGACAGGGCAAGTCCGCCGATGACGACGATGCCCATCGGGGCGCGCCAGCCGCTGTCACCGCCCAGCGCGATCGCCGTCGGGATCATCCCGGCGATCATAGCCACGGTGGTCATGACGATCGGCTGCGCCCGCTTGTGGCCGGCTTCGACGATCGCATCGAACTTGGCGGTGCCGCTCGCCATCTCCTCGATCGCGAAATCGATCAGCAGGATCGAGTTCTTGGCGACGATCCCGAACAGCATGAGGATGCCGATGAACACCGGCAGCGACATGACTTGTCCAGTGACGGCAAGCAGCAGCAACCCGCCGAGCGGGGCAAGGAACAGCGAGCTCATGTTGACGAGCGGCGAGATGAACCGGCGGTAAAGCAGCACCAGCACCGAGAACACCAGCATCACTCCAGCGCCGAGCGCGCGGATGAAGTCGCCGATCATCTCCTGCTGCCAGCGGTCCGAGCCGGCTGGGGCATTCGATACGCCGGCCGGCAGGTGCTGCATGATCGGCAGGCTCTTGATCGCGGCGTCGGCGGTGCCTTTGGCGACGCCCGGCGGCAGGTCGGCGCCGACGAACACCCGGCGGCTGAGGTTGTAGCGCTGGATCGAAGTCGGCCCCGAGCCGAACCCGATCGTCGCCACTCGCGATAGCGGCACCGAGCCGCCGCTCGCCGTCGGCACCGGCAAGTTGGCGATCGTCGACAGGTCCTCGCGCGAGCCCACCGGCAGCTTCACCCGGATCGGAATCTGGCGGTCGCTGAGCGAGAACTTGGCGCTGTTCTGATTGATCTCACCCAGGGTCGCGATGCGGATCACCTGGCTCAGCGCTTGGGTGGTCACGCCCAATGAGGCGGCGAGGTCGTCGTTGGGGGTGATGATGATCTCCGGCCGGCGCATGTCGGCGCTGAGCCGCGGGGCGACGACTTCCTTGAGCTGGCTCATCTGCTGGACGAGCGTTTGCGCGGTCTTCTGCAAGAGCTCGGGGTTGGAGCCCGACAGCATCACGCTGATGGCACGGCCTGAGCCTTGGTCGGCGCCGCCGCCGCTGTTCTGCTCCTGGAACGAGACCCGCGCATCGGGGATGCGCTGGAGCACCGGCGTCAGCTCGCGCTCGAACACGATGCTGGTCCGCTTGCGGTTCTTGCGCAAGTTCAGGTAGATGTTGGCGGTGCCCTCGCGGATGTCCTCGAGCGCGATCTTCACTTCCTGCTGGCGGGCGACGATGTCGTAGACCTCGTCGACCACCGCCTCGGTCTGGTTGAGGGTGGTCCCGGGGACCATCTCGACCTTGATTGCGCTGTAGTCGCTGTCGGCGTTGGGGAAGAACTGCTTGGGGATCGAAGCGACGAGCGCCCCGGTGATCCACAATGCGATCATCGCGATGCCGATCATCCACACGCGGTGGTCGCGGAGCCGCGCGTAAAGTCGCCCCGACATGAACCCGAACCATTCGCCAAAGCGGCCGCCGATCAAGCGCGCCAGGGCGGCAATGACCTTGGCGGTCACGTATGCCGCGACGAGCCCGGCGACGAGGCCGGCCAGCAGCGTCACCATTGACGGCAGGCCGACCTTCCCGGCCGCTCCGAACGCCGCGCCGCCGCCTGCGACGAGCGCGGCGAAGATCGCGGCGACAACGACGAGGCCACCGAGCCAATCGGCCAACCGGCCAGGCACCTTGCGCAGCCGCTCGCGAATGGCGCGGGCACGGCGGTTGTCGAGCGACCAGTGCAGCACCCGCATGTAGCGGTCCATCCAGGGGCCCGATCCGTGCTCCTCGTGCCCGTGGGCCTTGAGGAAGTAAGCCGCGACCATCGGCGTGATCATCCGCGCGACGAGCAGGCTGAACAGCACCGCGATGACCACCGTCAGCCCGAAGTTCTTGAAGAACTGACCCGGAATGCCCGGCATCAACCCGACCGGAAGGAACACCGCGACGATCGAGAACGTCGTCGCGACGACCGCCAGGCCGATCTCGTCGGCGGCATCGATCGAGGCCTGGTACGCGGTCTTGCCCATCCGCATGTGGCGCACGATGTTCTCGATCTCGACGATCGCGTCGTCGACCAGCACGCCGGCGACGAGGCCAAGCGCCAGCAGCGAGAGCTGATTGAGGGTGAAGCCCATCCAGTCCAGCACGAAGAACGTCGGGATCGACGAGAGCGGGATCGCCAGCGCCGAAACCACCGTCGCGCGCCAGTCGCGGAGGAAGAAGAACACCACGAGGACCGCGAGGATCGCCCCCTCGACCATCGCCGACATCGAGCTTTCGTACTGCTTCTTGGTGTAGTCGACGCTGTTGTAGACCGGGGTGAAGCGGACCTTGTTAGCCTGCTCCTTCTGCAGCTTGGCAAGCTCGGTGATCGTCGCGTCGTAGACGCTGACGTCGGACTCGCCGCGGGCGCGGGCAATGCTGAAGGTCACCGCCGACTTGCCGTTGATCTTGGCGATCGAGGTCAGCTCGCTGTGGCTGTCGCGCACGTCGGCGATGTCGGCGAGCTTGACCGTGCGCCCGCCACTGACCGCGATCTGGGTCTGCGACAGCGCCAGAGCGTCGGCGGCATTGCCGAGCACCCGCACCGACTGGCGCGAGCCGGCGATCTCGGTGCGTCCCCCGGCCGCGTTCATGTTGACCTGGCGCAACGCGGCGTTGACCTGCGACGCGGTCACCCCCAGCGCCTCCATCCGGTCCGGATAGACCGAGACCGTGATCTCACGGTCGACTCCGCCGCCGCGGTGGACCTCGGCCATGCCGGGGATCGCCAGCAGCCGCTTGGCGACGGTGTCGTCGATGAACCACGACAACTGCTCGAGAGTCATGTCGTCGGCCACGGCAGAGAAGTAGGCGATCGGGCGGGACGAGGTCTCGGCCTTGAACACTTGGGGCTCGAGGATGCCTTCGGGAAGATCGCCGCGCGCCTGGTCGACGGCGTTCTTCACTTCGTTGACCGCCTCGTTGATGTCGGTCCCGATCTTGAACGCGACCATCGTCTGACTGTTGCCTTCGGACGCGGTCGAAGAGATCGTGTCGACCCCGGCGATGGTGCGGATGCTCGATTCGATCCGCTGGGTGATCTGGTTCTCGACCTCGCTCGGTGCCGCGCCGGGCTGACTGATAATGACGATCACCATCGGGAACTCGATGTCCGGCGTCTGCTGGACCTTCATCGCCGAGAACGCGACCAGGCCGGCGATGGTCAGGCCGATGAACAGCACGATCGGCACGACCGGGTTGCGGATCGACCACGCCGAGAGGTTGCGAAAGTTCATGGCAGGTCTGCTCGGCCGTGCCTCACCGGCGCGCCATCACCGGGTGCACCTTGTCGCCCGGGTTGAGGAAGGCGCCGGCGCGCAGCACCACGCGCTCGGTCCCGGTGAGGCCCTCGGTGACGGCGATGCCCGCGTCGAGGACGGTCCCCGTCTTGACCGGGCGCCGCTCGACGCGATCGTTGCGGTTCACGACATAGACGTAGCTGCCGTTGGCATCCGACAATATGGCCGATTCCGGTAGCACCGGGGCAACCACCGTGCCGCTGTGGATCACCGCCGTAGCGAACCCGCCGGGGCGCAGTTCAGGGGCATAGGCCAAGGCGATCCGCGCCGTGCCCTGACGGGTCTGCGGGTCGATCGTCGGCGACAGCTGCCAGATCTGCCCCTGGAACGCGCGCGTGGCGCCAACCGGCGTCACTTCGGCGGGGACGCCGACGCTGAGCTTGGCCAAGTCGGTCTCGCTGACCTTGGCCTGCATTTCGAGCTGGCCGCCCTCAGCGATGCGGAACAGCACGGTGCCGCCGCCGCTGACCACCTGGCCCGGCTCGACGTTGCGCTCGAGCACGAGCCCGGCCGCCGGCGCGACGATGTTCAGCCGGCGGATCTGCGCGCCGATCTGGCCGAGCTGGGCGCGCGCCACCTTGACCCGCGCGTTCGCCGCATCGCGGGTGGCGGTGAGCTGGTCGATCTGGGCCTTGGAGATGAACCCACGGGCGATTAGCTTGAGCGCCCGGTCGAGATTGGCTTGGGCGAGCCGGGCATCGGCCACCGCGACCTGGATCTGGGCCGCCTGGGCCGCCTGCTGCTGGTTCTGCACCGAGCGGTCGATCACCGCCAATATCTGCCCCTGGCGGACCCAGTTGCCGGCGTTGACCAGCACTTGCACGATCTGCCCGCCCTCGCCGACCGAGCCGACCGGCATCGAATGGCGGGCGGCCAAGGTGCCGGGGGCGGTGATCGTGCCGGCAACCGTGGTCCGCCCCGGAGCGACGACGCTGACCGTGGCGGCCTGGCTCGCCTGCTGGGCGGCGAGGTCGACGCCGGCGGGCTTGCGATGCAGCAGGAACCAGATCGCGACCAGCGCGAGCAACACCGCTACGCCGACCAGTATGGTGCGGCCGCTGCCGCGGCGCTCGTCGGCGCCATCGTCGAGCGGGTTCGCCGTCGTCGTCGCGACGATCGGCTCCGCGCCGGCATCTATCCTGGCTTCGTAATTCATCGCAGTCACCGGCCAGTCGCGAAGCCCCGGAAGAGAGGCGCTGTATTATCGCGATAGATCACCCACGGCAAGCGCCGCAGCGCGCGCCATAGACCCGCGCCCGTGGCGTGGCAATGTTCAGTTGTTCAAGATGTGAATGGTTTCGCCGGAGTCCTGCAGGGTCCGCGGACCGCGCGGCGGGTCAGTACTTGTGCTGGCGCTCGTACAGGTCGCGGTAGTGCTGGATGCGGGTGACGCGCAGCCCCTGCATGCCCGAGCGGTCGACGGCGCGCTGCCACGAGGCGAACTCTTCGAGCGTCAGCTTGTAGCGCTCGCAGACTTCGTCGATCGTCAGCAGTCCGCCATTGACGGCCGCGACGACTTCCGCCTTGCGGCGCACGACCCAGCGGGTGGTGTCCGGCGACGGTAGCGAGTCGAGCGTCAGCGGCTCGCCGAGGGGACCGATGACCATTGCCGGCCGGATCTTCTGGTTTTCAATCATCCTGCCCTCGTACGCCGGCCGCCGCGGTGGCGGCGTCGACCGATCGGGTGCCATCGGCGCCTTTGCGATCGCCTAAACCAGTTGGGTTAACGGGCCGTGAGGGTTCCTCGTAGGCCGCGATGGCCCGGGCCGTGGCGGGGTCGAAGCTCCCGCGCGCCGGCTCGTCGGCATCGGCGAACGCCTGGCGGCAGGCTTGCGCCGCCAGCAGCCGCGCGCGCAGGCCATGCCAGTCGAACGGTAGTGCCGCGCCGTTTTGCCGATCGGTTCCCAGATCCATCGGACATGCTTAACCCGGCGCCCGTCAAGAGAGGGTAAAGCGGAGCTTCACCATCTGTTGACCATCTCGCCGGTCGCGCTCCCCGACTACTGTCGCTTTGCCCGAGGACGATCACCGGTGTATGGGGCCGCGCCATGGCTACCGCCGCCGCCCTTGCTCCCGGCCTCGATGCCGCCGCGCTGTTCCAGCTGCCGTCGTCATTGGCGCAGCGGCGGATCGTCGTCGCCATGTCGGGCGGCGTCGACAGCTCAGTCGTCGCCGCGATCGCCGCCGCGAGCGGGGCCGAGGTGATCGGCATCACGCTCCAGCTCTACGACCACGGCGCCGCGGTCGCGCGCAAGGGCGCGTGCTGCGCCGGCGACGACATTCGCGACGCCCGCGCTGTCGCCGACCGCCTCGGCATCGCCCATTACGTGTTCGACCACGAGAGCGCGTTCCGCAGCACGGTGGTCGAGCGTTTCGCCGACGACTACCTCGCCGGGCGCACGCCGATCCCGTGCATACGCTGCAACATGGGTCCCAAGTTCACCGACTTGCTGACGATGGCCCGCGAGCTCGGCGCCGATTGCCTGGCGACCGGGCACTACGTCCGCCGGGTCCCCGGCGTCGCCGGCCCCGAACTCCACCGTGCCGCCGACCCCGCGCGCGACCAGAGCTACTTCCTCTATGCGACGACCGCCGCCCAGCTCGACTTCCTGCGGTTCCCGCTGGGCGGACTGCCCAAGACCGAGGTGCGACGGCTCGCCGCGGCGGCTGGCCTGCGCGTCGCCGCCAAGCCCGACAGCCAGGACATCTGCTTCGTCCCCGACGGCGACTACGCCGGCGTCATCCGCCAGCTGCGGCCCCAAGCCGAGGCGCCGGGCGCGATCGTCCACGCCGAGACCGGCGCCATCCTCGGCGAGCACCGCGGAGTGATCCACTACACCGTCGGCCAGCGCCGCGGGCTCGAGATCGGTGGCCAGCCCGAGCCGCTCTACGTCACCGCGATCGACGCGCCCGAGCGCCGCGTGCTGGTCGGCCCGAAGCGCCTGCTCGCGGTCGGTGCGGCGCGGCTGGTCGAGACCAACCGCATCGGCGCCGTCCCCGACGTGCCGCTGGCCGCCAAGATTCGCTCGCTGGCGAAGCCCGTCCCGATCGCGCTCGAAGGCCCACTTGGCGAGGGCGCAGCGACGACGATCCGCTTCCTCACCCCCGAATACGGCGTCGCGCCGGGCCAGGCGGCGGTGATCTATGCCGGCGAGCGGGTCGTCGGCGGCGGCTGGATCGAGGCCACCGAGCCGGGCTGAGCGCGCTCGCTCACCCCCGCCACGGCTCGAGCAAGCAGCCGGCGCCGTCTGCGAGGGTGGCGCTCTGGCGGGCGAGGAACAGGTAGCGCGCGGTGATCCGGCGTGCCGGCTCGTCGGCGCTGAGGGTGACCACGCCCATGCCGCGCTCGAAGTCGTGGCGGCAGTCCTTGAGCGGGCGGCCGCCGATGTAGTGGCAAGTACAGGCGACGTGGGCGCCGTAGGATGCGGCCAGCGTCGCGTAGCTCCGCAAGCGCGGCCAGACGAGCGTCAGCGCGGCGGCCAGCACGAGCACGGCGGTCGCCGCCCCGCGCCGCCGCCGTCGCCATCGCGCGGGGTCTGCGGTGCGCCGCGGCGCGGGCATCTCGGCGGTTGCCATCGGGACTCCGGTTGCGCATGGGAGGCGCGCCATGCCGGTGCGCCGCCCGTCCCTTATCCTGACGCTGCTGGCGCTGCCAGCCCTCGCCGCGTGCCA
>JAEKKO010000275.1 GCA_019510335.1 Novosphingobium sp. | reverse complement strand
GGCGCCCGCGCCCAAGAAGAAGGGCGCATCGCCTGCCGCGAGATTCTGTTTGGCTAGGCCGCCAAGCTGCCGCTCGACCGCCATTTCGGTCATGTGCATCGGCAGCCCCTCGACCGGGCCGGACAGGCGCGCGGCGGCAGGGACGTCGGCGAACAGATCGTCGACCGAGGCGACGCCGATCGCATCGAGCATCGCGCGGCGATCAGTGTCGGAAAGCGGCAAATAACGCATCAGAGGGGCTTCCTCATCGAGAAACGGAGGCGGACATAATCGGCGACCCAGGAGCCGTCCGGTTGGCGGAGTTGGGGGGCGAGGCTGGCTTCGACCGCCTGGGCGATCCCGGCTTGGTCGGCGTCGGGGACTTGCGACGCGTCCATGAAGCCGGCGCGGAAGACGCGCAGCCAGGCGGCGACGCCTTCGGGGAGCGGGGTCGGCCGGGGGATGAGCTTGGCGTCGATGTCGACGAAGCCGGCGGCGGCGTAGATGGCGGTGAATTCCTCCGGCGACGGGTACCATTGGGGGTCGTTGGCGGGGACGGGATAACCGCGGCGTTCGAGCTCGGCACGGATGCCGGCGCGTAAGGTGGCAACATTGCCCTGCCCGCCCATCTCGCCGACGAAGCGCGCGCCGGGCTTGAGCGCGCGGAATACGCCCGCCGCGACCGCCTTGGCGTCGAGCATCCAGTGGAGGGCGGCGTTGGAGAAAGCGGCGTCGAACTCGGGGCCGAATTCGAGCGCCTCGCCATTGCGGACATAAGCATCGAGCCCGCGCTCGCGCGCGGCGCGGATCATGTCTTCGGACGCGTCCACGCCCACCACCGTCGCGCCGGCCTCGACGATCTTCGTCGTGAGGATGCCGTCGCCGCAGCCGAGATCGAGAATGCGCTCGCCCGGTTGCGGATCGAGCAAAGCCAGCACCGGCGCGCCGAGCGCCGGCACGAAGGCCGCATTCCGGATATAATCGGCCACGTTCCAGCGGCTGGCGGGGTTGGGCGAGGTCACTGGACCATTCCGATGCAGCCAGAGCCTATTACCTCGAAACTCCCCTCCCCTTCAGGGGAGGGGTTGGGGGTGGGGCCTCCCCACGAGCGGTTCGCTGGCCTCACTGCCCCACCCCAACCCCTCCCCTGAAGGGGAGGGGCTAGTGCATCGAAACGGGGTCCGAAACCCATCACAACCCAGCCACGAACGCCTTGTAGGCGGTCTCGTCCATCAGGCCTTCGAGCTCGGCCGGATCGGACAAAGTGAGCTTGAAGAACCAGCCCGAGCCTTCGGGCGAGCTGTTGACGAGCGAGGAATCGGCCTCCAGCTCCGAATTGGCCTCGGTCACGGTGCCGGAGACGGGCGCATAGACGTCGGACGCGGCCTTAACCGATTCCACCACCGCGGCTTCCTTGCCCTTGGTGACTTCGGTGCCGGCGGGGGGCACTTCGACGAAGACGACGTCGCCGAGCTGCGCCTGCGCATAATCGGTGATGCCGACGGTGGCATGATCGCCCTCGACCGAAATCCATTCATGATCTTGCGTGAAATAGAGGGTCATCAGGCGGCTCCCTTGCGGACATAATGATGTGGAACGAACGGCATCGGCGTGACGGTGGCGGCGAGGCGCTTGCCGCGGACCTCGATCTCAAGCGCGGTGCCGGCGGCGGCGTAGGCGGCGTCGACATAGCCCATCGCGATCGGGCCGCCGACGGTGGGCGCGAAGCCGCCCGAGGTGACGGTGCCGATCTTGGTATCGCCGGCGAAGATCTCGGCGCCCTCGCGTGCGGGCAGCCGGCCGTCGATGGTGAGGCCGACGCGCTTGGTGGGGGCGCCCTCGGAGAGAAGCTTCAGGATCAGGTCTGCGCCGGGGAAGCCGCCTTCGGTGCGGCGGCGCTTGGAGATGGCGAAGCCGAGGTCGGCGGAAACCGGATCGATGTTGGTGTCGAGGTCATGGCCATAAAGCGGCAGGCCTGCCTCCAGCCGCAGCGAATCCCGCGCGCCGAGGCCGATCGGCTTCACCTCGGGCTGCGCGCAGAGGATTTCGGCGACGCGCTCGACCGCGCTGGCATCGACCGAGATTTCGAAACCGTCCTCGCCGGTATAGCCGGAGCGCGTGATGAAGGCGTCGATGCCTTCAATCTCGTACGGGCCGCCCATCATGAAGGTGAGTGCGTTCAGCGGCCAGCGGCCGGTCGTCACTCGCTCCAGCGCAGCGAAAGCTTCGGGGCCCTGCAGTGCGAGCAAGGCGCGCTCGGTCATGTGGGTGAGCGTGATCGCGCCGGGCAGCTTGGCCTGCATATGGGCAATATCGCCCGCCTTCACCGCACCGTTGACGACCATGTAGATCTTGTCCGGCCAGCGGCAGAGCATCAGATCGTCGATGATCCCGCCGGATTCGTTGA
>JAEKKO010000274.1 GCA_019510335.1 Novosphingobium sp. | reverse complement strand
AGCGCAGTCGGATAAGCGACGCGATCGTAACTGGTGACCAAGATTGCTTCCCCGCAGGTGGCGCTATCGTTGTCGCGGCTCAATTATGAGAAAGCGTAGCCGAACCCCTCGCCGTTCACGGTCACCGCGATCTCCTTCACCTCGTCGCCGCTCATCTGGCGATTGAGCAATTCGACCGAGACTTCCGGCAGCATCGTGTTGGTGAGGATGGCGTCGATCAGCCGCCCGCCGCTTGCGACTTCGTTGCAGCGCGAGACGATCAGGTCGACCACGTCCTCGCCGTAAGTGAAAGCGATGCCATGGCTTTCGGCGACGCGCTTGACGATCCGCTCGAGTTGGATGCGGACGATGCCCTTCAGCATCTCGGGCGACAGTGGATAATACGGCAGCACGATCAGGCGTCCGAGCAGCGCCGGCGGGAACACCTTGAGCAGCTCCGGCCGAAGTGAAGTCGCCAGGGCCTCGGGATCGGGCTTCATCTCCTCGTCTTCGCTCATCGTCGTGATGAGGTCGGTGCCGACGTTGGAGGTAAGCAGGATCAGCGTGTTCTTGAAATCGATGTAGCGACCTTCGGCGTCATTCATGAAGCCCTTGTCGAACACCTGGAAGAACATCTCGTGGACGTCGGGATGGGCTTTCTCGACCTCATCGAGCAGCACCACCGAATACGGCCGCCGCCGCACGGCCTCGGTCAGCACCCCGCCCTGGCCATAGCCGACGTATCCGGCCGGCGCGCCCTTGAGCGTCGAGACGGTGTGCGCCTCCTGGAACTCGCTCATGTTGATGACGATCAGGCTGTCGTCGCCCGAGAACAGCAACTCCGAGAGAACCAGCGCGGTCTCGGTCTTGCCGACTCCCGAAGGCCCGCAGAGCATGAACACGCCGACCGGCTTGTTCGGGTTGTCGAGCTTGGCCCGGCTGGTCTGGATGCGCTTGGCGATGGCCTGCATCGCATGGTCCTGGCCGACGACCCGCTGCTTGAGCTGGTCGGCGATGGTCAGCACGCTCTCGATCTCGTTCTTGACCATCCGCCCCATCGGGATTCCGGTCCAGTCGCCGACCACCGCCGCGACCGCGTCCTGGTCGACCACGCCGAACACCATCGGCGCGTCGCCGTGCGCCTCGCGCATCGCCTCGATCGCCGCGGCGAGGTCGGCCTTGAGCTGGTCCTCGTCGGGTCCGGCCTCGAGCACCGCGACCTCGCCATTGCCGTTTGTCGGTGCCGCGGCAGCGGTTGGCTCAGGCTGCTGGCGCGCCTCGGTCAGCGCGTTGCGGGCGGCGATCACCGCCTCTAGCGCCACCTTCTCACCCTCCCACTTGGCTTCGATCTGCTCGACCGCCTCCCGCGCCTCGGCGATCGCCTCGTCGAGCTTGGGCAGCCGCGCGCCGGTGGTGTACTGGCCGCCGGCCTCGCGGGCGCAGACCTCGCGCTCGACCTCGAGCAGCTCGAGCTTGCGCCGGCGGTCCTCGACTTGCGCCGGGGTCGCGTGCTGCGAGACGGCGACGCGGGCGGAAGCCGTGTCGAGCAGGCTCACCGCCTTGTCCGGCAGTTGGCGCGCCGGCACGTAGCGCTGCGAGAGCTTGACCGCCGCCTCAACTGCCTCGTCGAGCACCACCACATTGTGATGCGCCTCCATCATCGGCGCGACCGAGCGGATCATGTCGATCGCCTTGTCGGTCTCGGGCTCGCCAATGTCGACGGTTTGGAAGCGCCGGGTGAGCGCCGGGTCCTTCTCGAAGTACTGGCGATATTCGGCATAAGTCGTCGCCGCCAACGTCCGCAGCCGACCACGGGCAAGCGCCGGCTTGAGCAGGTTGGCGGCATCGCCGGTCCCGGCCTGGCCACCGGCGCCGATCAGCGTGTGGGCCTCATCGATGAACAGGATGATCGGCTTGGGGCTCGACTCGACCTCGTCGATGACCTGGCGCAGGCGCTTCTCGAACTCGCCCTTCATGCTCGCCCCGGCCTGCATCAGCCCTACGTCGAGGCTGCGCAAGGTCACATCCTTGAGCGCGGGCGGGACGTCGCCATCCACGATCCGCTTGGCGAAACCTTCGACCACCGCGGTCTTGCCGACCCCGGCCTCGCCGACGAGGATCGGGTTGTTCTGGCGTCGTCGCAGCAGGATGTCGACGACCTGGCGAATTTCCGCGTCGCGGCCGACGATCCGGTCGATCTTGCCGTCGCGCGCCTGCTGGGTGAGATCGACCGAGAACTTGGCCAGCGCCTCGCCTTCGCCGACAGGCCCAACCCCCGCGTCGTCCGCACCGGTCCCAGCGGCCACCACGCCGGCATCGCGCTGCGTCGTTTCGTGCGAGGACGCACAGATGCTCTCGAACTCGGCCCCGAGCTTCTCGACCTGAACCTTGCGGAACTCTCCGCTGATCCCG
>JAEKKO010000073.1 GCA_019510335.1 Novosphingobium sp. | reverse complement strand
ATGACCGATTTCACCGACGCCTACTGGAGCAGCCAGGACGGCTTGCGCCTGCATTACCGCGAGTACGCGGGCCCGGCGGACCGCCCGCCCGTCCTCTGCCTGCCGGGGTTGACCCGCAACGCGCGCGATTTCGAGGGCCTCGCGGCGCGCCTCGCCGGGCGCTGGCGAGTCCTCTGCCCGGACTTGCGTGGCCGCGGCGACAGCGCATACGCCAAGGAATCCGCGAGCTACAATCCGCTGCAATACATCGCCGATCTCCAGGCCTTGTTCGCCGCCGCGGGCGTCGAGCGGTTCGTTGCCATCGGCACCTCGCTGGGCGGGCTGCTGACGATGATCCTGGCGATGGCCGCGCCCGAGCGGATTGCCGGCGCGGTGCTCAACGACGTCGGGCCGGTGCTGGAGCCGGCCGGGATCGAGCGGATCCGCGACTACGTCGGCCAGGGCCGCAGCTTCCCCACCTGGATGCACGCGGCGCGCGCGCTCGAGGAGACCCAAGGACTGGCGTTCCCGGATGCGAGCCTCGACGATTGGCTGGGGATGGCCAAGCGCGTCATGACCCTGTCGAGCAACGGCCGCATCGTTTTCGACTACGACATGAAGATCGCCGAGCCGTTCTCGCAGCCAGGGGGCGAGGCCGGGGTCGACCTGTGGCCCGGGATCGAGGCGCTCGCCGGCAAGCCCGTGCTGCTGATCCGCGGCGAGATCTCCGACATCCTTTCGGCGCAGACGCTGGCGCAAATGCAACGGCGCTTGCCCGGCGCCGAGGCCGTGACGATCCCGCGCGTCGGCCACGCCCCAACGCTCGACGAGCCGGAGGCGATCGCCGCGATCGAGCGGCTGCTGGCGCGCGTCGCCTGAGGGCGGGGCGGTGCCCGGCCTTCGCCTGCTCCACCTCCATTCGAGCTTTCAGGCCGGCGGCAAGGAGCTGCGCGCGGCGCGGCTGATCAACGCCTTCGGGCGCGGCATGAGCCATGCGATCGTCTCGGCCGAGGCGGGGGCTCTCGGCGCGGGGGCGGCGATCGATCGGCGCATCGACGTGTCCTTTCCGGAGGATTTTCCGTCGCTCGTCGGGCGGCCGACCCCTCGCCGGCTGCAGCGGCTGGCGCAGGCGATGCAGGGCTACGACCTGATCCTCAGCTACAACTGGGGAGCGATGGATGCGGTGATGGCGCACACGGTGTTCGCCACGGCCCTGCGACTGCCGCCACTGGTCCACCACGAGGACGGCTTCAACACCGACGAGGCCGACGGACTCAAGACCTCGCGCAACTGGTACCGGCGGGTCGCGCTGGGGCGCGCGGCGGCGCTGATCGTGCCGTCACAGGGGCTCGAGAGGATCGCGCGCGAGGTCTGGCACCAGCCGGCGGCGCGGGTGCGGCGGATCCCCAACGGAGTCCCGACGAAATCCTACGGCCGCAAGCCGCGACCCGACGCCTTGCCGCGCGTGGTCAAGCGCCCGGGCGAGCTGTGGCTGGGCACGCTCGCCGGGCTCCGCCCGGTCAAGAACTTGCCGCGGCTGGTCCGGGCCTTCGCCGCGCTGCCCGAGCCATGGCAACTGGTGATCCTTGGCGACGGACCGGAGCGGGTGCGGATCCGGGACGAGGCGCTGCGGCTGGAGCTAGGCCACCGCGTCCACACGCCGGGGTTCGTCGCCGATCCGGCCGAGGCAATCGGCTTGTTCGACTTGTTCGCGCTGTCATCCGACAGCGAGCAGTTTCCGATCGCGATGGTCGAGGCGATGGCCGCGGGCCTCGCCGTCGCCGCCCCCGATGTCGGCGATGTGCGGGCCATGCTCGCGCCCGAGAACCAGCCGTACGTCGCCGCGCCGGGCGACGAGCAGGATCTCGCCACGGCGCTTGCCGCCCTCGCCGGAGATCCGGCGCTGCGCCGATCAGTCGGCGCGGCCAACCGCGTCAAAGCGCGCGCCGAATTCGACGAAGCCGGGATGATCGCCGCCTATCGTCGGACTTATGGCGAGGCGCTCGGACGCGCGGAGTTCCCGTAGCCCATTCACCCACGCTTCAGCCGGTTCCCGGCACGGATCAGCACCGTTGCAAAGGCGGTCCCATCCGCTAAACACCGCGACCGTCCGTCCCCGCTGAAGGCTCGCCTGTCTTGGCCCTGCGTCCCAAAGGTTCCCAGTCCCGAAGCGATCAGCTCGCCGCGCGCAATGCCGCCCAGCAGGACGTGTTCATGCGCGAGGTCGACGAGGCCTTGCGCCAGGACGAGATGCTCGATGCGGTCAAGCGCTACGGCAAGCCCGTCGCCTCGGCCGTGATCGTCGCGCTGCTCGCGCTCGGCGCGTTTCTGTGGTGGCAGCACAGCAAGGCCGAGGCCGAAGGCGACCGCAGCCTGAAGTTCGCTACCGCCCTCGACACGCTTGAAGCCGGGCACGTCGATGCCGCGGCGAGTGACCTTGCGCCGCTCGCAGGGAGCGGCGGCAACGGCAGCCAGGCCGCCGCGCAGCTGCTCCGCGCCGACATCCTGCTCGGCAAGGATAAGCCGGCCGATGCGACCAGGCTGTACGAGCAAGTCGCCGCTGGGTCGGACGTTCCGCAACCTTATCGCAACCTCGCAACGATCCGCGCGGTCGCCGCTCAATTCGATGCACTGCCGCCGGCGACGGTGGTCGCGCGGCTGAAGCCGCTCGCCGAGCCCGGCAATCCGTGGTTCGCCAGCGCCGGCGAGCTGGTGGGGATGGCCTACTTGCGCCAGGGCCGGAACGATCTCGCCGGGCCGCTGTTCGGGGCCATCGCCAAGGACAAGGACTCCCCCGCTTCGGTCCGCGCCCGGGCGCGGCAGATGGCCGGATTCCTCGGCGTCGACACCATCGACGACGTTGCCCGCGCCGCCGGCGTCGGGGCGCCCGCTCCGCTCGGCGCCACTCCCTGAGCTTGAAGGAAGTTCTTCCATGATCCGTTTCGCGCGTTCCCGCCGTCTCGCCGTGCCCGTGGCGCTGGCCCTGGTGCTCGGCCTCGGCGGCTGCGGTATTCTCGGCGGAAAGGGCAAGACCCACTCGACCCCGACCACCGGCAAGCGCATCCCGATCCTGTCGCAGATCGACACCGCCGCCGAGCTCGATCCGGAGCTCGCGTCAATCGCGGTCGTCCTGCCGCCAGCGACGCCGAACCCGGACTGGCCGCAGCCCGGTGGCGCTGCCAGCAAATCCTACGGCAACCTCGCCTTGTCGAGCTCCCCCGCGCGCATCTGGACGGCCAGCATCGCCGGCTCGAGCAAGCGGCAGCGCCTCGCCGCTTCCCCGGTGATCGGCGACGGCCAGCTGTTCGCGATGGACACCAACGGCGTGCTCCATGCGTTCGACGCCGCGACCGGACAGGCGCACTGGACCCACAGCTTCCGCCTCCCGGTCAAGTCGGTGAACTCGGTGTTCGGCGGCGGCGCCAGCTATGACAGCGGCCACGTTTACGTGACCACCGGACTCGGCGAGGTCTCCTCGCTCGATTCGCGCACCGGCGCCGAGCAATGGCGGGTCAAAATCCCCGAGCCGCTCCGCGGCGCGCCGACCCTTTCCTACGGCTCGGTGTTCGTGATGACGCAGAACAACGAGATCTATGCCTTGAACGCCGCCGACGGCTCGCCGGTGTGGAACGAAACCGCCTCGATCGGCCAAGCCGGGGTGTTCGGCGTCGCCGCCCCCGCCGCCGCCCAGGGTACGGTGATCGCCGGCTACAGCACCGGCGAACTCGTCGCTTATCGCTACGAGAATGGCCGACAGCTGTGGTCGGACGCGCTGGCGCGGACCTCGCTGGCGACGACGGTGGGCGTGCTCACCGACATCGACGCCGATCCGATCATCGATCACGGCCGAGTCTATGCGCTCGGCCAGGGCGGGCGCATGGCCGCCTACGAGCTGGTCTCGGGGCAGCGCATCTGGGAGCTCAACCTCGCCGGCATCTCGACCCCGGCCGTCGCCGGCGACTGGATCTTCGCGCTGACCGACGATGCCCGCCTGCTGTGCATCGCCCGCACCACCGGCAAGGTCCGCTGGTCGACCCAGCTCGAGCACTATCGCAATCCCGGGAAGAAATCGGGACCGGTGTTCTGGGCCGGGCCGGTGCTCGCCGGCGACCGCTTGTGGATGGGCAATTCGCTCGGCGAGATCTGGTCGGCCAGTGCCGCCGACGGCAAGCCGCTCGAGCTGACGAGGGTCGGCAGCAGCATCTCGCTGGCCCCCGTGGTGGCGAACGCGACGATCTACGTCCTCGACGACAGCGGCCGGATCAACGCCTTCCGCTAAGTCCCTGTCCAACCCGTTACCGGGCCCTTAACCCTTAGCCGCTAATCCGGTGCGCAATGAGCGCGCAGCCTTCCGCAGCCGATCCGCGGCCCGTGAGCGATGTTTCTGCCGGGGTTGGCCTCGCCGGACTGGCCGGGCTGTTCGTGTGGCTCATGATCTGCCGCGAGTGGCCGGCGATCGCCGAGGCGCTGGCGCTGCCCGGCCCGCGCGTCCCGCTCTCCGGGCGCTACGCCGCGCTGACCGCGGTGCTGTTTTCGGGCCTGCCGATGGTGCTGTGGTCGGTCTGCGTCGAGCGCGTCCATCGCCGCCCCTCCACCGGAATCGACTGGGCTCATCCGCGGCCGCTGTTGGCGGTGCTCGAGGTGTCGATCACCAAGCTCGCCGGGCTGTGGGCGACCTGGGCGATCATCGCATTCCTCTACTGCATCGCGCGCTGGTACTGGCGCGGCGGATACCTGTTCGCGATGGAAGTTCTCGGCGCCGCCGCGGTGCCGCTGTTCCTGCTCTCGATCCCGTACGTGCTGTGGCTCGATCGCGTGCTGCGCGAGCCGCGCGACGGCGCCTGGCACTTCGGCGCGCTGCTGATCGGGCGCGAGCCGTTCGATTTCGACGAGGTCTGGCGGCATGCAAGGGCGTGGGCGGTCAAGGGCTTCTTCTGCGCATTCATGATCTCGATCCTGCCACCCGGCTTCGCCGGGCTGGTCACGCTCGACTTCGCGAGTGTCGCCCACGATCCGGTGCGGCTGACCGTCGCGCTGACCGACCTCCTGTTCCTGATCGACGTGCAGATCGCGATGGTCGGCTACCTGCTGACGCTGAAGCCGCTCGACGCCCATATCCGCAGCGCCAATCCTTACCTCGCCGGCTGGCTGGCCGCGCTGATCTGCTATCCGCCGTTCATCATGATGGGCAACGGCAGCCCGCTCGACTACCACCCGGCCACGGCAGACTGGGCCTACTGGTTCGCGGGACACACCGTCGTATTGTGGGTGTGGGGCGCGCTGCTGGTGCTGCTGACCGGGATCTACGCGTGGGCTACTGTCGCCTTTGGGCTACGCTTCTCCAACCTCACCTATCGCGGCGTGCTGACCAACGGTCCCTACCGCTACACGCGGCACCCGGCGTACTTGTCGAAAAACCTGTTCTGGTGGTGCTCGACCCTGCCGTTCCTGGCGCTCACCGGATCGCTGACGGACGTGATCCGCAACACCACGGTGCTGGCGATGGTCAGCGCCGTCTATTTCTGGCGCGCCCGCACCGAGGAGCGGCACCTGCTCGCCGAAGACGCCAAGTACCGCGCCTATCACGGCTGGATGGAGCGCAACGCGCTAATCACTCGCACGTTGGCGCGGCTGCTGAGAGGGATCGGCTCGAAGTGGGCACCGGCGCTGCAGCCGGCGGAGTAACCGGACGCTGCTGGCGTGCTTCGACAAGCTCAGCATGAGCGGGTGTTGGGCAATTCTGCAAATTTCCGCTCGTGCTGAGCCTGTCGCAGCACGCGCGCGACCTAGCCTCAAACTGCCTCCGGCTCGCCGACCTCATACAAGTCGATCTCGCGCTCGGTCATCCCCAGCGCCTCACGCTCGCGGCGGAAGGTCGCCATGTGCGGCGAGGCGTAATGGACGTCGAGCGCGGCGCGATCGACCCAGGTTTCCGCGACGCGGAACAGCCCCGGGTCGAGCACGTCCTCGCCGAACGAGTAGGCGAGGCAGCCCGGTTCGGCCCGGCTCGCGGCGATGATCAGCGCAAAAGCATCCTGCGCTGCCGCAACATTCTCAGGCGGCAGGCGGAAGTGGCCGACCAGCAGCAGCATCAGAAGCTTTCTTCGTACACCCGCGAGATGTCGCCGCCCCACTCGCCGTGGTACTTGTCGAGCAGGCGCTGCGCCGGGACCTTCCCGCTGGCCACGATCTCGTCGAGGGGGGCGAGGAAGCCGCCCTCGTTGGCGCCGCCGCCGTCGAGCTTGCCGCGCGCGGCAAGGCCGGCATGGGCGATCGCCAGCACTTCGGGGGCGATGTCGCGCAGCGTCCGTCCGCCCGGCACCGGAGCGTCGAGGGCGAGCTTGGGCACCGCGGCGCGCAGCGCCTCGCGCCCGGCCATGTCCCAGTCCCTGACCAGGTCCCAGGCAGCGTCGAGCGCGCCCTGATCGTAAAGCAGCCCGACCCATAGCGCGGGCAGCGCGCAGATCCGGCTCCACGGACCGCCGTCGGCGCCGCGCATCTCGAGGAAGCTCTTCAGCCGGACCTCGGGAAAGGCAGTCGAGAGGTGATCCTGCCAATCGCTGATCCGCGGCAGCTCGCCCGGCAGCGCCGGCAGCTTGCCCGCCAGGAAGTCGCGGAAGCTCTGCCCGGCGGCGTCGATGTAGCGGCCCTCGCGGAACACGAAGTACATCGGCACGTCGAGCATGTAGTCGACGTAGCGCTCGTAGCCGAAGCCCTCGTCGAACACGAACGGCAGCATCCCGGTGCGCGCGCCGTCGGTGTCCTCCCAAATGTGGCTGCGGTACGAGAGGAATCCGTTGGGCTTGCCCTCGGTGAACGGCGAGTTGGCGAACAGTGCCGTCGCCAGCGGTTGCAGCGCGAGCCCGACGCGGAACTTCTGCACCATGTCCGCCTCGCTCGCGTAGTCGAGGTTGACCTGGATCGTGCAGGTCCGCAGCATCATGTCGAGGCCCATGCTGCCGACCCGCGGCATGTGCCGGAGCATGATCGCGTAGCGGCCCTTGGGCATGATCGGCAGCACGTCGCGGCGCTTGTCGGGCCACATCCCGAGCCCGAGGAAGCCCTTGCCGGTGCGCTCGCCGATGGTCTTGACTTGCTGCAAGTGCCGGCCGGTCTCGGCGCATGTCTGGTGCAGCGTTTCGAGCGGTGCGCCGGAAAGCTCGAGCTGACCGGCCGGCTCGAGGCTGACGGCGCCATCGGGTCCGGCCATTGCGATGACCTGCCCGTTCTCCTCGACCGGGGACCAGCCGAAATCGCGCAGCGCCAGCAGCAGGTCGCGGATGCCGCCGGGCTCGTCATAGCTCGGCGCGTGGTGATCGTCGCGGCAGTAGACGAGCTTCTCGTGCTCGGTGCCGATCCGCCACGCCTCGCGCGGCTTCTCGCCGGCAGCCATTGGCGCGACCAGCATGTCGCGGCTTTCGATCAGCGGATCGTTGGTTTCGGAGGCTTGCCGCGTGCTCATCGCCCGGCGCGTTAGGTGAGCCCCGATTGTTGCGCCAGCGTTAAATGCGCCAGTCGCCGGCGACCGCCATCCATAGCGCAACCGCCGCAATCGCCGCGGTTTCCCCGCGCAGGATGCGTGGCCCGAGGCTGATCGGGCGGGCTTGCGGATGCGTTCGGATCGCCGCGCGCTCGGCCTCGTCGAAGCCGCCCTCGGGACCGATCAGCAGCGCGGCGGGGCCGGTACTCGCCGCGAACGCTTGCGCCGCGGGGGCTCCGTCGCGAGCCTCGTCGGCGAAGACCAGCGCGCGCTCGGCCGGCCAGGCGCGGAGCAGGGCGTCGAGCTTCACCGGCTCGGCCAGTTCCGGAAGGGCAGTCCGCGCGCATTGCTCGGCGGCCTCGACAACGATCCCCCGTGCGCGCTCGAGATTGAGCCGATCGGCGACGCAGCGCCGAGTCAGCACCGGCTGGATGCGGCGCACACCGAGCTCGGTCGCCTTCTCGAGCACGAGGTCGAAGCGGTCTTTCTTGAGCAGCGCCGCGCACAAGGTGAGGTCCGGCACCTCTTCGCGGGGGCGCAGCCGCTCGCCGACGGTCAGGGCGACGGCGCGCTTGTCGACGGCGGCGACTTCCGCCGCCCATTCGCCGGTGAGGTCGTCGCACAGCACCACGGCGTCGCCCAGCGCAACGCGCATCACCCGCGTCAGGTAATGCGCCTGAGGGCCGTCGAGCGCCACCGGCGCCGCTTCGGCGAGAGGGCCGGGAACGAACAGGCGGGGAGCGCTTTTCGGCGGCCAGGCGGGCGTCGCGGGCATGCTCTCCCTTACCACCTCGCCGCCGCTGCGAAAGCACCGGCCAACAGCGTGGGGGATTGCGGCTTCCGTGCGTCGGACGATCGCATATATGAGGGCAGTGACCGGCGAAATCGTCCCCGACAGCCAGCACCGCAGCCTCCTCGCCGCCTTGCCGGGGCGGGTGCGCAATTTCGCGGTGCTCGCCCGGCTCGATCGGCCGATCGGCTGGTGGCTGCTGTTCTGGCCCTGCGCCTGGGCCGTGCTGCTCGCCGGCGGAGGCGGACAGTGGGGGCTGATCGCCTGGATGTTGCTCGGCGCGATCGCGATGCGCGGCGCGGGCTGCGTCTATAACGACATCGTCGATGCCGACCTCGACCGCCAGGTCGTCGCTCCCGTCGCCGCCTATCCATTCATGAAGCGGATCACCTGGTGGCCGCAGGCGTGGCTCGGGCTGGTGTTCTCGTGGGGCGCGCTGGTCGGCTGGACCGACTTGCGCAGCGATCGGCTGGAGGTACTGGCGGCGCTGTATGCCGGCAGCATCTTCTGGGTGATCGGCTACGATACGATCTACGCTGTGCAGGACCGCGAGGACGATGCGCTCGTCGGCATCCGCTCTTCGGCGCTTCGAATGGGTTCGCGGGTGCGCGCCGGGGTGGCGGCGTTCTACGCGGCGGCGCTGGCCTGCTGGGGGTTGGCATTCTGGTGGGTCCGCCCCGATTGGCTGGCGCTTGTCGCGTTGGTGCCAATGGCGCTGCACCTTGCATGGCAGGTGGCGAGCCTTGACGCGTCCGATGCCGACAACGCCCTCGCTCGCTTCCGCTCCAACCGCTTCGCCGGGCTGCTGATGGCTCTGGCCTGCTGGGTCGTGGGGAACGCCTGATGTGCAATCTCTACCGGATGACCAAGGGGATCGACGAGGTCGCGCACCTGTTCGCGGCCGTCCCCGAGCGCGGCGCCAACTTCGCCGCGGAAGTCTATCCCGGGTACCCGGGGCTGGTCGTCGCCGAAGGCCGGGCGCGAGCGATGACTTGGGGCTTCCCTTTGGCGCTCAAGGGCCGCGATGGCCGCGCGCTCAAGCCCAAGGCGGTCACCAACGCCCGTGAGGACAAGCTCGGCACGGCGTTCTGGCGCGCCAGCTTCGCGGCCCGCCGCTGCCTCGTCCCGGTCAGCGCCTGGGCCGAGGCGGAAGGCCCGAAAGGCCAGATGACCCGGACCTGGTACTCCCTGCCCGGCGAGGACCCGTTCGCCGTCGCTGGATTGTGGCGTCCCACCGCCGAATGGGGCGATGCTTACGCGATGGTGATGTG
>JAEKKO010000287.1 GCA_019510335.1 Novosphingobium sp. | reverse complement strand
GAGCCGGCGTTCGCGGCCGTTCGCCACGTCCACCGGCGGATGTCGTTTCACGAAGCGGACAGCGATCTGGCCCGGCTGCGGGCCGCTTGGGCCGGAGCGGAGGTCGCAGTCGATCCCGAGACGGTGACCGTGCTCCGTCTCGCGATTGCGCTGCACGAGCGGAGCGGGGGCCTTTTCGACGTGACGATCGGTCGCGAGCTGGTCCGCGGAGGCTTCCTCCCGCGCCTCGGCATTCACGACCTGCGCGCCTATCCCGGACGCAGCCGCGATATCGAGATCGTCGACGATCGCCGCATCCGCTGCCGGCGCCCGGCGCTGATCGACCTGGGCGGCATCGCCAAGGGCTATGCGGTCGATCGCGCGGTGGAAACGCTCGTCGCCTGCGGCGTCGGCGAGGGCCTCGTCAACGCCGGCGGAGACCTCAGGGGGTTCGGCCCACGCCCGTGGCCGGTCGCGCTGCGCCAGGCCGACGGGCGCATCGGCCGGTCGCTCGCGCTGACCGATGGCGCGCTAGCGAGCTCGTCCAACTTGCTCGATCGGCGACGCCGCAACGGGCGTACCTGGAGCCCGCACCTGGGCCGCGGCCGCCGCCCCGTGCTCAGCGATGCGACCGTCACCGTCGCGGCAGAAAGCTGCGCCTTGGCCGATGCCATGACCAAGGTCGCCATGGCCGATCCGGACCTGGCCCAGGCGATACTGGCGCCCTCAGGCGGCTGTCTCCTGAACGCGGCGCACTCGGGGAGCGCCGGCTGATGGCTTCCGCCGCCGAGGGCCGTCTTCCCCGCTGGCACGTGCGGCTGCTCGTCACCAGCGGCTTGGCCCTGTGGCTAAGCGGCGGTGGGTGGTTGCTGCTGCATTATTTCGGCCAGCGGCAAGGCGAGTTCGGGCTGGAGCGAAGCCCGCTCGAACCGTGGCTGATGCGGCTTCACGGCTTCGCCCTGCTGGCTCTGCTGCTCGGCCTCGGCGGCCTGTTTGTCGCGCACATCCCGCGCGGCTGGGGGAACCAGGGACAGCGCTTGCCCGGGCTGGCGCTGAGCGCGATGCTGGCGCTGCTCGTCGTCAGCGGATACTTGCTCTACTACATCGGAGCGGACGACGTCCGCAGCGCGACGAGCATCGTCCATTGGGCAGTCGGCCTGGCGCTGCCGCTGATCTTCGTGTGGCATGCCGTGAAGGGTCTTCGCTCCGCGGCACGAGAACGTTCGCGCCTCGAATAGCGATGCTGCTGCGAACACGCGTCCAGATACAAGGGGTCCGTACGAACTTGTATTCTGAGCCGCCAAGGATTTGCAGCGGGACCGTCCCGCTTTACCCTCGCGCCATGGCCGACTCCGCGCCCGACGACGAAGGCCAGGGCCTGCGCAAGATCATCCATGTCGACATGGATGCGTTCTACGCCAGCGTCGAGCAGCGCGACGAGCCGGCGTTGCGCGGGCTGCCGGTGGCGGTCGGCGGATCATCGGCGCGCGGGGTGGTGGCTGCGGCGAGCTACGAGGCGCGAGCGTTCGGCGTGCGCTCGGCGATGGCCTCGGCCAAGGCGGTGCGGCTGTGCCCGGACCTGGTGTTCTGCAAGCCCCGGTTCGACGTCTACAAGGAAGTCTCGCGGCAAATCCGCGCGGTCTTCCTCGACTACACCCCCCACGTCGAGCCACTGAGCCTCGACGAAGCTTATCTCGATGTCACCGACGATTTGCGCGGGATCGGCTCGGCGACACGAATCGCCGAGCTGATCCGCGCCCGCATCCGCGCTGATACCGGCCTGACCGCGAGCGCCGGGGTGTCGTACAACAAATTTCTGGCCAAGCTCGCCAGCGACCAGAACAAGCCCGACGGGCTGTGCGTGATCCGCCCCGGCGAGGGCGCGGCATTCGTCGCCGCGCTGCCGGTCAAGCGCTTCCACGGGGTCGGCCCGCGCGGGGCAGAGAAGCTCGCCGCGCTCGGCATCCACAGCGGCGCGGACCTCGCGGCCAAGGACATCGCCTTCCTGCGCGCGCACTTCGGCTCGTTCGCCGATTACCTCTATCGCGCCGCGCGCGGGATCGACTTGCGCCGGGTCAGCGCCGACCGCGCGCGCAAGTCGGTCGGGGCGGAGCGGACCTTCGACCGCGACCTGTCGACCGGAGCGGCGCTGCGCGCGGCGCTCGACGACATCGTCGACGCGGTGTGGGAGCGGATAGAGCGCTCGGAGGCCAAAGGGCGCACGGTCACGCTCAAGCTGCGCCACGGTGACTTCACCACCCTGACCCGCGCCCGTTCGCTGCCGCACCCGATCGCCGACAGAGCTGCGTTCGCCAAGATCGGCCACGTCCTGCTCGACGAGCTTCTGCCGCTGCCGCAGCCGGTGCGCCTGCTCGGGCTGACGCTGTCCGGGCTCGAAGGCGAGCGCGAGGCTACTCCGGCCGCG
>JAEKKO010000072.1 GCA_019510335.1 Novosphingobium sp. | reverse complement strand
CGGGGCACGAGTTCAAGGCGTGCTGTCCGTTCCACAACGAGAAGACGCCGAGCTTCACCGTCAACGACGACAAGGGCTTCTACCACTGCTTCGGCTGCGGCGCGCACGGCGACGTGATCCGCTGGATGACCGACCAGCGCGGGCTCGCGTTCATGGATGCGGTGCGCGAGCTTGCGGCCGAGGCCGGGATGGAGCTTCCGGCGTTGGAGCCGCGCGACGCTCGTCAGGCCGAGCAGCGCAGTTCGCTCCAAGACGTCATGGCCGCGGCGCAGGCGTGGTTCGCCGGCAATCTCGCGGCGCCCGAGGGCGCCGCCGCGCGCGCCTACCTCGCGACGCGGGGGTTCGATGCGCACACGGTCGAGCGGTTCGGCTTCGGCTTTGCGCCGGAGGATCGGCAAGCGCTGAAGAAGGCCCTTGCCGGTTTCGATGAGGCGCAGCTGATCGAGGCCGGGCTGCGCATCCAGATCGACGGCAAAGAGCCCTACGACCGCTTTCGCGGACGGCTGATGCTGCCGATCGAGGATGCCCGCGGGCGGGTCATCGCGTTCGGCGGGCGGATCCTCGACGGCGCTGCTACGGACGCGCCCAAGTACCTGAACTCGCCCGACACGCCGCTGTTCGACAAAGGCCGCACGCTCTACAACTTGCACAGGGCGGGGCCGCTGGCGCGGCGCTCGAGACGGCTGATCGTGGTCGAAGGCTACATGGACGTGATCGCGCTCGCCGCCCACGGCATCGGCGAGGCGGTCGCCCCGCTCGGCACCGCCCTGACCGAGCACCAGCTGCAGCTGCTGTGGCGCGTGGTCGAGACCCCGGTGCTGTGCTTCGACGGCGACGCCGCCGGACAGCGCGCCGCGTTCCGCGCGGTCGGGCGCGCTCTGCCACTGCTCCGCCCGGCGCACTCGCTCAGCATCGTGCGGCTGCCGGCGGGCCTCGACCCCGACGACCTCGTCCGCCGCGAGGGCGCGGCAGGGTTCGAGGCGCTGCTCGGGCAGGCCTGCAGCCTGATCGACACGCTGTGGGAGCACGAGCGCGAGGCGCTGCCGCTGGTCACGCCCGAGGACAAGGCGGGGCTCAAGGCGCGCTTGCTGGGCCATATGGAGACCATCGCCGATCCTGACATTCGCGCGCTGTACCGCCGCGAGCTGCTCGAGCGGTTTTCGGCCTTCGCGTTTCCACGGCGAGATTTCACCCGCGAGTTCAAGCGCGACTTCAGCCGCGGCGGTGCGGCCAAGGCGATGCCCCTGCCGCGCGTGTCCGAACGGCTGCGCCGCACGGCACCCGGTGCGGCGCGCGATGCCTTCACCGCGGCGATTGTCGCCGGCCTGCTCCGCTGGCCGGCCGAGATTGCCCGCCATGCCGAGACACTGGCCCCCCTGGCCACGCACGATCCTCGGATCGATGTGCTGCTCGACGTTCTCGATAGCGGCGAGCCGGTTGAATCCGTCGATCTTGCCCCCATATTCGCCGCTCGGGGTGTCGCAGCCCCGGCTCCCGAGGACTACGCTGGGTTGCCCTTCGGTTTTCTTGCCGCCGATGCCCAACCGGAGCAGGCGACAGCCGAACTGGCCCAGGCAGTGGCCTTGCTGGTCGAACGACCCGCGCTGGAAGCTGCGCTCGCCAATGCGACGGCACAGTTCGAGCGCGAGCTATCGGATGGAGCTTATGCAGAGCAGCAGCGACTGCTGAAGAGAAAACTGGAATTCGATGCGCGTCTCAGGCTAATGGCCAGCGCGCGCGGGGCCCCGCCGCCCGGACCGGGTGCGGACGGCGACATCACCAAGACCATGGCGGACTGATGGACGAAGAACTTTCCGGCGGCGACAAGGGTGAAGGCGGCGATGCGCCGCTGATCGATCTCAACGACGCCTCGATCAAGAAGCTCATCGCCCGGGCCAAGCGCCGCGGCGTGATCACGTACGACGAGCTCAACGAGGCCCTGCCGCAGGACCAGATGTCGTCCGAACAGATCGAAGACATCATGTCGGCGATCTCGGAGATGGGCGTCAACATCGTCGAGAGCGACGAGGATGCGGTCGATCCCGAGGACAAGGACGTCGAGGAGGTCGAGGACACCGACGCGGTCGGCGAGCGTCCCGACCTGGTCAAGAAGAAGGAAGTCATCGAGCGCACCGACGATCCGGTGCGGATGTACTTGCGCGAGATGGGCGCGGTCGAGCTGCTCAGCCGCGAGGGCGAGATCGCCATCGCCAAGCGGATCGAGGCCGGGCGCGACACGATGATCCTCGGGCTGTGCGAGAGCCCGATCACCTTCCACGCGATCATCCAGTGGTCCGAGGCGCTCAACGCCGGCGAGATGCAGCTGCGCGAGATCCTCGATCTCGACGCGATGCTGTCGAAAGAGCCGGCGCCCGAGAACCTTACCGACGATGCCGAGGATTCGGCCGATAGCGAGATCAGCGAATCGGTCGCCGGACCCTCCTACAAGGAGGAAGAGGACGTCGAGGAAGAGCCCGAGGCCGAGGAAGACGAGGACGAGGACGGCATCGAGCGCCGCGCCCGCCGCCCGGTCGAGGAGGAAGAGGAAGACAACACCCTCAGCCTTGCGCAGATGGAAGCGGCTCTCAAGCCCGAAGCGCTGGAGAAATTCGCCAACATCACCGAGCTGTTCCGCAAGTTCGAGAAGCTTCAGGCCGACCGGCTCGAGGCGATCGGCGGCGGCAGTGACTTCGCTCCGGCCAAGGAGCGCCATTATCAGCAGCTCCGCGAAGACCTCACCGCCCAGGTCGAGAGCGTCCAGTTCCACGCCACCAAGATCGAGTACCTGGTCGACAACCTTTATGCGTTCAATCGCCGGCTGACCACGTTGGGCGGCCAGATGCTGCGCCTGGCCGAGCGCCACAAGGTCCCGCGCAAGGACTTTCTCGACAACTACGTCGGGCGCGAGCTCGACGAGCACTGGCTCGAGGAAATGGCCGGCCGGGACAAGCGCTGGGCCGCGTTCGCCGGCAGCGAGGCGGCCGCAGTCGAGCGGATTCGCGCCGAAGTCGCCGACATCGCCGCCGCCACCGGCATGTCGCTCACCGAATTCCGGCGGATCGTCAACATGGTCCAGAAAGGCGAGCGCGAGGCGCGCATCGCCAAGAAGGAAATGGTCGAGGCGAACCTCCGCCTGGTGATCTCGATCGCCAAGAAATACACCAACCGCGGCCTGCAATTCCTCGACCTCATTCAGGAAGGCAACATCGGGCTGATGAAGGCGGTCGACAAGTTCGAGTACCGCCGCGGCTACAAGTTCTCGACTTACGCGACGTGGTGGATCCGCCAGGCGATCACCCGCTCGATTGCCGACCAGGCGCGGACCATCCGCATCCCGGTGCACATGATCGAGACGATCAACAAGCTCGTCCGCACCAGCCGCCAGTTCCTCCACGAGCAGGGCCGCGAGCCGACTCCGGAAGAGATGGCCGAGCGCCTGTCGATGCCGCTCGAGAAGGTCCGCAAGGTGATGAAGATCGCCAAGGAGCCGATCAGCCTCGAGACGCCGATCGGCGACGAGGAGGATTCGCATCTCGGCGATTTCATCGAGGACAAGAACGCGATCATCCCGGTCGATGCCGCGATTCAGTCGAACCTCAAGGAGACTGTGACCCGCGTCCTCGCCTCGCTCACGCCGCGCGAGGAGCGCGTGCTGCGGATGCGCTTCGGCATCGGCATGAACACCGATCACACGCTCGAGGAAGTCGGCCAGCAGTTCTCGGTGACCCGCGAGCGCATCCGCCAGATCGAAGCCAAGGCGCTGCGCAAGCTCAAGCACCCGAGCCGCAGCCGCAAGATGCGGAGCTTCCTCGACCAGTAGGGACAGTGGGAGCGGGTTCGCACCTGCACTGATCGTCTCAAGCTGCGTTCATCGGGCGTGCAGTTTGCGAGACCTAGGCCATCACGCCGCCGAGCTGCGGCACCCGGTCGGGTGCTCCCTTCCTCGAGTGCAATCCCCCACGTTCGCAGGAGACGATTCGTCCTATGAAGCCCAGCACCCCTGCCCTGTTCGTATTGCCGATCGTTGCCTCGCTCGTTGCGGCGCCGGCCGGCGCGGTTCCGGCGAAGCACCCGGACGCTCATCCTGCCGCTACCCACAGGGCCGCACCGCATCCTGCCGCCGAGACGGCGGAAGCGACCGCGGCGCCGGCCGATCCGGAGAGGCTCGCGCTCTCCCGCGAAATCGTCGACGTGGCGTTCCCGACGGGCGAGCGTGAGGCGATGTTCGGCGGCGTCATCCGCGCGATGCTCGACCAGTTGCGCGCCAACGCGGCCAACCAGATCGCCGATGCCGGGCTGCGCACGGTGGTCGAGCGCCACATCGCCGGGCTCCCCGAGCGGCTCGCTCCCGTCACGGACAAGCACATCCCGATGCTGATCGATGCCATGGCGAATGCCTATGCCCGCGAGTTCAGCCTCGACGAGCTCAAGGAAATCCGCGCTTTCGCCGGCACGCCCGCCGGGAAGCACTACCTGGCCCGCAACACCGCCCTGCTCGCCGACCCGCACGTGGAGGCGGCCAACCAGGCCTATCTCAACGAAGCGATGCAGCAGGTCAGGGGCGACCAGGGCAGCTTGCGCGCCGAGATCAATGCCTACGTCGCCAAGCACCCGGAAGCACGGCCCAAGCCGCCGGCGCCCAGTTCGTCGCAGCAGCCCGAAGGGCGTTAGACGGGGAACCGGCGCCTCTCGAGGGCGTTTTCGCATCTGCCGACGACGAACGAAAAATGTCGATGCCCTCGTGACGAGGGCCGCAGGAGCCCCGCCGCAAGCAGATGCGGCGGGGCTTTCCGTTTCTGCCCTGCCCTTGCCGCTCTCCCGCCTCGCCGATAGCCTGGCGCGAGGGAGAGCGAGAATGATCGATGACGAGACCGAACTGCGCCAGCTGCTGGAGAAGCAGCGAATCTGGGAATGCCTGCTGCGCTACACCCGGGGGATGGACCGGCTCGACCGCGAGCTGACCCTCTCCGCTTACCATGACGGGGCGATGGAGGATCACGGGGCGGTGATCGCGCCGTACGATCAGTTCGTCGATCGGGTGCTCGAGGTCCACCGCCGCGACGACGTCGCCACGCAGCACTACATGACCAATTTCTGGTGCGAGGTCGACGGCGACGCCGCTCACGCCGAGACCTACATGTTCTGCTACATGGTCAAGCCGGTGGCGCCGGACATCTGCGCGTTCGGGCGGACGGTCGACCGGCTCGAGAAGCGCGATGGCCGGTGGGGCATCGTCGACCGCGTCTCGATCAAGGAGGGGATCACCCATTTCGAGCAGGTCGAAGCGGGCGGGTTCTTCGCGATGAAGCCCCAGTCGCTCGCCCAGGCGGCGCGGGACCGCAGCGACGCCTCGTACCGCCGGCCGGTGATCGTCGCCCGCGACTGACACGCGCACGTTCCAGCACTGGCGCGGCGTCGCGGGTGAGCCTATGGGGGCCCTTCGCGAGTCATCCCCCGCACCAGCCTAGACGAGACGCCCATGCGCATCGCCCTCGCCTGTGATCACGCCGCCGTCGCCCTCAAGGACGAGCTCGCCGCCTGGCTCGCCGAGCAAGGCCATGAAATCGCCGACCTCGGCACCCACGGGACCGAAAGCGTCGACTATCCCGACTACGGCTACCGCCTTGCCCGCCACGTCGCCGCCGGCAAGTCCGAGCGCGGGATCGCCTTGTGCGGCTCGGGCATCGGCATCGCCATCGCCGTCAACCGCCACCCCGCATTGCGCTGCGCCCAGGTCGCCGAGCCGGTCTCGGCCCGCCTCGCCCGCGAGCACAACGACGCCAATGCCATCGCCCTTGGCGCCCGCCTGATCGGGACCGAGATGGCCAAGGCCTGCGTCGAAGCGTTCCTCGCCGCCTCGTTCCTGGGCGGCCGCCACAGCCACCGCGTCGACCAGCTCGGCCAGCCCGTTCTCGAGGGAGTTTCCGCATGACCAGCAACGCCGCCGCCCAAGCGGATGTCCGCCCCGACGGCTTCTTCAGCCGCGGGCTCGCCGACGCCGACCCCGAGATCGCGGGGTGGATCGCCAAGGAGCTCGAGCGCCAGCGCGACAAGATCGAGCTGATTGCCTCGGAGAACATCGTCAGCCGCGCCGTGCTCGAGGCGCAGGGCTCGATCCTCACCAACAAGTACGCCGAGGGCTACCCGGGCAAGCGCTACTACGGCGGCTGCGAGTTCGTCGACGAGATCGAGACGCTGGCGATCGAGCGGGCGAAAAAGCTGTTCGGCGCGCAGTTCGCCAACGTCCAGCCCAACTCAGGCAGCCAGATGAACCAGGCGGTGTTCCTCGCCCTGCTCCAGCCGGGCGACGCCTTCATGGGCCTCGACCTCAACGCCGGCGGCCACCTCACCCACGGTCACCCGAAGAACATGTCCGGCATGTGGTTCAAGCCGATCCCTTACGGGGTGCGCGAGGCCGACCACCTGATCGACATGGACGAGGTCGCCCGAATCGCGCGCGACAGCCGGCCCAAGCTGATCCTCGCCGGCGGCACCGCCTACTCTCGGTTCTGGGACTTCGCCCGCTTCCGCGAGATCGCCGACGAGGTCGGCGCGGTGCTGATGGTCGACATGTCGCACTTCGCCGGGCTCGTCGCGGGCGGCGCGCATCCCAGCCCCGTGCCGCACGCCCACGTCGTCACCAGCACCACTCACAAGACCTTGCGTGGGCCGCGCTCGGGGCTGATCCTGACCAACGACGAAGCGATCGCCAAGAAGATCAACAGCGCGGTCTTCCCCGGACTCCAGGGCGGCCCGATGATGCACACGATCGCGGCCAAGGCGATCGCCTTCGGCGAAGCGCTCCGGCCCGAGTTCAAGGCTTATGCCAAGGCCGTTGTCGAGAACGCCAAGACGCTCGCCGCGAGCCTGCAGGAGCAAGGCCTGGCGATCGTCTCGGGCGGCACCGACAACCACCTGATGCTGGTCGACCTGCGGCCCAAGCAGGCCAAGGGCAAGCACGCGGAGAAGGCGCTCGATCGCGCCGCGATCACCTGCAACAAGAATAACATTCCATTCGACACGGAAAAGCCGGTGCTGACCTCGGGCATCCGCCTCGGCTCGCCGGCGGGCACGACCCGCGGCCTCGGGCCCGGCGAGTTCCGCCAGATCGGGCAGATGATCGCCGAAGTCGTAGAAGGCTTGCGCAAGAACGGCGAGGCCGGCGACGCGCAAGTGGAACAGTCGGTGCGGACGCGGGTTGAAGGACTTTGCGCCCGTTTTCCCATTTACGAAGGACTGTGAGCCATGGCTGATCCGACTACCGAGCCGACCGAAGCCGACGTCACCGGCAAGAAGACCGACTCCACCGCCCAAGCGGCCGGCGACCTGATCGCCGACGCCCGCGAGGAAATCACCGCGATGGCCCGCGAGGGCATGGCCCATCCCTCAACCAAGCCGGTGCTGACCGGCGCGGCGATCGGCGCGGTCGCCGGCGCCTTGTTACCGGTGGTTTCGTGGCCGCTAGGCCTCGCCGCCGGGGCCGGGTACGCACTGTACAAGAGGCTTCGGCCGTAATTGCGCTGCCCGTTCTGCGCGCATGACGACAGCCAGGTAAAGGATTCGCGTCCGACCGAGGACAACACCGCGATTCGCCGGCGCCGGCAATGCGAGAGCTGCGGCGCCCGCTTCACCACGTTCGAGCGGGTACAGCTGCGCGAGATCACGGTCATGAAGAGCGCAGATCGCCGCGAGCCGTTCGACCGCGCCAAGATCGAGCAGTCGGTCGCGCTCGCCTGCCGCAAGCGCGGCATCGCTCAGGAGCGGCTCGATCAGCTGGTCTCCGGCATCCAGCGCCAGATCGAGACCCTGGGCGAGAGCGAGGTGCCGGCCAAGGCGATCGGCGAGATGGTCATGGACGGCCTGCGCCAGCTCGACAGCGTCGCCTACATCCGCTTCGCCAGCGTCTACCGCGACTTTGGCGAGGCGCGCGACTTTGCCGAGATCGCAAGCACCATGCGCGATCCGCAGGGGTAGCGGGCTCAACTGCCCGCTTGAGCAGCCGCTCTGGATAATCTGCACCCAGGCGCGTTAAGGCACGGCAATGGCCTTTTGGACGTACATTCTCCGCTGCTCCGATGGCAGCTATTACACGGGCCACACCGACGATCTCGAGAAGCGGATCAGTCAACATCACTCGGGCACCTTTCCGGATTGCTACACGGTCTCGCGACGACCGCTCGAGCTGGTCTGGGCCAACGAATATCAGGATCGAGATGGAGCGTTTCTCGCCGAGCGCCAGTTGAAGGGCTGGTCGCGAGCGAAGAAAGAAGCGCTGATCGCGGGCGATTGGGAGCGAGTCCGAAAGCTCGCGAGCCGAGCGCGCGTCCTTCGAGACGATGCCGAGCCTTCGACAAGCTCAGTCTCGGCCTCTCCTCAGGATGAGCGGGAGCAGAACAAATCCGCTCATGCTGAGGAGGGACTGAGTAGCTCGCGCAGCGAGCGTGGCGAAGGCCCGTCTCGAAGCACCGCTCCGCGATCCCCCGTCATCGTTCTCGTTCGCCCGCAGCTTGGTGAGAACATCGGCAAGGCGGCGCGGGCGATGCTCAATTTCGGGCTGACCGAGCTGCGCCTCGTCGCCCCGCGCGACGGCTGGCCGAACCCGAGCGCCGGTCCGGCCGCGGCCGGGGCGGACGTGGTGCTCGAGCGCGCCTCCGTTCACGACAGCCTCGCCGAAGCGGTCGGCGACTGCACTCACGTCTACGCGACGACGGTGCGCAAGCGCGGGGTGACCAAGCCGGTGCTCACCCCCGAGGCCGCGGCGCGCGCGATTCACGCCGAACCGGGCAAGGCGGCGATCGTGTTCGGGCCCGAGCGCTCGGGGCTCGAGACCGACGAGGTCGCCCTGGCGCGGGCGATCGTCACGGTGCCGATCAACCCGGCGTTCGCCTCGCTCAACCTCGCCCAGGCGGTGATCCTGTGCGCTTACGAGTGGTCGAAGGCCCAG
>JAEKKO010000071.1 GCA_019510335.1 Novosphingobium sp. | reverse complement strand
CGCAGCCAATCTCGACAACCCGCGCATCGGGGGCAATCGCCTCGTCGAGCAGCCGCGCGAACGGGCTGCGGCCGGCGCGCGAGCGCAGCCACGCCGGCGTTGCGTTCGGTGGATAGCCGGGAAACGGCGCCGCCGAATAAAACGCGCGCACCCGTTCGGTCCGGACATCGCCAGGCGCCCGCAGATCGGGGATGCCGTCGTCGGCGGCGAAGGACGTCGCGCACGCGTGGCAGCGGAAATCGGGCTCGAGCGCGCCCTGGCATGCGGGGCAGCAGAGCAGCTCGATCAGCCGGCAATCGGCCACGGCCGGCGCGGCGAGTTCCATCAGAAGATCGAATAGACGAACGGCGCCAGCACCTCGACGCTCGCGGCCAACGTCAGCAGCAGGCCGTTGAGGCAGAGGAACACGATCAGCGGGATCAGCCACCAGCGGCGCGAGCCGCGCGCCGCACTGCCCCGGATCAGCTGCCCGGTCGTGCCGAACGCGCTGCCGACGATCACAAGCTGGCGCGCCATCTTGCTCCGCTTCCGGATCGTCATTCCGCCGCCTCCTCGAGCGCCAGTTCGTGGCTCTGCCGCCGGCGCACCATGACGTTGCCGGCGACAACGATGTCGATCCCGCAGCGGCGGAAGGTCGAGTAGCCTTCGGCCGCGGTGTTGACGATCGGCTCGCCGGCGAGGTTGAAGGACGTGTTGAGCAGCACCGGAATCCCGGTCAGCCGCCCGTAGCTCTCGAGCAGGCGGGCGAGCCGCGGCTCCATCGCCGGATCGAGCACCTGGACTCGCGCGGTGCCGTCGACGTGGGTCACGGCGGCGAGACGGTCGCGCCACTCCGGCCGCACCGGGAACACCCCGCTCATGAACCGGCCGAGCCGCTCGCCGCCGCCCGGCCGCAGGACGAAGTAGCGATCGGCGTCCTCAGCCCGGACCAACGGCGCGAATGGGCGGAACTCCTCGCGGAACTTGATTGCGCGGTTGAGCCGGTCGCGCATGCCGGCTTCATGCGGCGCGGCGAGGATGCTGCGGTGGCCGAGAGCGCGGGGGCCGAACTCGAGCGCACCCTGCATCCAGCCGACGATCTCACCGCCGGCAAGGGCGCTGGCAATCCGCTCGACCAGCGGGCCGTCGGCGAGTGATTCGATCGGGAAGCCGTCTTCCCCCGCGAGCCGGGCCAGGGCGATCGTGTCGACCTCCGGTCCCCAGAACGGATGGTCGGGCACCGCGCGGTGCGGCCGACCGAAGGGGATACGGTCGGCCGCGAGCGCGGCGCCCAGGGCACATCCGGCGTCGCCGGGCGCGGGGGGAACATAGATGCGCTCGAATCCGGTCTCGGCGAGCAGCCGTGCGTTGGCGACGCCGTTGAGCGCGACGCCGCCGCCGAGGCAGAGGGCGGGAAGACCGGTCTCGCGCTGCAATGCGCGGGCGACGTCGACGAGAATGTCCTCGAGCACCCGCTGCGCGCTGGCGGCGATGTCGGCGAAGCGGCGCCCCTCGTCGCTCGACAGGTCGATCGGCAAGTTGGGGTTGCGCGGTGGCCCGAATAGCCTGGTGAACTGCGGGCTGAACGAAGTCTCGGCGCGGCCGAGGAAATCGAAGTAGCGGGCGTCGAGCTCGAACGCGCCGTCGGGCGTGCGCGGGATCACCTGGCGCACCTGGTCGAGGTAAGTCGGCGCGCCGTAGGAGGCGAGCCCCATGACCTTGTATTCGCCCTCGTTGACGGCGAAGCCGAGGAACGCGGTGAACGCCGAGTAGAACAACCCGAGCGAATGGGGAAAGCGCAGCTCCCGCAGCAGCTCGATCCGCGCGGGGCCGCCCTCGCTCTTGCTGCCGCGGCCGACCGTCATCGTCGCCCATTCGCCGACGCCGTCGGCGGTGAGGATCGCGGCCTCCTCGCACGGGGCGGTGAGGAACGAGGCGGCGGCATGGGACAAGTGATGGTCGATGCACAGCACCTTGCGCGTCGGGATGCCGAGCTGCGAGGCGATGACGCCGCGCACCCACAGCTTCTCGCCGAGCATGTTCTTCATGGCCTTGGGGAATGAGCGCCAGCTCGCCGGAAAGCCCCTGAGGCTCGACATCAGCACGCGGTCGAATTTCACTGCCGGCTGCTCGTAGAACACCGCAGCGTCGAGATCGTCGGGCTCGAGCCCCGCACGCTCGAGGCACCACTCGATCGCCGCCAGCGGGAACGAGGCGTCGTTCTTGCGGCGGGAGAGCCGCTCCTCCTGGACCGCCGCGACGGGGACGCCGTCGATCACCAGCGCGGCAGCGGCATCGTGGTAGAATGCGGAGATGCCGAGGATCTTCATGTCCGGGCTGCTCCTCGCGCCTCACGAGGCGGCGCAGCTCCGACAGGGCGCCAGCCCCGTGGCTCGCGCCGCGCCGCCCACTTCGCCGCCAGCGCGAACGGGGGCAGCAGCACGAAGTACTGGAGCGTCAGCAGCAGCGTCGAGATGACGTTCGCGAGGCCGGCAGCGAAGCGCAGGTAAGCCTTGAACAGCCGCCGCAGCCGCGCCCACCACAAGCGCCTGCGCGACCCGCCCGGCGAGACCCGCTGCAGCTCGGTCAACGAATAGCGCATGTGGGACTCCTCGTCGCGAAGGATCCGCTCGAGCATCGCTTGGGTCGGCGGATCATGTCCGAGCACGGCGCGGTAGCGGGCGAACTCGCCGGCGGCCGCGCGTTCCGAAAGATGGATGAAGGCGAGCAGCGCGGCGTCGTCCTCGTCGTCGACCCGCAAGTCGTCGAGCCCGCGCTCGCCGCGGCCGAGCCAGTCCATCGGACCGGCGACGCCCGCGTGCGGCCGCTCGGCCTGCAGCGCGAGGCCGCGGCCGCGGAACAGGCGGGCATGGCGCTCCTCGTCGCGGGCATGGGCGAGGTAGAGCCGGCGCAGCCGCGGGTCGGGCGTCAGCTCGGCGGCGCGGACGAGATCGCGGCCGCCATTCGCCTCGACTGCCGCGAACTGCAGGAGCTTGCGCGAGCGATACGCGGCACTCCGCCACAAGCCCCAGTAGAGCGGCCTCAGCAGCAAACTCGTCGCGCTCGACTGCATCGCTCATCCCGCCCGATCGGCCGCGTATGGGAATTGGTTCCCTCCGCTGCGCGATCGGTTCACCGGAGGAGGAGTGAACCGGCACCCTCACCGGGGGAACCAATGCCGTGTGCGAGCAATGGGAGATTCGCCGATGCGCAGCTTGATGGCAGGAGGCGTGTTGCTGACGATCGCGGCAGCGGCGGCCGCCGCGCAACCGGTGCGGGAGCCGGCGCAGCCGCTGACCGTCGAGCTCTCCAGCTTCAAGTTCCGCCCGGCGACGCTGAGCCTGATCCACGGCCGTGCTTATCGCCTGCGGCTGGTCAACACCTCGTCGGGCGGTCACGACTTCGACGCGCCGCAGTTCTTTGCCTCGAGCACCGTGGCGCCCGAGGACGCCGCCAAAGTGCGCGGGGGCCGCGTCGAGCTCGCCGGCGGCGAACCGACCGACATCGTCGTGATCCCCAACCAGCCCGGCACCTACAAGCTCCGCTGCACGCATTTCATGCATGGCATGCTCGGCATGACCGGGCGGATCGTGGTGCAATGACGCGATCGGCATAGGACCAGCCGCAGGAGGGGTGCGTGTTCGCGGGCATCGGGTTGCGACGGCCGAAGGTGGGCTCGCCGGTGGGTGCATTGGCCCTCGCGGTCGCGGCCGCCCTGATCGCAGCGGCCTGGGCAATGGACGCCGCCTGGGCCGACCGCCACATCCTCCCGAGCTTCTTCGTCGCGCGCAGCTTCCAGCTGGGGCTCGTCGTCGCCGCCCGGGCGCTGCTGATCGCCGGGGCGGTCGCGGTGCTGGCGTTCGCCCCGCCCGCGCTTCGCAATGTCGGCCCGCTACGGCTGTCCCTGATGGTCGCGGCCGCGACCGCGAGCGCGACGGCTGCGATCGTCTGCACCGAGCTCGTGCTGCGACTCAGCCCGTGGCAGGCGTTCCAGGCCCGCTCGCTCGAGCGGGAGCCGCAACGGCGGCGCGACCCGCGCTACGGCTGGACGCATTTGCCGAGCCACTCCGGGCTGCAGTGGATCGGCAACCGCTGGGTCGACTATGCTTTCGACAGCCATGGCTACCGGGTGCCGGCGGCGGGGCTGGAGGTCGACGTCACGGCGCCGTCGATTGTGTTCAGCGGCGAATCGCTGATGCTGGGGTTCGGCCTGACATGGCCCGAGACGGTGGCCGCCCGCGTTGCCGTGGGGACCGGCTTGCAGCCGGCCAATCTCGCCGTCACCGGCTTCGCCACCGATCAGGCGCTGCTGCGGCTCGGCGACGAGCTGCCGAAATTCCGATGCCCGGTCGCCGTCGTGTCTGTGTTCATGCCGAGCTTCCTCGACCGCAACCTCAACACCGATCGGCCGCACTTCGACGCCGATCTGCGCCTGCTTCCGCCGCGCACCGGCTCTCGGCTGGCCGCGACGCTGCGGCATGCGATCGGCTACCGCAGCAGCGAGTCGGTCGAGCGGGGGATCGCGATGACGACGACCTGGCTGCTCGCTACTCGCCGTGTGGCGCGGGCGAGGCGCGCGCGGTGGCTGCTGGTGGTGCCGACTTTCATGCCCGAAAGCCGCGCGGAGCAGGCGATCCGGCGCCGGATTCTGGACGACGCCGGGATCGATTATGCGTTCGTGCCTGTGGATGCCGGCGCCCGCATCCGCGGCGATGCCCACCCGAGCGCGCGCGGCACCGCGGTGATCGCCGCGGCCATTCTCGACCGGCTCCGCAGCGACGGCATCGGCACGGGGCATGGCGGACGACCATGCGCCGCCGGCTGATTTTCGCCGCAATCGGGACGGCCTGTACCGCCGCGTCGCCGCCCGCACCCGCACTCGACGGCCGCTGGCTCACCGCCGACCGCAAGGGCGAGGTCACCATCAGTCGCTGCGGCGGCGAGGTCCTGTGCGGCTGGATCACGCGCGTGCTCGACAGTGGACAGGGCGTGCCCTCGAGCGACGTTCGCAATCCTGACGCGCGCCTTCGCAGCCGCCCGATCCTGGGCCTGCCGGTGCTCACCGGGTTTCGCCCCGGCACCGGGGAATGGACTGGCGGGCGCGCGTATGATCCGAAGACCGGCAGCAGCTACCGCGCCAGGCTCGCGCGCAATGGCGACGGATCGCTGCGGGTGACTGGGTGCGTGCTGTTCGTCTGCCTTGCGCAACGCTGGACTCGCATCCGCTAGCGGCCGCTAGCGGGCTCAGAAGTTCACAGTCGCGCCGGCGGTCAACGCCGTCGAGGAATGCGAATTTCCGAGATAAACCTGCCGGCCCGGTCCGCCGCCCGAGAGCGTCGCGTGGAGATTGAACCTGCCGATCTGCCGGGACACCGAAAGGCGCCAGTCCTGGTGATCCGGGAGATGGTATTCGACGGGCACATGAAGGTGGATGAGCCTGCCGACATGGGCGTTGGCCAGCCATTGCGGCGCCGGGCTCACCGTCGCTTCGGCCTCGAGGTAAAGCGCCGATACGCCATGCGCGAAGTAGTCTGGTGAATAGGACACGCGCGCGGTCATCGGCCGAACCGTAACCCCGCCATAAACCTCGGTGTAGTGGCTCGATCGCCCTCCGTCGTAAGCAGCCCGGTACTCGCGGCGAAGCAGCCCGGCATCTACCGAAGCCGCCGACCCGACCCGGCGGACATAGCCGGCGGCGGCGGTCCACCCGAGGAACCGCGGGTCGTCGGGGTCGAGCGAGCCGATCGCGGTCGCACTGGCGTAAAGCCCGGAGGGGTCGTCGTAGTCGATCTCGACGGCAATGGCGGGCTCGCCCGCGCTGGTGGTGAAGCCACGCTCGCGGTGGTCGCTCTCGATCGTGACGCTGCCGGTCACTTGCGCGCGGACCGCGGTGCTCGTCAGCGCCAGCAACAAGACCATGCCGGCAACCCCGAGGCGCACCGACCAGCCGGTCCTAGCGCTTGGCGGTGTTGGCCATCTGGAGATTGACCAGACAGGTGCAATTGCAGGCGCGCGAGGGTGGCACGAGCGTCGAGCAGGCGTCGATCGAACCATCCCCAGCGCGGACAAGCGCAACCCTTCCGGCAGGCCTGCGCTCCCGGACCAGGGCGACCAGTCCGCTGACGTGCGCGGCCGCGAATGAGGACCCGTTGACGAGAGACCACCCCCCACCAGGCTGGGTCGTCGGGATATCACGTCCCGGCGCAGCATATCCAGCGAAGTGCCGAGCCTGCGACGAATTGTCGGCTACGGCAACAACTCCGGGAAGTGCTGCCGGGAATCCGCCACCGGGGCTCCTGGGGTTGATTGCGGCGACCACGGTGGCGCGCCGCTGCAAGGCGAGCTTGATCAGCTCCTCGAGCAGTCGGTCGGGAGGTCCGCCGATGCTGAGGTTGATCACCTTGGCATCGTGATCGATCGCGAACTGCAGGGCGCGAGCCAGGGTCAGGCTGTTGCAAAGCGTCGTGAAGCTGCCGCTGCCGGAGCGAGACTGCCAGCAGGCGCGCAGCGCCATCAGGCGGGCCTCGGGCGCGACCCCGACCACGCCGATACCGTTGCCCGACTTGGCGGCGATGATCCCCGCCACCGCCGTTCCGTGCTGCTCTCCGGCGGCTTTGGTGGGAGAGACGAAGTCCTGGTCAGCGATGAATTGTCCGCTGAGGTCGGGGTGCCCGGTGTCGACCTTGCTGTCGATGATCGCCACCGACACCCTCCGTCCGGTGGCGAGGCGGTGCAGTTCGGCGAGATGCCAGGCGTCGGCGTCGGGCTGGGCGGCGAACAGCGGGTCGGAGGGCGCTCCCCCGACCAGGCCGCTGTACGTCTGGAGTGGCTGGCTCCAGGCGACCGATGGATCGCGCGCCAGATCCTTGATCGTCTGCTCGACCGATCGTCCTGCGGGAAGAGTCATGACGTAGCAGTCGACGGAAAGGATCGCCATCGGCCAGCCGTCGACAAGGCGCAGGCCGTTATGCCGGGCGATCGCCTGGGCTACGCGGCGGCGCGCGACGATGGCCGCGGCATCGCCATAGCTGCCGCCGTAGGAGGAGCCCGCCCGCACGTGCGGCGGCATCATCTTGATCATCACCAGCACTTGCCGCTCTGGCTCTGATTGCTGGTCGTCGGCAGGCGCGGTGGCCGCAGCGGCGGCGGAGGATGCCGCCGCCAGGGCCACCAGGAGAGCCATGATCAGCCGGAGGATCATGGCTGGACAGAACCGATCGGCTGCGCGAGGGTCACTTCAGGTGCCTGCTGGAGACGCCTGGTGCTATCGGTGACCGCCGGCGTGGCGACGTTGAGGAGATAGCTGCCGCTGTCGGTCGGTCCGCCGACGATCCGGGCGCCAGATTGGTCGAGCAGCAGCCGCAGCCGGCTTTCGGTCGTCTCGGGGCGGACTTGGAGGATGATGTTCGCCGGCCTTTCAATCGAGCCGGAGCTCAGCCCGACATAGACTTTCTCTGGGCTCCGCAGTGCGAACGCGCCGGTCACGATCACCGCCGCCAACGAAGCGGCGATCAGCGGGCTCGCGATCGCCCACCCGAACGGCATCCGCACCAGGCGGTACGCCGGCCGCGGCTCCTCGCGCTCGTCCAGCCGGCGCTGCATCGCGGCCCAGCTTCGATCCACCTCGAGCGGCAGGTTCGCCACTTCACCCGCGAGCGCCGTTTCCTCGGCGAGCTTGGCCCTGCACTCGGCGCAGCGCGCGAGGTGAGCATCGATCTCGGCGCGTTCGAGCGGAGCCAGGGTGCCGTTGACGTACCACGGCAGGGCTCGCTCGATATCGCCATGGCCGCTGCCGCGCAGCTGAATGATCTTCGACATGACGGTTGTTCCTAAATCCAGTCCGCGAGTTCACCGCCGAGGGCGCGCTTGAGATGGCGCCGGGCGTGGAACATGCGCGTTTTGACGGTGTCCACTGGGCACTCGAGAATCTCGGCGATTTCGCGATACCCCATTTCATGAAAATACGTCAGGTCCACGACGGCGCGGTGGGTCGGCGACAGCTCCGCCATCGCCGCGAGCAGCAACCCGCGAGTGCGCGCCCGGGCGAGGTCCTCGTCCGGCAAGGGATCGTCGCTGACTCGGCTGCTCGCCGCCTCGTCCTCGAGCGCCAGGTCCTGCCGGCGCAGCGCCTTCATCGCCTTGCGGAACGCGATCGCGAAGATCCACGTCGACAGCTTGCTGGCGCCGTTGAACGTGTCCGCGCGCTCCCACACCACCATCATCGTGTCGTCGAGGGCCTCTTCGACCAGCGGCGGCCGGTGGACGAGGTTCATCAGGAACCGGGTCAGGCGCGGGTGGTAAAGGCGGTAGAGCTGCTCGAACGCGGTGCGGTCGCCGCGCACGACCAACTGCAGCAACTCCAGCTCGAGTTCCCGCGGCGTCCGCCCCCGTTGCGGAGGCGCGCCGGCGCGACTGCGCAGGTCCGACACGTCAGGTATCCCGACTGCTGATGATCGGTGAATGCCCCTTGCGACCTCCGACGTTCAAGGAGAATTCGCATTCTGGCAATCCGCTCGTGCAGGGCCCGTCGTCTGCGGTGTGACTTGTTCAACCATGCCATGCGCGCGATGGCGGAGACGTCCCGCTAATTTGGCCAGCAGCGAATTCGCACAATCACGATAATCGCCGCTGACCGGCACATGTGGCCCTGCTGAGAAGCCCCGATTTGCGCCATGTCTTGGAGTGGGAGAGTGTCTCTTGCTCTACTACAAGAATGCAGTGGTGCGCGACGCAGTCGCGACCGAACCGGTCTCATCCCTCACAATCCGTGATAATCCCTGATAGTCGCTGTTTCGCGTCAATTTTGACCATCGTCGTGCCGCGGCGGTCGCGTCGTTTGGCCCCGAAGTCGGCTTGGGAGGGCGCCTTTACGGTCGCGAGGCGGCGCTCCGGGCTTGATCGGAAACTGGGATTTTTCATTCGAAGAACTGGGATTCGGCCGCGAACAGCAGGGAGCCAGCCGCGGCAAAAATGGGATCGCCAGCGATAGCAATGCCAGCGTTCTATGGCAGGTGGGG
>JAEKKO010000305.1 GCA_019510335.1 Novosphingobium sp. | reverse complement strand
GGACGAGGCCGCCCATGCGGTCGAGGTTCTTTTGCATCCGCTCGGGATAGACCACGAGCTTGTCGACCACGCCGGTCAGGCGGGCGAGCGCGAAGTCGAGCGTGATCGTCGCGTCGGGGCCGATGAAGCGCTCGACCGACGAGTGCGAGATGTCGCGCTCGTGCCACAGCGCCACGTTCTCCAGCGCCGGGGTGACCGCCGAACGGACGACGCGGGCGAGGCCGGTGAGGTTCTCGGTCAGCACCGGGTTGCGCTTGTGCGGCATCGCCGAGGAACCCTTCTGGCCGGGCGAGAAATATTCCTCGGCCTCGAGCACTTCAGTGCGCTGGAGGTGGCGGATCTCGGTCGCCAGCCGCTCGATCGAGCTGGCGATCACGCCCAGCGTGGCGAAGAACATCGCGTGCCGGTCGCGCGGGATGACCTGGGTGGAGACGGGCTCGACTTCGAGGCCGAGCTTCTCGGCGACATATTCCTCGACCGCCGGATCGATGTTGGCGAAAGTGCCGACCGCGCCCGAGATGGCGCAAGTGGCGATCTCGGCACGGGCATTGACCAGGCGGGCCTTGCAGCGGGTGAACTCGGCATAGGCTTCGGCGAGCTTCTTGCCGAAGGTGGTCGGCTCGGCGTGGATGCCGTGGCTGCGGCCGATCGTCGGCGTGTACTTGTGCTCGAGCGCGCGGCGCTTGATCGCGGCGAGCAGCGCGTCGAGGTCTGCGAGCAGCAGGTCGGCGGCGCGCGCGAGCTGGACGGCGAGCGTCGTGTCGAGCACATCCGAGCTGGTCATGCCCTGGTGCATGAAGCGCGCCTCGGGGCCGACCTGCTGGGCCACCCAGTCGAGGAAGGCGATGACGTCATGCTTGGTCACCGCCTCGATCGCGTCGATCGCGGCGACGTCGATCTCGGGCTCCGTCGCCCACCAGTCCCACAGCGCCTTGGCGCCGCTCGCCGGCACAACCCCCAGCTCGCCGAGCTTCTCGGTGGCGTGCGCCTCGATCTCGAACCAGATGCGATAACGCGCCTCGGGCTCCCAGATCGCGGTCATCGCGGGGCGGGCGTAACGGGGGACCATGGTCAAACTCCAGCGTGGGAATGCCAGAGCCGCTAAGGGGAGGGGGCGCCGATGGCAAGAGGCCGGACGACGAGAGGCTACGCGCGATCGCATCGGCGAGCGACAGGCCTGCGCTGGCCGGGGTATAACCCCAGGCTAACGATTCGCGCGCAAGGAGAGTAGAATGTTCATCGCCATGAACCGCTTCCAGGTGATCCGCGGGGAGGAGCAGGCCTTCGAGGATGTCTGGCTGTCGCGCGACACCTATCTCTACGGCGTCCCCGGCTTCGTCGAATTCCACCTGCTGCGCGGCGACGCGCAGGAGGACCACACGCTGTTCGCCTCGCACACCGTCTGGCGCACGCGTGATGACTTCGAGGCCTGGACGCGCTCGGAAGCATTCCGCAAGGCGCACGGCGGCGCGGGCGACAACAAGCCGCTCTATCTGGGCCACCCGCGCTTCGAGGGCTTCGAGGCGATCCAGACGGTCGCCGCCCGGATGCCGGTCGTCACCGGTTAGCGGAACGCGGGCAGGACCTCGTTCTCGAACAGCTTGAGGCTGTCCCAGGCGACATCGATCGGCATGCCGCCGCAGAGCGGATGGAAGGCCGCGGCCGCCACGGGCGCGGCCTTGAGCTGCGCGACCATCTGCTCGGGCGTGACGATGTGATAGCGGTTCGCGGCGCGCAGCGAGGCGACGTCGGGATAGACGTCGTAAGGCGTCGTCTCGCCGGCCGCGACTTTCCAGGCGCCATAGGCGTTGGTCTCGTGGAGGAAGAACGGTCCCATCGCCTGCCAGCCCGCCTCGACGTCGCTCGCCAGCGCGGTCACTTCCGAGGTCCCGACCATGCCCGGGCCGGGATCGGGCTTGCCGAGCTTGAGCATCTCGTCGCGGTAGAACTGCCAGAATTCGGGCGCTGAGGGCACGAAACCGTCGGCGATCCGCGCCGCGCGCCGCGCCGCGCCCTCGCTGGCGCCGCCCAGGATCACCGCGGGCCCGCCGGCGCGGACGGGCTCGGGCGTGATGTGGACGGTGCGGCCGCGGTACTCGAACGGCTTGCCGGCGAAAGCGGCCTTCAGCGTATTGACCATCTCGGTGACGCGCTTGGGCCGCTCCTTGACCGGCACGTCGAACATCGCGAACTCGCTCGGCGCATAGCCGCCCGCGACGATCAGGTCGACGCGACCCTTGCTGAGGTTGTCGAGCACGCAGAAATCCTCGGCGATGCGCAAGGGGTCGTGGAACGGCGCGATCAGCGCGGCGACGCTGAAGCGCAGGTTCTTGGTCCGCGCCGCCATCGCCGCCAGGATCAGGCCGGGGCTTGGGATGTAGCCGTCTTCGGAGCCGTGGTGCTCGGAGACGGCGATGCTCGCGGGAATGCCGAGGCCGTCCGCCCATTCGGC
>JAEKKO010000070.1 GCA_019510335.1 Novosphingobium sp. | reverse complement strand
GGCCGCCGCCGGCGATGCCGCCAGAACACTGCCGAATGCCAAAGCGCCGGCGGCCGCGGTGAGGAGCATGGCCTTGCGCCAAGCGACCGAGGACTCACGCCGATGCCGACGCGCGCTATCGACGAAATGATGTGACACCATCGCTGCATCCCTCGCAAAGCCGCAGCTTGGCTCGCCGCCGGCATGATGAGGCAAATACTAAGCTGGGTGTCTACGTTGTAAACCGAGACTGTGTATCAGCCGTGCGACACTGCTGGCCGCTCCCGTGCCAGCGAAGTTTGCCGCAAGTCGCCTCCGCTGGGCGACTTTCGCGCGCGTCGATGAAATGGCGAGCAATCGCGCACTATTGGAATTCCGTGAGGTCTTGGCTGCAATCCAGCGGCTCAACGCTGGCGCGATCGGCTAGTGCGGTATGCCCAACGATCGCGTCAGCCAGAAAATCACGAAGCCAAATGCCGCCAGGCCGACCAGGTAGGCCGCCAGCTTGAGCCAGAAGGTGACCGCCTCTCGCGCCGTGGCGGGCGAGCGGTCGGGGCTTTTGCTCACGCGCGGATGCGGATCGGCCGTCGTGCGCGTCGTCCCCGCAGGATCGATCCGATCAGCCCGAAGCCGAGCAGCATCATCGCCCAAGTCGACGGCTCCGGAATCCCGCCGATAACCCCGAACGAGGCCGCGCCGGCGGACTGCGTGTAGCAGCCGACCGAGGACGCACCTGGCGAGCAGGAACTGTAGCCGAACGACAGGTCATGGCCGGTGAAGAAGCCTGCGGTATCGGTGATGAACCCCGAATACGCTCCGGGGAACGTGTAGAAGCCGCCAAAGGTGAACGAATTCTCCCCGGGGATGATGTCCGTCAGCCCCGAAACATGAAATTCCTGGCTCAACGGCGTCGTCGCGAGGCAACTCGGTCCGCCCGCCAAGGGGCAGATGATCGTGGTCTGCGTCCCCGTCACGGTTCCGTAGATCTGGACCGGCGTTAGGGCAGCAAAGGCCGGAGTCGCTCCGGTGGCGAATAAAGCAGTTCCTATCAAGGCGGTAAGGACTGCGTGTCCACTGTTCCGTTTTGGCACGCTTGCCGCAGCGGCTCGGGTGGGCCGATATTCGTCGCCGTGATCGTCCCTCGCACCCGCCCATCGGCCGCGGACGTGGCGGCACACTACGACGAGCTCGACCTCGCCTATCGCCGCATATGGGGCGAGCACGTCCACCACGGCTACTGGAGCAGCGGCCGGGAGACGGCGGAGGAGGCGGCGCAGGCGCTGACCGCGCTCGTCGCCGAACGACTGGCGCCACGGCCGGGCGAGCGGCTGTGCGACATTGGTTGCGGCTACGGCGCGACGGCGGCGTGGCTCGCTGGCCAGTTCGGCGTCGATGTGACGGGGCTGACGGTCTCGGCAGCCCAGGCGGCAGTGGCGCGCGCGCGGGAGGCGCCGGGGTTCACCTGCATTCAGCGCGACTGGCTCGACAACGGTCTGCCCGACGCGCGGTTCGACCGCGCTTATTCCATCGAGAGCTCCGAGCACATGACCGACAAGACGTGGTTCTTCGCCGAGGCAGCGCGGGTGCTGCGCCCGGGCGGCCGGCTGGTGGTCTGCGCCTGGCTCGCGGGCGAAGCGGCAACGCCCTGGCAGGTGCGGCACTTGCTCGAGCCCATCTGCCGCGAGGGACGGCTGCCGAGCATGGGCAGCCGGGCCGACTATGAAGGCCTCGCCGCGCGCGCCGGGCTGCGGCTCGTCCGCTATGACGACATCAGCCGGAACGTCCGCCGTACCTGGTCGATCTGCCTGCGCCGGCTGCTCGGCGGCCTGTTCGGCGACCGGGACATCCGCCGGCTCGCGCTGAGCCCGGCGACGCGCAACCGCAACTTCATCCTCAGCTTGCCGCGGCTGATCATCGCCCTGCGAACCGGCGCGATGCACTATGGCGTGTTCGTCTGGGACAAACCATAGCGCAGCCACAGGAGGTGCTATGGCGAACCTTGCCGTCCGTTCGCGCGAGGAAGAGCAGATGGACGCGCCGGACCTCGACCCGGCGGTGTATGAGCGCGTCCTTCATGATCTTGCCAAGGTCAACCGCTGGACCTTCACCGCGTGGCCGACGCTCGCCTTCCTTAACCGGGCGGTCGGCGAGGCGAAGCGCTTCCGCCTGCTCGACGTCGGCTTCGGCGACGGCGACGTGCTGCGGGCAATCGCTCGCTGGGCTCGGCGGCGAGGGATCGAGGCCGAACTCGTCGGCGTCGACCTGAACCCGAAGAGTCTGGCGGCGGCCCGTCATGCCACCCCGGCCGGGCTGGCCATCGACTATCGGATCGGCGACTATCGCGAGGTCGAGGGCCCGCTCGATTTCGTGATCTCGAGCCAGGTCACGCATCACATGACCGACGACCAGCTGTTCGCGTTTCTCGCCTTCATGGAGCGCGAGGCGCGCTGCGGGTGGCTGATCTGCGATCTCCACCGGCTGACGTTTGCATACTGGGGGTTTCCGCTGCTCGCGCGCCTGCTGCGGGTGCACCGGATCGTCCGCGAGGACGGGCAGCTGTCGATCGCCCGGTCGTTCCGGCGCGACGATTGGCTGGCCATCCTCGCCGAGGCGGGCATTCCGCTGGACCAGGTCCGCATCGTCCGCCGCTTTGCATCGCGTCTGTGCGTCGAACGGGTGCGGTAGCCGACGCAGGCAACGCCGGGTGCTTGCCTCGACCGGCCGCGATCTGGCAGGGGCGGCGGCGATGAGCGAGAGCTACACGCGCGTGGTCGAATCCGGCCAGGTTTCGGACGAGGGCAGCGTTGCGGCCAAAGTCGCCGGCAAGCCGGTGCTGATCTGCCGCTCGGGCGGCGTGCTCTACGCGGTCGCCAACCGCTGCTCGCACGCCGAGGAGCCGCTCGCCTGCGGCCGCATCCGCCGCGGCTGGATCGCCTGCCCGGTCCATGGCGCCCGCTTCGATCTCGAGACCGGCGAGCCAATCAACCCGCCTGCCACGTCGCCGATCGCCACATACCCGGTGCGCGAGGTCGACGGCTGGGTCGAGGTGGCGGTCGAGTAGATCGCCGCGGCGTCCCATGCGGCCCTTGGCCGCGCCGAACGCGGGCGCTAGAGGCCCAACCGATGAGCACGACCAACAGCGCCCTCGAGGGCATTCGCGTGATCGACATGAGCCGGGTGTTCGCCGCCCCCGTGGGCGGACAGATTCTCGGTGACCTCGGCGCCGACGTGATCAAGATCGAACGGCCGATCGTCGGCGACGACGGGCGCGGCTACGGCTTGGCCTGGCTCAAGGGCAAGGATGGCATCGACACGCGGCAATCGAGCTTCTTTACCGTGTCGAACCGCAACAAGCGCTCAATCACCGTCAATCACGCCAAGCCTGAGGGCCAGGAGATCATCCGCAAGCTGGCCGAGACCGCCGACGTGCTGATCGAGAACTTCAAGGTCGGTGACCTCAAGCGCTACGGCCTCGATTACGACAGCCTCAGGCAGATCAACCCGGGGCTGATCTACTGCTCGGTCACCGGCTATGGCCAGACCGGGCCGATGGCGGCGCGCCCCGGATATGACGGGCTGTTCCAGGCGACCGGCGGGATGATGGCGGTCACCGGCATCCCCGATGGCCTGCCCGGCGCCGGTCCGCTCAAGGCCGGGCCAAGCCTGGTCGACTTCGTCACCGGTCACAACATCGCGATCGCCATCCTCGGAGCTTTGCAATACCGCAACCGCACCGGCGACGGGCAGTTCATCGACATTGCGTTGCTCGACACCTCGGTGGCGATGGTCTCGCACATCATGCAGGACTACCTGCTCAGCGGCGAGGCGCCGCCGCGGCTCGGCAACGGCGGCAACGGCGGCGGCCCGGCCGACCTGATGCACTGCCAGGACGGGATCGTCTATCTCACCGCCGGCACCGACGAGCACTGGCGTCGCCTGACCGTGCTGATGAAGCAGCCGGAGCTGTTCGAGGACCCGCGCTTCGATTCTAACCTCAAGCGGGGCAAGCAGAACCGCGCCGAACTGATGGCGATCATCAACGAATGGAGCCGCGGCTGGACGGTGGCCGGTATTCTCGCCGCGCTCGACGAGGTCGGCGTCCCGGCGGCGCGGTACAACGAGCTGCCGGAGGTGTGGGACGAACCGCAAGTCAAGCATCGCCAACTGCGGGCGACCACGCCACACGCTTATGCCGAGGCAGGAAGCGTGGACCTGATCGCCAGCCCGCTAGCGAAGATGTCGGCCAGCCCCGCGACGATCCGGCGCGCGCCGCCGATGCTCGGCGAGCACACCCGCGAAATCCTCGAGGACCTTGGCTACGACGACGCGCGCATCGCCGCGCTGCAGGAGCTGAAGATCATCTAGCGACGCCTGATCCGACCAGCGCCTTCACGCGGGTCTGCTGGAAAGACCCACAATCCGAAGGAACTGCCCATGTCCGATCCGGTGCTCTACGAAGGCGGCGAGGATGGGATCGTCACCCTGACGCTCAACCGCCCGGAGATGCGCAATCCGATCTCCGAGCCGGAAGCGGTCGAGGGGCTGCTGGCCGCGCTCGACCGCCTGGAGAGCGACCCGGCGGCGCGCGTTGCGATCCTCACCGGCGCGGGCAGCGCGTTCTCGTCGGGTGGCAACGTCCAGACCATGCGGCCCGGCGCCGGCCTGATCGAACACGCGCCGATCGGCACGCGCAGCAACTACAAGCGCGGCATCCAGCGCCTGCCGCTGGCTTTCGCCGCGCTCGAGGTGCCGGTGATTGCCGCGGTGAACGGTCCGGCGATCGGCGCCGGATGCGATCTCACCTGCATGTGCGACTTGCGCGTCGCCGGGGAAAGCGCGCGCTTTGCCGAGAGCTTCGTCAAGCTGGGGCTGATCGCCGGAGACGGCGGGGCGTGGCTGCTGCCGCGGGTGATCGGCTGGTCCAAGGCGGCCGAAATGGCGCTCACCGGCGACCCGATCAGCGCGATCGAGGCGCTCGCCTGCGGGCTGGTCAGCCAGGTCGTGCCCGACGCCGAGTTGCTGCCGACGGCGCGGCGCCTCGCTGCGCGGATCGCCGCCAACCCCCGCGGCGCGGTGCGGATGACCAAACGCCTGCTGTGGGAGGGCCGCCGCGCCGATCTCGCCACGCTGCTCGAAATGGCGGCGGCGATGCAGGCGCTCGCCCACACCACCGGCGATCATGCCGAGGCCGTCGACGCGTTCCTGGCCAAGCGCAAACCGGTGTTCAAGGGCGACTGAGCGGGCTGCCATTACAATGTGCCAAAGGTTGCGTCGTCACATTGCAGTGTGATACCGGAGCGCGATGGCTAGCACTCCCCTGATCGATCGAGTTCGTGACATCGTCGCCGCCGGCGAGATGACGCGGGCGCGCCTCGCCCGCGCGGCCGGGCTCCACGCCAACACCTTGCGCGACTGCACCGAGCCATCGTGGAACCCGACCGCCGACACCCTCGGCAAACTCGAGCGGTTCCTCATGGCCAACGACCAGGCGCCGGTGCTGGTCCCGATCGAGGAGATCATCGACGAGGCGCGCAACGGCCGGATGTTCGTGCTGGTCGACGACGAGGACCGGGAGAACGAGGGCGACCTGATCATCCCGGCGCAAATGGCGACGCCCTCGGCGATCAACTTCATGGCAACCCATGGTCGCGGACTGATTTGCCTGGCGCTGTCGGGGGCGCGCTGCGAGCAGCTTGGGCTCGAGCTGATGAGCCGCAACAACGGCACCCGCCACGAGACCGCGTTCACGGTCTCGATCGAGGCGCGCGAGGGCGTCACCACCGGCATTTCGGCGGCCGACCGGGCGCGCACAATCAGCGTCGCGATCGACGGCAGCAAGGGCAAGGACGACATCGTCAGCCCAGGCCACGTCTTTCCGCTGCGCGCCCGCGAGGGCGGCGTGCTGGTCCGCGCGGGCCATACCGAGGCGGCGGTCGACATCTCGCGGCTGGCCGGGCTCAACCCTTCCGGTGTGATCTGCGAGATCATGCGCGAAGACGGCACGATGGCCCGGCTCGACGACCTCGTCACGTTCGCGCGCCTGCACGACCTCAAGATCGGCACCATCCGCGACCTCATCGCCTACCGCCGCAAGCATGACCGGATGGTCGAGAAGAAATCCGAGATGGCGTTCAAGAGCCGCTTTGGCGGCGACTGGATCGCCCGCGCCTACCACAACAAGGCGACGGGCGACGAGACCATGACCCTGATCAAGGGCCGGATCGACCCGACCAATCCGACGCTGGTGCGAATGCACACGCTATCGATCTTTGCCGACATTTTCGGCGAGGCCAGTGAGCGGGCCGAGCTGCTCCACCGCTCGATGGAGATCATCGCCGAGGAGGGCGCCGGGGTGATCGTTGTGATCAATCGGCCAATGCAGAAGCTGATGTCCCGCGCGATCGATATCCGCCAACGCTATCGCGCCGGGGAAGCCCCCCCGACCGAAGAGCTGCGCGACTACGGCGTCGGCGCCCAGATTCTCGCCGAGCTCGGGATCCACGACATGATCCTGCTCTCGAACACCCACCACTCGCTGGTGGCGCTCGAAGGCTATGGCCTGAATATCGTCGGCGAGCGGCGGATCGACTGATCGCTTCGTTGGCGGGTGCGCGGCGTCCTTCGTCTTCGGTCGGGACGAGCGGCGCGGTTGCCACATCCAATCTGAAACTGCTGCCCCCTACCCGCTCGTGTCGAGCGTAGACGAGACACGCTGCGCTCGTCTGGACTTCCGCGCCGACCCGTGAAAAGGACGGCCGCTGCACCGATGGGGAGAGCGGATGGCCAAGTTCCTGATCATCGAAGCGCGGTTCTACGACCACCTCAACGACATGCTCGTCGCCGGAGCTCGGGCCGCGCTGAAGAGTGCCGGGCACAAGGCCGAAGTGATTACCGTTCCCGGCGCGCTCGAGATCCCTGGCGCGATCGCGCTGGCCGACCAGAGGGGCGACTACGACGGGTATGTCGCGATCGGCGTGGTGATCCGCGGCGAGACCTACCACTTCGAAATCGTCGCCGGCGAGAGCGCGCGCGGGATCATGGCCCTGACGATGGACGGGATCGCCATCGGCAACGGCATCCTCACCGTCGAGAACGAAGCCCAGGCGATCGCCCGTGCCGACCCGCAGCAGAAGGACAAAGGTGGCGAGGCGGCCAAGGCGGCGCTGGCGCTGCTGGCGCTGAAGGAGCGGTTCAATGGCTGACACCCGGCACCCCGGCCTCGGCGGCATCCGCCTGGTGTTCGGCGGCAACGTTTTTGGCTGGACGCTCGATCGCGAGCAGAGCTTCATCGTGCTCGACGCATTCTATGCCGGCGGCGGACGGATGATCGATTCGGCCGAGGGCTATTCGAGCTGGATTCCGGGCAACAAGGGCGGCGAATCCGAGACCATCATCGGCGCATGGCTCGAGAGCCGCGGCGTGCGCGCCGAAATGAAGATCCACACCAAAACCGGGATGGGCGGCCCGGCCGGCGCGCTTGCCCCGACCCGCCTCGCCGCCGCGCTCGATGGCTCGCTCGAGCGGCTGCGGACCGACTATGTAGACCTCTACTACGCCCATCGCGACGAAGCGCAGACGCCGATCGACGAGGTCGTCGCCGGGTTCGACGGGCTGGTGAAGACCGGCAAGGTCCGCGAGCTCGGCGCGTCCAACTTCACCGCCGAGCGCCTCGCGGCCTCGCTCGAGAGCGCGGCGCGCCAGGGAGCGACGCCGTACACGGTGCTCCAGCCCGGCTACAACCTCGTCTGGCGCGGCGAATTCCCGCGCGAATTGCACCACCTGGCCATCGCTCGCGGGTTGGCTGTGCTCCCGTATTACGCACTCGCCGCCGGCTTCCTCACCGGCAAGTACCGCAGCAGCGACGATTTCCAGGGCATGCGCGGCGGCAACGCCAAGATGTTCTCGCACGACGGGTGGAAGGCGCTCCCGGTGCTCGAGGCGGTGGCGCGCGAGACCGGCGCGACAATAGGCCAGGTCGCCCTCGCCTGGCTCGCGGCGCAGCCGGCGATCTGCGCGCCGGTCGCCAGCGGCACCACCGTGCGCCAGGTCGAGGAGCTTTGCGGCGCAGCTTCGCTCGAGCTCAGCCCCGACCAGCTCGCGCGCCTGACCGCGGTCAGCGTCGACGCGGGAACCTGACCGGTGCTCCGGCGCTTGTCGGAGCGATGAACAGCCCACTCGAATGGCTCGCGGCGGCCCTGACGATCGTCGCCGCAGGGCTGATCGCCGCCAACATCGGCCGCCGCGCGACCGGCGTCGCGTTCATACTCTACACTGTCGCCGCCGCCGGGTGGATCGTTTCGGCGCTGCTCAACCACACCAAGCCGCTGGCGATCCAGAACGGCATCCTCCTTGCCATCGACGTGTTCGGGATCTGGCAGTACCTGCTCAACCCGCGCAAGATCCGGGAGATCGACAAGCTCGAGGAGGTCGCCAGCGAGATCAAGGAAGAGGTCGACGAGGAGATCGCAGCCGAGGGGGCGTGAGCAGCCAGGCTCTCGCTCACCACACCCTCACCCGCTGATCCGGCGCCAGAAAGAGCTTGTCGCCGGGTTTGACCGTGAAAGCGCCATACCACGGATCGACGTTGCGGACGGTCAGCGCCCGGTACATCTCGGGCGCGTGGCCGTCGGTGGCGATGCGCGCGCGCAAGGCTTCGGGGCGGATCTTCGCCGCCCAGCTCTGGGCGAAGGCGAGGAAGAAGCGCTGGTCGCCGGTGAAGCCGTCGATCACCGGCGCGGGCTTGCCGTTGAGCGACGCGTGGTAGGCATCGAATGCCGCGCCCAGCCCCGCAAGGTCGGCGATGTCCTCGCTGAGCGTCAGCTTGCCGTTGACGTGGACTCCGGGGAACGGCTCGTAAGCGTCGAACTGCCGGCCCAGCGCGTCGCCGGCCTGGGTGAAGTGGGCGAAGTCGGCCGGGGTCCACCAGTTGCGCATCTTGCCCGAGGCATCGAACAGCGCCCCATTGTTGTCGAAGCTGTGGCTGATCTCGTGCCCGATCGTGGCGCCGATCGCGCCGTAGTTGAACGCCGGGTCGGCCTTGGGGTCGAAAAACGGACGCTGGAGGATCGCCGCCGGGAAATTGAGCGCGTTCTGCACCGGCAGGTTGACCGCGTTGACCAGCTGCGCGTTCATCCACCACTCGCGCCGGTCGAGCGGCTTGCCGATCTTGGCGAGCTGCTGCTGATAGTTCAATTTCGAGGCAGCCTGCTGATTGGCGTAAGCGTCGTCCCTGCTCACGGTCAGCGCCGTGTAGTCCTTCCATGTGTCGGGATAGCCGATCCCAACCTCGATGGTGCGGACCTTGGTGAGCGCTTCCTGCTTGGTCGAGGGCGCCATCCAGCCGAGCGCCTGGATGCGCCGGGCGAACGCGTCCTTGATCCTGCCGACCATGCCCTCGATCTCGGCTTTGTTCGAGGCCGGGAAGAAGCGCCCGACGTAGAGCTTGCCGAGGGCGTCGCCGAGCGCGCCATTGACCGCCGCGAGCGCTCGCTTGTCGCGTGGGCGCTGGGCAGTCGTCCCCTGCAACGCCACCCCGTAGAAGGCGAAGTGGTCCTGCTCGAGCCGCGCCGGCAGCACGCTGGCGTTGGTGTTGATCTGATGGAAGGTCAGCCAGTCTTTCCATGCGTCGAGCGGCTCGGACGCGACGAGCGCGGACAGCTTCGGAATCGCCAACGCATGGTAGGCGGCGAACTTTGGCCGGCTGCCGAGCTGGGCTGCGCCAAAGAACGCGTCCCAGTCGATCCCCGGCGCTTTGGTGGCGAAGTCGGCCCTGCTCCAGATGCCGGTGTCGTGCTGCCAGTCCTCGCTCTGGGCGCGGGTCTCGTGGGCCTGGGCGATCTTCAGCTCGAGATCGTAGATCCGCTTGGCCTTGGCCTGCGCGTCTGGAATGCCGGCGTCGCCGAGAAGCCGGGCGATGTAGGCCTGGTACTGCGTGCGCAGCGCGGTCATCTTGGCGTCGGTGCTGAGGTAGTATTCACGCTCGGGCATGCCGAGGCCGCCCTGCAGCACGTACGGCATCACCAGACCGCCGGCGAGCGGCTGGGTGACGAACACCCCGAACAGGTTCTCGGTCTGGAAGTCGGTGGCGTTGAGCGGGTCGACGTCGGCCCGCAACTGCTCGCCGAGCACGCGCGAGAGGCCACGAACGTCGGTGATAGAGGC
>JAEKKO010000283.1 GCA_019510335.1 Novosphingobium sp. | reverse complement strand
ACGCTGACCTGCTGGCCGACGATCGTGCGCAGCAGGGTCGGGTAGCCGGGATCGCGTATGCGCGGCGGCGGAACGCCGGCACGCTCGAGCGCACGCGCCATTGCCGGCTCGCCCGCGGCGATCGTCTCCAGCCCGTGCCGGATCGCCTCTGCGCTCAGCACTGTGTCCGCCGTGTCATCCCGCACCCATCGCCTTGCCAAACCGAACCGCAGCGATTAGCAGCCGCGCCCGGGCGCGGGTAGGGCTTGCGCGAACAAAGAAGGATTCCAGCCAGATGCCGAACCTGATCGTCGTCAATCAGGCGGGTGAGGAAAGTGCGCTCGACGCCCCGGTCGGGCGGACGCTGATGGAAACGATCCGCGATGCCGGTTTCGACGAGCTGCTGGCGCTGTGCGGCGGGTGCTGCAGCTGCGCCACCTGCCACGTCCACGTCGATCCTGCGTTCATGGACAAGCTGCCGAAGATGAGCGAGGACGAGAATGACCTGCTCGACAGCTCCGACCACCGTAACGAGTATTCGCGCCTGTCGTGCCAGATTCCGGTGACCCCGGCGCTCGAAGGACTGCGGGTGACGATCGCGCAAGAGGACTAAGTCGACGTCTGGGTGGCGGTTCGCTGGCCAAAGCGTGCTTCGTAACCTGCAAGCGCAATTCCGTTGCGCCGTCCGACTTGCGCGAATACCTGTCGCCGCCATGACCGCTCCGGCCGCTCTGCGCAGCACGCTCGACCTCATCGGCAACACTCCGTTGGTCCTGCTCAAGGGTCCGAGCGAGGCGGCGGGCTGCGAGATCTGGGGCAAGTGCGAGTTCGCCAACCCCGGCGCCTCCGTTAAAGACCGGGCGGCGCTGTGGATCGTTCGCGACGCCGAAGCGCGCGGCTCGCTGCGGCCGGGCGGGACGATCGTCGAGGGCACAGCCGGCAACACCGGCATCGGCCTGGCCCTCGTCGCCAACGCGCTCGGGTACAAGACCGTGATCGTCATGCCCGAGACCCAGTCGCGCGAGAAGATGGACACGCTGCGCGCGCTCGGCGCCGAGCTGGTGCTGGTGCCGGCGGCGCCGTTCTCCAATCCCGGGCATTTCGTTCACACCTCGCGGCGGCTCGCCGAGGAGACCGAGGGCGCGATCTGGGCCAACCAGTTCGACAACACCGCCAACCGCAAGGCCCACATCGAGAGCACCGCGCCCGAGCTGTGGGAGCAGCTCGAAGGCCGGATCGACGGCTTCACCTGCACCGCCGGCACCGGCGGGACGATCGCCGGGGTCGGGCTCGGGCTCAAGGCCTTCGACGAGAGCGTGACGATCGCGCTGACCGACCCCTATGGGGCGGCGCTCTATAACTACTACGCCTGCGGCGAGCTTCGCGCCGAGGGCAATTCGGTCGCCGAGGGCATCGGCCAGAGCCGGATCACCGCCAACCTCGAAGGCGCGCCTATCGACACGCAGTTCCGCATCTCCGACGAGGCCGGGCTCGAATGGGTCGGGCGGCTGCTGCACGAGGAAGGGCTGTGCCTGGGGCTGTCGTCGGGGATCAACGTCGGCGGCGCGGTGGCGCTGGGCAAGCAGCTCGTCGCGACCGGTCGCTCGCGGCCGCGCGTGGCGACGATCCTGGCCGACACCGGCTTTCGCTACTTGTCCACCCTTTACGACCGCGAGTGGCTGACCGCCAAAGGGCTCCCGGTATTCCCTTGGCTGGAATGATCCGCTAAAGCCGCCGTCAATGCCGATGACTGCACGCACGCAGCTGGTCGAAACGGTCGCAACGCCTCAGCACTTCACGCCGCCGACGGCGCGGGAACTGCGCGCGCAGGCCGTCCACCGCCTCCAGATCGGAATGTTCGGCCTGGCGGCGATGCTGCTGATCGTCGGCCTTGCCAACATCATCATGGAGCGCGCCCGTCTCGCCGATGCGGCCAGCGGGGCCGCGCCGGTCGCCAGCAGCGCGGCGGCCTCGCCGAGCAGCGATCCGCTGGCCGATCTCGGCGTCGTCCCTTCGGCCGCGCCGGCCGACGGCGCCGGCGCCCAGCGCAACGGACGCCGCCAACGCTGAGCGGCGTGGCGCGGGGATCCCGAGCCCTCCTGTTCCGCCCGTCCTGAGTTCGTCGGAGGACCGTCGGCGCTCGCGTGAACGCCGCCCCTTTGCGCCTGCTCGCCATACAGCCGCTCAGGAGTTGCTTCGACGGCCACCACTCCCTCGGCAGATTCGGGGAAATCACGGGACTGCGCCTGCAGATTCGCCGCGGGCACGAATTTCTACGGAGAAGATACGAGAACAGAACCAATACAGCGGATCATGGCGGTCGCGGTTTTCCACACCAACCTTCGGGTAAAACAGCCATTTACCATCTGATCCCGTGATTTCCCGTGATTTTCCCTTCCATCCCCGCGCGCTACGCGGTAAAGCGAATGTGTCGGGAGGACTTTTCCACGCCGCCAAACAGCGACGACCGGCTGCGCCCGCGCGCGGCCGGGCGGAGAAGTCGTTTC
>JAEKKO010000221.1 GCA_019510335.1 Novosphingobium sp. | reverse complement strand
GTCACCAGCACTTCGGCGCGCGAGCGGGCTTCCTCCTCGATCGTCGCCTGGACGCCGGCGAAGGCGTTGAACGGCTGTGGCGGGATCAGCGCGAGCAGATGCACGGCGCCGGCGGTCCGCGCCGCGCGGCGCGAGGCGAAGCGCAAGGCGACCAGAGATTCGGCCGTCTCATCCATGATCACCAGATAGATGCGCATTTGGCACGGCCCCCCGCGGCAATTCTATCCGTCATCCGCCATATCGGCGCAAGGTTCTTGCCCGGGAGGCGCAATTTGGCCAGAGACGCGCAGCACTCCTGCCCGCCTCCCGCTCAAGGACCGGACGCGCCCATGCCGATCGAGATCAAGATGCCCGCTCTGTCGCCAACGATGGAGGAAGGCACGTTGGCCAAGTGGCTGATCAAGGAGGGCGACAAGGTCTCGTCGGGCGACATCATGGCCGAGATCGAGACCGACAAGGCGACAATGGAGTTCGAGGCGGTCGACGAGGGGACGATCACCAAGATCGCGGTGCCGGAGGGGACCGACCACGTGAAAGTCGGCACCGTGATCGCGACACTCGTCGGCGAGGACGAGGAGGACGGCGCCGCCGCGCCCGCGGCGAAGGCTGCGCCGAAGCCGCCGGTTCCTGAGGCGAAGTCGGCTGATGCGAAGCAGCAGGAAGTTCCTGCCAAGTCTCAGGCAGCGCCACAGCAGGCCGCTGCCGCTTCGGCGGCGAACCAAGCCGCTCCGGCCAAGGGTGACCGCGTGATCGCCTCGCCGCTGGCCAAGCGCATCGCCGCGGAGAAGGGGGTCGACCTTGCCGCCGTGTCCGGGACGGGTCCAAACGGCCGGATCATCAAGGCCGACGTCGAGGGGGCGCAACCCGGGACTGCCAAGCAAGCGACGGCGGCCGCTCAGCCGGCGGCCAAAGCACCCGCGCCGACGGCAGCACCCGCGCCCGCTGCGGCCAAGCTGACCGACGCCATCCCCGACTTCGGCATCCCGTTCGAGGACGCCAAGCTCTCGGGCATGCGCAAGACCATCGCGCGGCGGCTGATCCAGTCGATGCAGGAAGCGCCGCACATCTACCTGACGGTCGACGTTCGGCTCGATGCCTTGCTCAAGCTGCGCGGCGAGCTCAACGAGGTTCTCGGCAAGCGCGGGGTCAAGCTGTCGGTCAACGACATGCTGATCAAGGCGCTCGGCCTGGCGCTGCTGCAGGTTCCGCAATGCAACGTGGCCTTCGCCGACGACGTCCTGCGCCAGTACAAGCGCGCCGACGTGTCGGTGGCGGTGAGCATCCCCGGCGGGCTGATCACCCCGATCGTGACTGATGCCGGCGGCAAGTCGCTCGCCGCGATCTCCACCACGATGGCCGACTTGGGGGAGCGCGCCAAAGCCGGCAAGCTGCAGCCGACGGAGTACCAGGGCGGCACGGCCAGCATCTCAAACATGGGAATGATGGGGATTAAGCAGTTCACCGCCGTCATCAACCCGCCGCAGGCGACGATCCTGGCGATCGGCGCGGGCGAGAAGCGGCCTTGGGTGATGCCCGACGGCAGCCTCGGCGTCGCGACCGTGATGAGCGCCACCGGCAGCTTCGATCACCGCGCGATCGACGGGGCGGACGGGGCCAAGTTGATGGCCGCGTTCCGCGAACTGGTGGAGAAACCGCTGAGCCTGGTGGCTTGAGCGAAATGGCTTCGCCGCCTCACGCCGACCCGGCGATCCGGGTCATGGCGATGCCTGCCGACGCCAACGCCAACGGCGATATTTTCGGCGGCTGGCTGATGAGCCTGATGGATTCCGCTGCGGGCTCGATCGCCGCGCGCCGCTCGACGAGCCGCGTCGCCACGGTGGCGATGGACGGAATGCAATTCCTTAATCCCGTCGCGATCGGCGACGAGGTTTCCGTCTACGGCACGCTCGTTCGCGTCGGCCGGACTTCCATGACCATCGCCGTCGAGGCGTGGCGGCGGCACCGGATCGAGGAGAAGGCGATCAAGGTCACCGAGGCGACATTCACCCTGGTGGCGATCGACGACACCGGTCGACCGCGGGCGGTGGACAGGTGAGAAGGTTGATGCCGCGTCGGCAATGTGTATCTTGTGGTGACACATTGGAGCGCCCGCAATGAGGATGGGGATCAAGGAGTTCCGCGAACGGATCGCCGAAGTCGCCACCGGCGATGAGGTCGTCGTCGTCACCCACCGCGGCAAGCGGGTCGGACGGTTCGTACCCGAGAGAGCGCGGCAGAAGCCGGGCGACGTCGATGTCCACGGCTGGGCCGAAGAGCGCGAGCGCTTTGGTCGCGAATGGCGCTCGGCTACACCGGACTGGAAGGAGCGCCTCGCCGTCGCCGGATTCACGAGCGAAGAGATTGCTGAGCTCGACGCAGACGATCAGTGCTCCTGACCGACACGAACGTTCTTCAGCGCTGCAGTCTTGGCAAGGCGATGCGCCACGTCGAGGCGCTGCGCGAGAAGGGCGTGCGCCTCCTTACGATCGATCGGAACGCGACCGAGCTCTACCGGATCATGCCTCGAATCACCGGCCAACCAATCGAGGTGATTGGCACCGAGTGCGAGAGAGTCCTGGCAATGTTCGAACTCGTTCGCGCCGAGGATTACGAGGCATTTGGCCGACAGGCATGGGCACGCCTCGACGAGGGGGGCAAGTCGGACTGGCCGCTGCTCGCCGCCGCACTGGCCGTCGATGGCGAAATCTGGTCGGACGATCGCGACTTCTTCGGGGTCGGCGTGCCGGTCTGGGCAACGCGCAACGTCAACGGGGTTGAACCGCGAGCCTAACCCTGCGACGGGCGCGCCGCGGGCGCGCTGCTACGATGGAGACAGACTTGGTTGAGCAGTACGACGTCATCGTTCTCGGATCCGGTCCCGGCGGCTATGTCGCGGCGATCCGCGCCAGCCAGCTGGGCCTCAAGACGGCTATCGTCGAGCGCGAGCTGCTCGGCGGGATCTGCCTCAACTGGGGCTGCATCCCGACCAAGGCGCTGCTGCGTTCGGCCGAAGTGCTGCACCAGATGAAGCACGCCAAGGACTACGGCCTCGCTGCCGATAACATCACCGCCGATATCCAGGCGGTCGTCGCCCGCTCTCGCGGCGTCGCCAAGCAGCTCAACCAGGGCGTCACGCACCTGATGAAGAAGAACAAGATCGCCGTGCACATGGGGCAGGGCAAGCTGACCGCGCCCGGCAAGCTCACCGTCACCGCCGAGGGCGGCAAGACCACCGAGCTCGAGGCCAAGCATATCATCATCGCCACCGGGGCGCGGGCGCGTGACCTGCCCAAGGCCAAGGCCGACGGCAAGCGCATCTGGACCTACCGCCACGCGATGACGCCGCCGGAAATGCCGGGCAAGCTGCTGGTCATCGGCTCGGGCGCGATCGGGATCGAATTCGCCAGCTTCTATAACGACATGGGCGCCGAGGTGACGGTCGTCGAGATGCTCGACCGGGTCGTGCCGGTCGAAGATGCCGATGTCTCGGCGTTTCTTGAGAAGGCGCTCAAGAAGCAAGGGATGAAGGTCTTCACCAAGGCCAACGTCGGCGCGATCGAGAACGGCGCGGACGCGGTCAAAGTCACGATCAAGGATAAGGACGGCAAGGAGACGACCGAGGCGTACAGCCACGTCATCGTCGCAGTCGGGATCGTCCCCAACCTCGAGAACATCGGGCTCGAAGACCTCGGGATCGAGCCCGACAAACGCTTCCACATCAAGGTCGATCCGTACGGGCGCACCAACGTCTCCGGGGTATGGGCGATCGGCGACTGCACCGACGGTCCGTGGCTGGCGCACAAGGCCAGCCACGAAGGGGTCACCGCGTCTGAGGCCATCGCGCAGGAGCTGGGCAATGCCGACGTGCATCCGCATCCGCTAGACCGCCGCAATATTCCGGGGTGCACCTACTGTCATCCGCAGATCGCCAGCGTCGGGCTGACCGAGGGGAAGGCCAAGGAAGCCGGCTACGAGCTCAGGGTGGGCACGTTCCCGTTCATCGGCAACGGCAAGGCGATCGCGCTGGGCGAGCCGGAGGGGTTCATCAAGACGGTGTTCGACGCCAAGACCGGCGAGCTGCTCGGAGCGCACATGATCGGAGCCGAAGTGACCGAGCTGATCCAGGGCTTCGTCGTCGGCAAGACGCTGGAGACGACCGAGGTCGAGCTGATCCAGAGCGTGTTCCCGCACCCCACCCTGAGCGAGATGATGCACGAATCCACGCTCGCCGCATTCGGCCGCGTGCTGCACATGTAAATATCTAGGACTGCGGCGTTTTCCGGAACAATTGAGGCGCGGCGGAGTTTGCCGCGCATGGAGTTCGAAATCCCCGACGAAGGTCCGATCGCGCCCGATCCGCGGCGCGGCGATTCCCTTGCCAAGTCCTCGCCGATCGTTCGGGGCAAGGTCCGGCGGGCGTTGCTGATCCCTGAGGAAGAGCCTTTGGCCGCGCCGCGGCTCAGGCCGTTGACGCGGGCCTGACCGTCAGCTCACAGGCCGAAGCGGAGCTGCTCGTCGGCCTGGCTGACGATGTGCTCGAACACCGCGGGGTGCAGCGGCTCGATGAACTCGCAGCCGATCGCCGATTTGTCACGCCAGCGGATCTGCGCATTGAGCAGCGCCAGACCGGGGATGCGGATGCGCAGCGGCAGCGACGGGTCGGATTGCGGAAAGCGGCCGATGCGAAAGCCGGTCCGCGACATGTCGGTGATGCGGACGCGGCGCCACGGGCGGGTGCTCTGACGGACTTCGCAATAAAGCGCGACGTCGGCGCGGGTCTCGTCGAACCGGGCGCGCTCGGGATCGGAAACGTCGAATTTCTCGTGCAGCATTGGGTCCTCCATCGCGCTCCCACCGCATAGCGGCGAGGAGTTGCCATTCGGTTAGTGATGCGCGAGTCTGCAGCGATTCGGCGAGACGGCGGCACCGGGAGAGCAAACATGGAAGCGAGTGTGACAGCAACGGCCGACTCTTTCGAGGTTGTCGCCAAGGGCATCTATCTCGAGGGATTGACGGTCGATTATGCGCGCGACATCGTCTGGTACAGCGACGTCATCGCCGGCGGCATTCACGGTGTCCGCCGCGACGGCAGCAAGACCGCTGTGCTCAACCCCGAGCGGAAGTGGACCGGCGGCGTCATGATGAACGAGGACGGTGCGGTGCTGTCGTCCGGTGCCGGCGGGATCATGTGGAACAATCCGGACACCGGCGCGTCCGGGTGGCTGATCAGCGAGGTCGATGGGAAGCCGATCAACGGCATCAACGAAATGGTCGCGGACGGCAGCGGCGGGATCTACTGCGGCACGGTCGACATCGAGAAAATCGAAAAGGGCGAGACGGTGCGGCCGGCGTCGATCTATCGCGTCACCGCCGACCGCGAAGTGATCATCGTCGCCGAGGGGCTCGGCTTCGCCAACGGCATCATGCGCAGCCCCGATGGACGGCATCTCTATTACAACGATACCTTCGACGCGACTTACGTGTTCGACATCGCGGGGGACTTGTCACTCGCCAACCGCCGCCAGCTCCTGAGCAAGGAGGATTGCGACGGGATGGCTCTCGACGGCGAAGGCAACTTGTGGATCACGGGCTACCGCTCGGGTGAAATCACGCGGATGCGGCCTGACGGCAGCTTGCTCCCGCCGGTGCCGACACCCGCGGGCGGGATCACCCAGGTCCGCTTCGGCGGGTCCGACATGCGCGAGTTCTACCTGACCTCGGTCACCGCCGATGCCGGCGACACGCTCAAGGTCGGCGGCGTACCGACCGAGCAGCTGTCGTTCCTGTACCGGGGCCGTTCCGATACGCCCGGAATGCGGCTCGCGCCCCCCCGGTTCCGCCTCGGCTAAAGCTGGCGGAGCCCGGCAACCGGCTCGCGGCCGGCCATGATCACCTCGGGATCGACGGAAACGCCGAACACCGCGCGGAATTGCCCGGGGCAGCTCTCGGCGTGCCTCGTCCCGGCGGGGACGATGGCCATGCTGCCCGGCTCGAGGCGGTGATCCAGGCCGGTGTCGGGCTCGTGCAGTTCGAGCACGCCCTCGAGCAGGTAGATGTCGACCCGATACGGATGGCTATGCGCGGCGCCGGTCAACTCGGCTTGCGAGAGCTCGGCTTCGGCGAGGCGCAAGCCGCTCGCCTCGATCTCGGCAACGGCGGCATCGCGCCCGGTGAAGTGGTGTGGGGTGAAGGTGATCGCCATGGTTCTCTCCGTGGGCGACACGCGGCCGTCCCCGAGCAAGCTTAAGCCACCCGGCAGCCAACGTGAAGCACGCGAGACGGCGTCAGTGGCTCGACAGCGAGAGCGTGCCGGCCGGAGGGGCACCACGAGTGTCGAGCTGGGGCCGGACATAAGCGGTCCGGAACCGCCGCACGAGCCAACCTGTCACGGCGAATGGCACGATCGGGGCGAGCACGAGCACCATTACCACGCGCGCCAGCTGGACCAGCACGAAACCGATGAGCTGTTGACCGGGGCTGACCATCGCGACATTCCAAGAAGGATGCTTCCCGGCCGACTGTTGGCCTTGAGCATCGCCTGTGGTGCGACCGCGCTTGAATTCGTAAGTGGGCAAGTGCGTAACTCCCGAAGGTCCGATACCACTCAGCCACCGTCTTGTTGAGATCCAGCACAAGGCTGATCCGGGTTTATACGCAGTTATTCTCGCGCGGTGTCGCGCGGGTGGAATTGTCCTAGCTAAGGCCGAGTGCGACTCTCGGCCCTGACGGCTGCCGATGGCGGCTTGAGCCCGCCTGTCAGGAACGAGCGCGGAAGCTATCGTGGCAGGTCTTGCAGGCGCCGCCGACCGCCGGGAGCGCCGCCTTGATCCGGTCGAGATCGCCGCTCTCGGCCGCGGCTTGGAAGGTCCGGGTGACGGCGGCGAGGTTGTCCGCGTCGCGGTGGAACTCGTCGTTGCGCTGCCAGATCTCGGGCAGGGCGCCAGTTTTCACGCCCGCCTCCGTACCGGTTCCCGCCGGAAAGAAGCCGCCGACGTGGCCCGCTGCCACGGCCAGGGCAGGCGCCTTGGCGCGGATGACCGCGATATCGGGGCTGGGATTGCGAAGCTCGTCGATGATCGCCTTGAACGCGCCGCCCATGGTCTTGAAGTTGGCCTGGCGGGCGGCGATCACATCCGCCGGCGTCGCGGCCATCACAGCAGTGGCGAAAACCAGAGCGAGCGTGCCGAGAACGGCGGACTTGTTCATGGGTCGAGCTCCTGTCCAAGGGAGACCCGAACGTATCCGCAGGTCCGGCGAATGCCTAGCGGGTTCAGCTTTCCAACTGCTAATATGTCAAAGGTCGGCATCCGTGCCGAATTGGCGTAATCGGGGCGGCACGATGAACGGAGCGGAATCCCTCGTCACCACGCTCGTCGACCAGGGTGTGGACGTCTGTTTCGCCAATCCCGGCACGTCCGAGATGCATTTCCTCGCCGCGCTGGAGAACCCGCGGATGCGCAGCGTGCTGTGCCTGTTCGAAGGCGTCGCGACCGGGGCGGCGGACGGGTGGTTCCGCATGCGCGAGAGCCCGGCGACAACACTTCTGCACCTCGGCCCGGGTCTCGCCAATGGCCTCGCCAACATTCACAACGCCCGGCGCGCGCGCTCGGGAATGGTCAACATCGTCGGCGAACATGCGAGCCAGCACCTCAAGTACGACGCGCCGCTGACGTCTGACATCGAAGGGCTGGCGCGGCCGCTCAGCCATTGGCTTCGCCGCGCCGACACGGCCGCGACGCTGGCCGGCGATGCGGTGCGCGCGATAACCGCAGCGCGGGCCGGCCAAATCGCGACGCTGATCGTTCCCGGCGAGACCTCGTGGGGCAATGCCGAGGAGCGGAAGCAATTCCCGATCGAACAACCTCGACGCGCTGCGCCGCCAGCCGCGAGAGTCGACCATGTCGCCCGGATGATCCGCCAGGCAGACGGTCCTGTGCTGCTGCTGCTTGGCGGCACCTGCTGCCGCGGGCCAGCGCTCCAACTGGCCGGCAAGATCGCGGCCGTTGCGGGCTGCCGCCTCGCCACGCAGTTCTTCACCGCGCGGATCGAGCGCGGGGCAGGGCGGGTACCGCTCGAGCGCATCCCCTACTTCGTCCCCGCCGGGGTCGAGTTCCTGGAGGGCTTCCGCCACATCGTCGCGGTCGAGACCGGCGAGCCGATCGCGTTCTTCAGCTATCCCGGCAGCCCGAGCCGACTGAAACACCCCGACGCGCTCGTCCACAGCCTGGTCGAGCCGGACGAGGATGGCAGCGCCGGACTGGCGATGCTGCTCGACGCGCTCGGCGGCGGGGAGACGAACGCACGGCTGCAGCAACGCGTCGCGACGCCTGTCCCGCGAGGTCCACTCGAGCCGACGAGCATTGCTCTGGCGCTCGCCGCGGCGATTCCCGAGGGCTGCATCCTCGTCGACGAATCGCTGACCACCGGGCGCCACTCGATGGGTCTCACCGCGGGCGCGCTGCCCCACGACACGCTCCAGAACATGGGCGGATCGATCGGCTTCGCCACCCCTGTGTCGACCGGCGCCGCGCTGGCGTGCCCCGAGCGTCCGGTGATCTGCCTCGTCGGCGACGGCAGCGCGATGTACACAATCCAGTCGCTGTGGACCCAGGCGCGCGAGAGCCTCAACGTCACCACCGTAGTCTTCGCCAACAACGCTTACCAGATCCTCAAGGCCGAGTTCGCCGCCATGGGCTTCGGCTCGCCCGGTCCGCAGGCGCTGGCGATGATGGACATCGGTAACCCCCAGATCGACTGGGTTGCCATGGCCAGGAGCCAAGGCGTGCCGGGGGTGAGCGTCGAGACCGCCGAGGACTTGCACCGCGAGCTGGTTGGTGCGGTGCGCGAGCCCGGGCCGAGGCTGATCCAAGTGCGGCTGTGAGCCGGTTCTGCATTCCTCTGCACAAACGCCATGAAGAGTCGGCTTGATAAGGCGTCTCGCGCGCGCCAACAGGCCTGGCGAGGTGCGGTTCGAAATCGGCAGGGGCATCGACATGTCCCGTGCTGCACGCTGCACTTGCTCGCTGTGCCGGATGCGCGGCGCGGTTGTGGTGTTCGTCGCTTTGGATAGGCTAGCGGTCACCGCGGGCGCCGAGCGCCTGACCGAGTACCGCTTCCACAGCAACACCGCCCGCCATTACTTCTGCTCCCGCTGCGGCGTGTACACGCACCACCAGCGGCGGTTCGATCCGGATCAGTTCGCGGTCAACGTCGCCTGCCTCGAGGGGGTGAGTCCGTTCGACTTCGCCGAGGTGCCGGTGATCGACGGCGCCAACCACCCACGCGACACAGGCGGCGGCGAGCTACGGCAGATCGGTGTCGTGCGGTTCGAGCCTCGCTCTCGAAGTGAGACTCAGTTCAGATAGCGCCCGCCGTTCACGCTGAGCGTGTGTCTGGTGATGTAGTCGGCGGCGTCGGAAGCGAGGAAGGCGGGGGCCGCAGCGATTTTCTCGGGTCGACCGGGACGCTTCATCGGCGTTATCCGCGCGAAGCCTTCCAGGTCGAACGGAGATGGCGCAGCCCTCGGTGTCGACGAACCTGGAGGGAAAACTATATACAAAACGACTCGCCAACTCTTGCTGCGTCGTTTCATCTGGGCGATGATTTGCTCTCGCCCCCGGACTGCGGCCGCGGCCAGATTTGAAGCTGCGCGGAAAACCGGATAAGCGAAACCCACGATCGCTGAGCGAGGTACGTGCGTGAAACAGGCCGAACCATCCGTCGTCGCGAGCCAGCACGTCGCGGACGTCGTGGCGGATCGTATCCTTTCGGGACAGCTGAAGCCGGGCGACCGGATCAAGCAGGACGAGCTCGCCACCGAGCTCAACATGAGCCGGATCCCGGTGCGCGACGCGCTGCGGATGCTCGAGACGCGCGGGCTGGTCACGCTGCGCGCCAACGCCGGCGCGCGGGTCGCCAGCCTCACCGTGCGGGACATGGAGATCAGCTACGAAATCCGCGAGCGGATCGAGCCGATGCTGCTCGCCGAGAGCATGCCGAACCTGACCGACGATGACATCGAAGCGCTGCGCGCCGCCAAGGCGCGGCTCGACGTCGTCGAGAACCTCGACGACTACATGCCGCTGAGCCGCGAGTTCCACTGGACCTCGTTCAAGGGCCACCGGGCGCCGCTGCTCGCCCAGATCGTCGAGCGGCTGTGGGACACCACCCAGAGCTACCGCCGGGCCTACGCCCACCTCGCGCTGAAGGACGCCGAGCGGATGGCGATCATGCGCGCCGAACGGGACCTGCTATTCGGCGCGATCGCGCGGCGCGAGTACGATCTGGCGCCGCAGATCCTGGCGATGCACATCCGCCGCACCCACATGGCGCTGGCCGACTACCTGCACCTTCACGGGGACCTTTAGTTCGGAGTGGCCGCTCAGTTGGCGGAGCACAGCTGCACGAGCTCGCTGAGCTACTCCGCCGCGACGGTCTCCGAGTGCTCGGGCACGGTGGTGAGAGGCTGAGTTTGAGTCAGGCAGCTGCCGAAGGTCGACAGCACCGATGCGTGGAGGCCCCCGAGCCCGCCGCAGACGAACAGCAGCACATCCTTGGGTTCGGGCGTCAGATAGATCCGGCCGTCCTCGCGGATGCGCCCCTGGGCCTCGAGCTGCTCGCGATGCCGCGGGGTGAGGTGGTCGCCGCGCACGCTGGCGTAGCCCCAGATCGCTTCCTGGAGGTCGGCGATGTCGGGAAATTCCTTGCCGAAGATCTCCGCCCAGATCGGGTTGATGGCGATCATCGCCTCGCCATAAGCCATTGAGGGGGTGAACGCGTTCGTTCCCAGATACGCAGCCGACTTGCCGATCATTTCGCAGAACTCGAGCGGCTTCTGCGAAGTGGTGTCGAGCACGTTCATCGTGCCCATTGTCCCGAACGCGGTGACCGCATCGCCGATCACGCCGACCCGGCGCTCGGCCAGCGGCGCCCACGGCGAACGCTCTTCCCACTCGCCGACGAGGATGCCGGTAACCCGCGCCGGCTGGCCGAAGGTGGTCTGCGAGGTGACCCCGGGAACCTGGCCGGCGACGTTGCGCATGATCAGCCGCATCGCCCGCCCGATCGCCACGGCGGGCGTGGCCGCGCCGCCGAAGCAGCCGTAGCCGAACGGAATGTCGAGGCGGTGGCGGACCGGTCCGTTGACGACGAATGCCGGGCATACCGGGGCGGTGGTCGTGTTGAGGCCGTAAAGCTCGAAGTCGGGCTCGGCGATCGCCGCGACCATCGCGATCAGCAGCTCAAGCGATTCCACCGGCGCCCCGGCCATGACCGCGTTGATGACGATCTTCTCGACCGTGCACTCGGCCCGCGAGGGCGGGAGGTGGGCGATGACCTCGTCGGGAAAGCGATCGTTGGCCGCGAGGAACGTGCGGACGCGCCCCTCGGTCGGCGGGACCAGCGGCAGGCCGTCGCCCCAGCCTTTGGCCAGCGCAAAGCGGTTGAACGCCTCGATGTCGAGCTCGGCTTCGACCCG
>JAEKKO010000282.1 GCA_019510335.1 Novosphingobium sp. | reverse complement strand
CCATAGGAGCGCCGCTGCGACCACGGTCCGCTGCTGCCGTAGCCGGGCAGCGAGACATAGACGAGGCCGGGATGCGCGGCGCAAAGCTCGGCCGCGCCGAGGCCGAGCTTGGTCATCACGCCGGGCCGGTTGTTCTCGACCAGCACGTCGGCCCGCGCGACGAGTTCGCGCGCCGCCGCGCGGCCCTCGGCGCTGGCGAGGTCGAGCACCAGGCTTTGCTTCCGGCGGTTCATCTTGAGGTAGAACACGTCCATCGGATTGCCCGAAGCGTCGTTGGGATCGGTGGGCGCGCGCGAGCCGGGACGCTCGACCCAGATCACCCGCGCGCCGAGCTCGGCGAGCATGCGCGTGCAGCTCGGCCCCGCCCAGTAAACGCTGAAATCGGCGACGACGAGGCCACTGAACGGCAGCGAGGTGCCCGATTGGTCGCCAAGCGGGGAGGCCTTCGGTGCCTGGCTCTTTGCGGCGAAAACCCTGGCCGGCGGGATCGGATTGCCCGGCAGGGGGCCGTCCCAATAGCCGCGGAAGGCCAGTTGCGGGTTTTTCCGGATATCGTCGATTCCCGCGACTTTGGCCGCGGCGACGCCATGCTCGTGGAGAATCGCGACCACCGCCTCGCCGTCATGCGCTTCAAGAAAAGGCGCCATCTCCAGGTCGAGCGCATCGCGGCTGGCATTGCGCGCATCCTTGTCGGCGAAGCGCGGATCGGCGGCGAGCTCGGGGCGGCCGATCGCCATGGCGAAGCGGTCGAACTCCTCGTCGGTAACCACGCCGATCAGCACGTGCCCGTCGCGGCAAGGCCGCGAAACCAAGGGATAGGTCTCGTAATAGCGCCCGGTCCGCTGGCGCACCATGCCCGCCGCCAGCAGCGAGAACGTCGTCTGGTGCATCAGCAGCATCGATTCCATCGCGCTGACATCGACATGGCCGACCGCGCCTCGCGCCCGCTGCCGCAGCGCCGCTTCGGCGCCGATCGCCGCCACATAGCCGTTGATGTATTCGCAGAGGAATTCCGGCCCGATCAGCGGCTCGCGCTCGGGCTTGCCGGTGATGTGGAGGTAGCCCCCCGCGGCCCAGGCCGCCAGCGGACCTCCGCGCAACGAGGCATAAGGCCCGGTGGTGCCGAAAGTGCTCGTCGTGACTTCGATGCACGAGGCCGGCACGGCGAGGCCGCGGGCGAGGCCTTGGCGCTCACCCGCGTCGAACGTGGTGAAGACGAGGTCGGCGTCGGCGAGCAGCTCGAGGCCGGTCCAGGGGACCAGCCGCTTGGGCCCGTCGAGATAGGCCGCATGGGCTGCCAGGCGCTCGCCGAACACGGGCCGGATCACCTCGGCGCCGCCCATCGCCAGCAGCTTCGCCGCCCACTGGCCCGCCACGCCGGTGCTGAGATCGACCGCCTTCACTCGCCTCTCCTCGCGCGGGAGGCTAGCTGCCGATGGGGATCACCACGTCGGCCAGCCGCTCCACTTCCGCGCGGTCATGGCTGACATAGAGGATCGGCAAACGCAATTCGTCACGGATGCGTTCGATCACCTGCATGATCTCCTCGCGCCGCGCCGCGTCGAGCGAGGAGAGCGGTTCGTCCATCAGCAGGAAGCCGGGGCCGCGCAGCAAGGCGCGGCCGATGGCCACGCGCTGCGCCTCGCCGCCCGACAACGTGCGCGGCATCCGCGCCAGCAAGTGACCGATGCCGAGGAAGTCCACCGCTTCCTCGAGCGCCATCCACCGCCGCTTCTCGGGCGCCAGGCGCCAGCCGTAGAGCAGGTTGTCGCGCACATTGCGGTGGGGGAACAGGCGGCCGTCCTGGAAGACATAGCCGCAGCCGCGCCGCTCGGGCGGCAGGTCGATGCGGGCCTCGCCGTCGAACAGCACGGTGTCGCCAACGGCGATCCGCCCACGCGCCGGCCGCAGCAGCCCGGCGACGGCGTCGAGCACGCTGGTCTTGCCCGCGCCCGATGGCCCGAACAGCGCGACCAGCTTTTCGGGCGCGGTGAAGCTGGCGGCGATTCGCGCTGCATCGCGCTCGATCGCGATGTCGATCTCAAAGGACATGGCCGCCCTTGCCGCCCTGTTGTCCAACTCCGCTGCGCCGGGCGAGCAACTCCGAGGCGACCAGGGCGGCGAGCGACAGCAGCACCGAAATCACCGCGAGCCGCGTCACCACCGCCTCGCCGCCGGGCATCTGCAGCGCGGCGTAGATCGCCAGCGGCAGTGTCCGCGTCTCGCCGGGGATGTTCGAGACGAACGTGATCGTCGCGCCGAACTCGCCGATCGAGCGGGCGAAACCCAGCACCAGTCCGGCGAGCACGCCCGGCATGGTCAGCGGCAGCGTCACCGAGAAGAAGGTCCGCCACGGCCCCGCACCCAGCGTCCGCGCCGCGCCTTCGAGCCGGCGGTCGACCGCCTCGATCGACAGCCGCATCGCGCGTACCATCAGCGGCAGCGCCATGACCGCGGCGGCGAGCGCCGCGCCGGTCCAGCGGAACATGAAAGTGAGGCCCAGCGTCC
>JAEKKO010000286.1 GCA_019510335.1 Novosphingobium sp. | reverse complement strand
CACCAAGTTCGAGGCCAAGGCGTTCGGCGGCGGCGTCGATGCGGTCGAGCTGACGGTCGGCAGCACTACTTACAAGTTCGACCCGGCAAACATGGGCGAGAAGCCGGTGATCTGGTCGGCGCAAGGCAACGTCCCTCGCGCCTCGGTCATGCTTTATGCGGCCGGCGCGAAAGTGGGCGAAGTTTCGCAGCAGGGACCGTGGGCGCTGTTCCGGCTGATGGACTTGGCCAGGAAAGAGAATGCGGGTCCGCAGGCAATCCTCGCGACGTTCGGCGACGGGCCGAAGAACGTCGTCTTCAAGGTCACCTTGCCGACGGACGCCAATCCGTTCAGTCGAGGTGGCGTATGGAGCTTTCGATGTCCTGTCGCCCTCTGACGCGCTGGCTGTTCGGCAAGCTCCCGGCCCAGGGCGACTTCGTTTCGCGCGGGCTCGACCACGAAATGCGTGATGCGCTCGACCACTGGCTTTCGGCCGAGATGGAAGCGGCCCACGAGCGCTTCGGCGATTCGTTCGACGACCGCTACTTTTCCGCTCCGGCATGGTGCTTCGTCGATCGCGACGTCGCGGGCGCATGGACCGGAGGCGCGTTGTGCGCCTCGGTCGACGCGGCAGGCCGCAAATTTCCTCTGCTGATGGCGACGCCCGCTAACGACTGTGCGGAAGCCTTGGGCTGCGCTGCGCAATCGCTCGAGGCGCTGTACGAGGGGATTGACGGTCGTTGGATCGCGGATCGCTTGATTGCCGCCGAACCGCAGCCGGGAGCGCTGCCGTGGCAGCCTGCCGATCCGGCGTGGGCGCTCCTCGGTGAAGACGGCGCAGCGTGCGTCCTGCCGGGACGCTTTCCGGCGGGCGTCGTCGCCGCCATGCTCGAGCTGGCCGCGTGAGGGCCGGCTTCCGCATCGAGGATGCTTCGCTGACACATGTCGGCGTCGTCCGATCGGAGAATGAGGACAGCCACGTCAGCTTGCCTCAGGCGGGCATCTGGGTCGTCGCCGACGGGATGGGCGGCGCACACGACGGGCGCTTCGCCGCCCAGACGATTGCCGACAGCGTCGCCGCCGTCGAGCCGGCCGACGATCTCGAGCTTGCCTGCGAGCGCGTGGCCGCGGCGATCCACGCGGCGAACGCGCGGATCTTCGCCCGCTCGCGGGAGCTCGGCAAGCAGATGGGCTCGACGGTCGTCGCGCTGATTGTGCACGGCGGCGAGTTCGTCGTGATGTGGGCCGGCGACAGTCGCGCCTATCTCTACCGCGATGGTGCGTTGATCCCGCTGACCCGCGACCACACGATGGTCGAAGGCATGGTCGAGCGTGGCCTGCTGACTACGGCCGAAGCCGCCGACCACCCGATGCGTCACATACTCGCGCGTGCGGTCGGCGTCCAGGAGACGCTCGAAGTCGACGCGATCCGCGACACCATCGTGACCAAGGACCTGTTCCTGTTGTGCAGCGATGGCCTTCATGGGGTGCTTGCCGACGACGAGATCGCCGCAATCCTGGGCGAGGACCGTCACGCCGCCGGCGATAAGCTGGTCTCCGCCTGCCTCGAGCGCGGCGCCCCCGACAACGTCACTGTGACGTTGGTCGCGGCGAGCGAACCGACCCTGCTCGCGCTAAGCGGAACCGCGCCATGAACGGCGACGATGAAGCTCGGCCGCCGGGGAGCGAGGACCGGACGGTGTTCAGCCCCGCCACCGGCTTTTCGGGCGGACCTGCGCCGAGCCCGGCGCCAGCCGCAGCGTGGACGGCCCCGCCATCGGCGGCTGCACCGGGAGGCGCCCCTGCCGCACCAAGCGAGCCTCGACGCATTCAGGTCGGCGACGTCCTCAACCACATCTTCCAGGTGACCCGGTTCATCGCCCGTGGCGGCATGGGCGAGGTGTTCGAGGGGATCAACGTCAACTCCGAGGAACGCGTCGCGATCAAGGTGATCCTGCCGCACCTGGCCGCCGATCCGTCTGTCCAGGCGATGTTCCGCAAGGAAGCGCGCACCCTGACCCGGCTCAGCCATCCGGCGCTGGTCCAATACCGGGTCCTGGCGCAAGAGCCGCAGCTCGGGGTGTTCTACATCGTCACCGAATTCATCGAAGGGCAGAACCTCTCCGACGTTCTGCCCCAGATCGACGCCAGCCCGGCGCAGCTCGCCAGTTTGCTCAAGCGCCTGGCCGAAGGGCTGGCCGCGGCGCATGCGCTGGGCGCCATCCACCGCGACATGTCGCCCGACAACGTGATGTTCGAGGAAGGGCGATTCGAGCGGGTCAAGATCATCGACTTCGGCATCGCCAAGGACCTCGACGCCAGTTCGGGGACAATCGTCGGCGACGGCTTTGCCGGCAAGCTCAACTACGTCGCTCCCGAGCAGCTCGGCGATTACGATCGGCAGGTGGGGCCGTGGACCGACGTCTACAGCCTCGGGCTGGTGATCCTCGCCGTCGCCCGGCGCAAGGACGTCGACATGGGCGGCAGCCTGGTCGATGCCGTCGACAAGCGCCGCGCCGGACCCGATTTGTCGCCGCTGC
>JAEKKO010000220.1 GCA_019510335.1 Novosphingobium sp. | reverse complement strand
AGCTGGAGTGAGCCGATGAAGGCGGACTGCATGTCGATCATGCAGTGCTCCTCCATCTTCGGGTCCTCGATCGGCAGGTAGTCGGTGAACGTGTGGGCGTTGTTGACGAGGATATCGACCCGGCCCCAGCGCGACAGCGCCTCGGCGACGGTCTTCTCGGCATGCTCCTTGTTCCCGGCCAGCGCTTCGAACGGGACGATCTCGCCATCCCCTTGCCCGGCGACTTCCTCGAGCTTGCTCATCGTTCGCCCAGTGATCAGCACGCGCGCACCCTCGCGGGCGTAGCCGGCGGCGATCGCTGCGCCGATGCCCTGCCCGGCACCGGTGACGATCGCGACCTTGCCACTCAGGCGTCCGTTTGATTGGCCCATCGAGTTTCTCCCGTCGTTCTTTGTTCGTCGGTTTGTTAGCGCAGGGCCAGGCGCCGGTCAACGTGGCGGCACGGGTGCGATTGACGCCACGCGGAGCGATCCGCAGAACGGGAGGCCGTAATTCCGCGGAGATGAGCGTCATGGACCTGAGCGCGGGCGATTATCGGCTGGTCCTCGCGCCCGAGCGCGGCGGCTCGATCTTGCGCTTCGACTGGCGCGGCGAGCCGCTGATGCGGCCGGTGTGCGGGCCATCGGTGCTCGACGTCGCCTGCTTCCCGCTGGTGCCGTTCTCGAATCGGATCGCTCACGGCCGCTTCGTGGCAGGGGGGCGCGAGGTGCGGCTGCAGCCGAACTTTCCCGGGAGCGATCACCCGCACCCGCTGCACGGGTTCGGCTGGCTGAGCGCGTGGAGCGTCGTTTCGCATGACGCAGGCTCGGCTGTGCTCGAGCATGCCCACCCCGGCGGCGAATGGCCGTGGTCGTACCGCGCGCGCCAGGGGTTCCGGCTGGAGGCCGCCGGGCTGACCATCGCGCTCGAGGTCGGGAACCGCTCCGACACGGCGATGCCGGCCGGGCTCGGACTGCACCCCTACTTCCGGCGCGATGCCGAAACGCGGTATCGCGGGCTGCACCGCGGCGAATGGCACAACACCGCCGACTGCCTGCCCGTCCGCCTCGACGAAAGACCCGAGCCGATCGACTGGTGGTCGGGTCGGCCGGTTGGCACTCACTCCGTCGACACCGTCTACACCGAACGCGCCGGGCCGCTCGAGATCGATTGGCCAAGCCGCGGCCTTGGGCTCACAATCATGCCGAGCGAGAATCTCGGCTTCACGTGCGTCTACACACCGGCGAACGAGGACTTCTTCTGCGTCGAGCCGGTCAGCCACATGACCGATGCGGTCAATCGCGACGGTCCCGGTACGGGCCTGCACTGGCTTGCCCCCGGCGAACGGTTTTCGGCTCAAGTGCTGTTCACGGCCCGGGCGGCGCGAATTTCTTGAGTCCGGCGACGGATTGCACCGTTCATCAAATAGCGCTGCAGAACACAGCCATTTAACTTATGTTGGTATCGGATTGTGTTCTGTCATACACCAGACGTTTTGACTTGATACCGGAACCCCGGCCAGTTGCGACAGTTGTCAGGTCGCAACGGTGGGACTGTATATCTGGTCCGGTAAATGGCAAGCGTCGCGATTACTGAAAGCGTCCTGGGGTTCAGCCCCTATGCCCTGAGCCTTCGCAGCGCACTCAAGGACAACGAAGGCCGCTCGATCGCGACGTTCGATTTGACCGAGCTCTCGGTGGAAATTCGCGCGATGCGCGATTCCCTGTGGGCTCTTGTCCGCCGCAAAGGGCACGGCGGCCTGGCGCTGCGAGCTGCGTTCATGGCCGGGGCGTTTACCTGGACCAAGCTCGAACCGGCTGCGGGCGAGGCCCTCAAGCTACGCATCGAAAGCGCCATGGGCAGCCATGTAGTGGTCTTCGCCTCGCCGCGCGACACCTTCGAACGCCTGCGGGTGACGGTCCGTTTCACCCCGGCCGTGCCGTTGGTGATCCCGTTCATGCCGCGCGATCTCTACCCGCTCGATGCACGCGACGACCCGCTCGGCGCCAGTGGCAACGTCGAGGCCGGCCAGCGCGGACTGAACGTCGGCATCGTCTATTTCCAGGTCAGCGAACCGGCGTTCGGCAACGTGCTCTACTTGCAGAACTTCACGGCGCTGAACGACTACTTCGCGGCGACCCGTACCAAGCCGGAGGGCGCCGTCGGCGGAATCTGGCCGGAACTCGGCTACCTGCCGCCCTCCCCATCCGATCTGGGAAAGCCATGCGAGCCCCTGCAGCCGGGGGTCGAGGTGACGCTGTCCGATGCCATCCTCGTGGTGCGCAATGATCTCCCCGCCGACGAGCGCGATTCCGCGCGGCACTTCCTGCAGATGCTCGGCGCGGCGTACCTGATGATCGATCATCCCGAGACCGAATACCACGACTGGATCGAACGGGCCGAGCGCACCGCGGACGACCTCGAGCGCGCTCCCGAGGCGACGATCCGGCATTACGGGCACCGTTACGTCCATCCCTACACCGCCGCCGAATACCCCGACATCATGGTCCAGATGGCGGTCATCGCCGCGCTCCACGACTGGGGCAAATGGCGGGGCGAACCGCTGCGGCTCGAGGCCGAGCTCAAGACCGGACTCGAGAAATTCTACGATCCGAAACTCAAGACCCTGCGGCGCTATCTGCCCAATGTCGGCCCAGACAAGAACGCCGACGCGGTCGACAGCTGGTACTTGTACCACCCGCTGCTCAACCTCGGCCTCCTCGCGCTGGACGGTGATGAACGCTGCCGCGACTTGTTCCTCAAGTCACTCGACTACGGGATCAAGGCCGCGCACCATTTCAGTTACCAATGGCCGATCCAGTACGACATCACCGACTTCACGGTGATCACCAAATGCGCGCCGGCCGACGGGCGCGGACAGACCGATGTCGGCGGGGTCTATGCCTGGGTCATGCTGCAGGCCTTCGAGCTGACCGATGACAAGCGTTTTCTCGACGAGGCGCGGGCGGCGATCGACGCCACCATGGGGCTGCGCTTCAACGTCAATTACCAGGCCAACTTGACCGCCTGGGGTGCGGCAGCCTGCATGCGCCTGTGGCGGATCACCAGTCAGGACCTCTATCTGCAGCAGAGCTACGTCCTGGTCGCCAGCTTTCTTCACAATTGCGTAATCTGGGAGAGCCGGATCGCCCTGGCCGCAAAATACCACAACTTCTTCGCTGTCACTTGCCTGCAGGACGCGCCGTACATCGCGATGTACGAGTGCTTTGAAAGCTTCGCCGCGTTCGAGCGGTACCTCGACGACAGCGGGCCCGAGCTCGAACCGGCCGCGCGGATGCTGCTGTCAGAATTCTGCAAATACGGGCTCACACGCGCGTGGTACTTCTATCCCGACGCGCTTCCCCCCGAGGCGATCTCGCCGAAGCAGCGGGATACGAATGGCCACGTCGACCGCAAGCTCTCGTTTCCGCTCGAGGATGTCTATGTGGACGGCCAGCAGGCCGGGCAAGTCGGCCAGGAAGTGTACGGCGCCGGCGGCAGCTTCGTCTTTGCCACACGCGCCTTCCACACGATCGATGGCGCGCCGTTCCGGGTTTATTGCGACCATTTCGTGCGCGCTTGCGAGCAAATCGGCGAGCACGGCCTGACGATCACGATCAACGGCGGCGAGACCTGCACCGCGGATCTCAGCCTGGTTCGCCTCAAGCGACGCAAGCTCCCCAAGATCACGGTCGCGACCACGGCAGGCGCGATCATCCGACCGTATCGCACGTCGGCGGACCGCATCGATTACCGGGTCCCGGCCGTCGGGCGCCTCGTCTTTACCTGGGAATGATCGGACAATGGAGCACACGACGCTGACCGGAAAGCGGATCCTCGTGACCGGCGGGACGACGGGGATCGGTCGGGCGACGGTCCACCTGCTCGCTCGGGAAGGTGCGAGGGTGCTGACCTTCGGGCGGCACCAGCGCGAACTCGACGACGCGCTCGCGGCAACCGCGTACAACTCCGGCCAGGTGCTGGGGCTGACCGCAGATTCCAGCACTCGCGAGGGTATTGCGGACGTGTTCGGTGCGGTCGACGATCGGCTCGGCGGGATCGACATGCTGGTCTGCTGCGCCGCGCTCGGCGCCGAGCCGATCCATGAAATGGCCGAGGACGACTGGCGCTATGTCATCGAGACCAACCTCGTCGGCTACCTCGCCTGCGCCCGCCATGCGCTCGACCGGATGCTGCGCGATCGCGGCGGGCATATCGTGTTAATCAGCTCGATCTCGACCCAGATCATGGCGCCCGGCGAGAGCGTCTATGCCGCGACCAAGGCGGGGATCGAGGCTTTCGCCGAGACCTTGCGCAAGGAGATCCGGGATCGCAACGTCAGGATCAGCGTGATCCAGCCCGGCTCGGTCGACACCGACATGCAGGAATGCTCGGAAGAGGAAAAGCGCCAGGCGATCGCGAGGGACGAGATGCTCCACGCCGAGGAAATCGCCGAGGGCGTCCTGTTCGTGCTGACCCGCTCCGCCCGCGCCGACGTGGTCACGTTGCGGATAGAGCCGCGCCTGCAGAAAACGAGCTGACGCGGCAGGACCTGGTTTTCAGAAAATCTTCTGGTCCATCGGCTCGATCCGCAGGGTCACGCAATCGACCCCGACCGGACGGGTCGCCGCGAACAGGATCGCGTCGGCCACTTCCTCGGGCGGCAGCATTTGGTGAATCGAAATGCGGCGGGCGCGCTCCGCGGCGTCGAACGGCTGCATCGCCGAGCCGATCGCGCCGGGCTCGATCAGCGTCACGCGGATCTCATCGGCGATGAGTTCCTTGCGCAAGGTCTCGGCGAACGAGGCCACCCCGCCCTTGGCCGCGTTGTAGACGCTCTCGCCCACCGCCTTGATGTGCACGCTGATCGAGCCCAGCAGGATCACTGAGCCGGTCCCGCGCGGCGCCCGGCGGATGCGCTCGACCGCCTTGCGGGTGCAAGCAACGTAGCTGACCAGGTTGCTGGCGATCACGTCGCGCCAGCTCTCGTCGGTGAACGCCATCAGTGGATCAGAACCCACCCCGGCACAGCCGACTAGGATGTCGAGGCCGCCGAGGTGCGCGTCGGCGGCGGCGAAGACCTCGTCCGCGTCGTCCGCCCGCGAGAGATCGCCCGGGTGGATCGCTACCGCCGGGCTGGTGAGGTCGTCGGCTAGGCCATCTAGCGTGGCGCGGTCGGTCAGCAGCAACCGCGCGCCTTGCTGGAGCATCTGCCGGGCGACGGCGCGGCCGACCCCGCCGGCTGCCCCGGTGATCAGCACGCGTTTGCCCGCCAGCGACATCGAGCCCATTGCCGTGTTCCGCCAATCTCGTCGTCCCTGAACAACCGTCGCTGCTATTGCGCGTTCCCCTGCTTCGACTCCGATCGATGACGACGTCTCCGCCCGAAGTTCTCGGCGCGGCGATCAAGGCCGCCTCGCCGCTGGCATCGCCTCGCGATCCTCGCTAGCACCGCGCCCACCTGCCGCCACTGCGAGGTGCCCCATGGCCGACGTCGTTGATCCCACTTTGCGCTACAACCGCGGCGCACGGCTGTTTCATATGGTCATCGCAGTGCTGGTGATCGCCAACATCGCCCTCGGGCTGCTCCACGATCCGCTCGAGCACACGATCAACCTGATCGCGCCGCACAAGTCGATCGGGGTGACGATCCTCGTCCTCAGCGTGCTGCGGCTGTTCTGGCGGTTCCGCTGGCGCACGCCCGATTACCGGGTGCCGCTGACTCGGGGGACGTTGATCCTGTCGCGGGCGGTGCACTGGTCGTTTTACGGGCTGATGATCGTCCTGCCGCTCACCGGCTGGCTGTTTACTTCGGTGGCCAAGCGGCCGACCACCTGGTTTGGCCTGTTCCGCCTGCCGCCGCTGCCAGTGCACAAGGGCGATCCGATCGTCGACCTCTCGCACCAGGGCCACACCCTGCTCGGCTACGCCATGGCGGCGCTGGTGGTGCTGCACGTCGCCGCCGCGCTGCGCCACCAGTTCATCCTCAAGGACGGCCTGCTGCGGCGGATGTGGTAGCGCCGGCTATGTCCGCCGGCCGCTCCGCCGTGACCTCGTGGAAGCGGCCGTAGTCGATCGTGCGGGTGCCGCTATCGTCGAGCCCGACGATGTCGATGAAGCGCGAGCCCCACGCAATGTCTTCGGGCAAGTAGGCGGTGCGGTCATAGATCGTCTGGCCGCTGCTCTGATCGAAGCCCGACAGCAGCACGACGATCTCGCGACCGTTCGGCATGGTGCGCTGCGCGAGCCAGGGGACGAGCGGGCTGTCGCCTTCGATCCGGTGCATGATCGTCCAGGTCAGCGCGAACACCGGGTTGCTCTCGCGAATCAGCGCGAGATCGCGGAAGCGGCGCATCGTCGTCCCGCCGACGTCTTCGTCCTCCAGCAGCGAGACCCGCACTTCGGCTGCGTAAATCAGGTTGTGGCGCTGGTTGGCGGCGCGCAGCATCAACGTCGGCACGCCGTCGATGTCCCGCACCACGGCTTTCTCGCTGAACAGGATGCGGGCGGTCGGGCGCGAGAAGCGGGCGAACACGATGCCGGTGGTCAGCGCGAAGAACAGGATACCGAGCGTGACCTCGACCACCACCACGATGTTGGCGAAGACCGACAGCGGGTAGACGTTGCCGTAGCCGATCGTCGCCACCGTGTGCACGCTGAAGAAGAAATCGCGCCAGAACACCGGCATCGTGGTGTGCTCGGGCGGGATCGAGAGCCCGCCGGGATCGAACGCGTAGATCGCCCCGAACAGCACGTTGAAACTCGCGAAGAAGCCGATGAACAGCGCCGCGAAAGCGGGCCAGCTCATCCGCATCAGCTCATAGAACAAGTCCGAGATCGGATGGCGCCCGTGCCCGATCGTGCGGATGCGCAAGTCGGTGCCCCGCTTCATCGCGGCGGCGAGGCTGAAGGCGCGAGTAGAATGGCGCAGCCGCTTCATTCGATAGACGCTAGACGCGCGCCACCGCGGCGGCAACGGGCGGGCGATCATTGCAATTCGGTCCGCCCGGCGATATGGGCGTGGCGATGCCCCGGCCCTGCGCGATCCGAGCCCGCCTCGGACTCGCGCGAAGCCGGGGCTTGTCGTTTCCGGCCGTGCCCGTCGGCCCCGTGAGCAAGGAACCCCGATGTCCCGTCGCCGCCAGATCTACGAGGGCAAGGCCAAGATCCTGTACGAGGGCCCCGAGCCCGGCACGATCATCCAGTACTTCAAGGACGACGCCACCGCGTTCAACGCGCAGAAGCGCGGGACGATCAACGGCAAGGGCGTGATCAACAACCGCATCAGCGAATACGTCTTCACCCGCCTAAATCACATCGGCATCCCGACTCACTTCATCCGCCGTCTCAACATGCGCGAGCAACTGATCCGCCAGGTTGAGATCATCCCGCTCGAAGTGATCGTGCGCAACGTCGCCGCCGGCTCGCTCAGCAAGCGCCTCGGGATCGAGGAAGGCGAGCCGCTGCCGCACACGCTGCTCGAATACTGCTTCAAGGACGACGCGCTGGGCGATCCGATGGTCTCGGAGGAAGAGATCGCCTGCTTCGGCTGGGCCAGCAACGAGGAGATGCAGGACATCTCGTCGATGGCGATCCGCATCAACGATTTCATGTCGGGGATGTTCGCCGCGGTGAACATCCGACTGATCGACTTCAAGCTCGAGTTCGGGCGGATCTGGGACGGCGACTATTCGCGCGTGATCCTCGCCGACGAGATCAGCCCCGACGGCTGCCGCCTGTGGGACATCACCACCGGCGAGAAGCTCGACAAGGACCGCTTCCGCCGCGACCTCGGCGGCGAGGAGCAGGCCTACCAGGAAGTCGCCCGCCGCCTCGGCCTGCTCCAGGACGACAACGGCCCGAGCGAGGTGTTCGACCTCTCCCACCACCGCAAGCTGCGCGGGAAGTAACGCTTCCGATCGTCCATCCTGGCGAACTCGTTTCGAGCAGGTCGGCCTCCAATACCCGCTCGTCCTGGGCTTGTCGAAGGACGCGCGCAGCGGTTCGGACAGCGCGAGCATAGAGGCAAGGTGAGCGCGCGTGCTTCGACAAGCTCAGTGGGCGATTCCTTTGGAATCTTTGTTGCTTGCAAGCAGGTCGACGGCGCGGGCTACACTGCTTCCCGTTCAGAAATCTCCTGCTAAGCGCCAGGCATGACGCGAATCCGCTTCGCTGGGTTCTTCAGCCTATTAACCCTCCTCCTCGCCGCCTGCGCGCCGCACGGCCACCTCGCCTCGGCGTCGGGCGCGCCGCGAGAGAAGCCTGTCTGGGCGTTCGAGCAAAGCGACGTCGCGCTCGATCCGGCATTCCGCTTCGGGCGGCTGCCCAACGGAATGCGCTTCGCCATCCGCCAGAACGCCACGCCCAAGGGCACCGCGCTGGTGCGGATGGACGTCGCCGCCGGCTCGCTCGACGAGCACGAGGACGAGCGCGGGCTCGCCCATTTCATCGAGCACATGGCGTTCGAGGGCAGCAGCCACGTCCCCGAGGGCGAGATGATCCGCCTGCTCGAGCGCAAGGGCCTCGCCTTCGGCGCCGACACAAACGCCCAGACCGGGTTCGAGCAGACGATCTACAAGCTCGACCTGCCGCGCGCGGATCCCGAGCTTCTCGATACCGCGCTGATGCTGATGCGAGAGACCGCCGGGGAGCTGCAGTTCGACCCCGCCGCGGTCGACCGCGAGCGGGGCGTGATCCTCGCCGAGAAGCGCGACCGCAACACCTGGCAGTACCGCAACGCCGAGGACCAGGCGAAATTCCTCAACCCCGAGGCGCGCTACCCGCGGCGGTTCCCGATCGGGACCAGTGCGGTGATCGCCGCCGCCACCGCCGACCAGCTCAAGGCGTTGTGGCGCCGGCTTTACGTGCCGAGCCGGACCACGGTGATCGTTGTCGGCGACTTCCCGCCCGACGCGGTCGAAGCGGCGATCCGCGCGCATTTCGCCGACTGGCAGCCGGCAATCGCGCCGCCGCAACCGGGTGCCGGGCCGGTGCTGCCCGGCGACAAGGGGCGGACCGAAATCTACATCGACCCGGCGCTGTCCGAGCGCGTCACCGCCTCGCGTCACGGCCGCTGGCTCGGCGAGCCCGACACCATCGCCCAGCGCCAGGAGAATGTGCTGCGCCAGATCGGCTACGGCATCGTCAACCGCCGCCTCCAGCACGTCGCGCGCCGACCCGATCCGCCGTTCCGCGGCGCCGGCTTCGGTACCTCCGAGGTGTTCAAGGCCGGGCGAACCACCAACCTCGTCGTCGACACCGTCGACCG
>JAEKKO010000219.1 GCA_019510335.1 Novosphingobium sp. | reverse complement strand
GCGAAGCGTGAGATGCCGAGGTTGCGCGCTTCCCAGATGATGTAGCTCGACAGCAGGGTGGTGGCGATGTCGCCTATTCCGGGGACCAGGCCGATGATCGCATCGATGCCGATTCGCTGCCCGGTTCCGGGGAGGACAAAGGCAGTGTCGAGCAAGTTCGCCACGATCTCCATCCGCCGGACCGCGCTTTCCTTTGAGGATGATCCGCTCTTCAGCGAGCCGATCAAATCGTTTACCGCAACTTGCCTGGCCATCAGCATGTCCTGTGAAATGGCTTGTGGAGTCCAACGTGGTTGCGATCGAAACCGTTTCAACCGTGTTGCCGAAGTTTAACGGTGGGGCGACCCGCCGATGAGCCAGGTCCAGACCGCCCGCGGGCCAATCGACAGCGGCGCGCTCGGGCGCGTGCTGATCCATGAGCACATCTTTCTCATGGATACCGAGTACACCTTCAACTACCGGCCGGACTTCTTCGAGGACCGGACCATCGCCGATGCCGCGGCGCGGCTCAATGCCCTCAAAGCCGCCGGCTACGACACGATCATCGATCTGACCGTGCTCGGGCTCGGCCGGCACATGCCCAGCATCGCCAAAGTCGCGGCGCTGACCGATCTCAACATCATCGTCTCGACCGGGCTCTACACCTTCAACGAGGTGCCCGGGCCGTTCGCCTTCCACGGGCCGGGGCTGATGCACGACGTGCCCGAGCCGATGATCGAGCACTTCGTCCGCGACATTACCGAAGGGATCGCCGGCACCCAGATCAAAGCCGGCGAGCTCAAGTGCGCGATCGACGCGCCAGGGCTGACCCGCGGGGTCGAACGGGTGATGCGCGCGGTCGGGCAGACCAACCGCATCACCGGCACGCCGATCACGGTCCACACCGCCCCGCGCGAGCAGACGGGGCTGGAAGTGCAGCGGGTGCTGGCCGAGGAGGGCGTTGACCTCGAGGACGTGATCGTCGGCCATTGCGGCGATACCGATGACGTCGATTACCTGATGAAGCTGGCCGACCGGGGCTCAATCCTCGGGATGGACCGCTTCGGAGTCGATTTCACCATCACCACCGCGCAGCGGGTCGCGACGATCGCCGAGATGGTCCGGCGCGGCTACGCCGATCGGCTGGCGCTGTCGCACGACTGCACCTGCTGGTCGGACTTCTTCCCGACCGTCGCCGACTACAACCGGGCGATGCCCAATCACCACTACCTGCACATCCACCAGGACGTGCTGCCGGCGCTGCGCGAAGCTGGGGTGAGCGAGGCCGATCTCAACATGATGTTCGTCGCCAACCCGCGCCGCCATTTCGAAGGGACGGCGCAGCGCTTCGCGGCGCGGAGCTGAAGCGCTCGTCCCAATCCATTACTCAGCCACAACAGGGATTCGTCGGATGAAATTGCAGGACAAGGTTTGCATCGTCACCGGCGCGGCGAGCGGGATCGGGCACGGCATTGCCCTGCGCTACTTGGCCGAGGGCGGCAAAGTCGCGATCGCCGATCTCAACCGCGACGCGGCCCAGAGCGCGGCCGATGCGATCAACGCCGCCAACCCGGGCCAGGCAATGGCCGTGGCGATGGACGTGACCGACGAGGACGCGGTTAATTCCGGTGTCGCCGAGGTCGTTTCGGCCTGGGGCGGGGTCGACGTGCTGGTCTCCAACGCCGGCATCCAGATCGTCAACCCGGTCGAGAAGTTCGCGTTCGCCGATTGGAAAAAGATGCTCGCGATCCACCTCGACGGGGCGTTCCTGACCTCGAAGGCCTGCCTCCCGCACATGTACGCGAAGGGCAGTGGATCGATCATCCTCATGGGCTCGGTCCATTCCAAGGAAGCCTCGCCGCTGAAGTCGGCCTATGTCGCGGCCAAGCACGGGCTCCTCGGCCTGGCCCGCGTCATCGCCAAGGAAGGCGCCGCGCACAACGTCCGCGCCAACGTCATCTGCCCCGGATTCGTGCTGACCCCGCTCGCCCAGAAACAGATTCCCGAGCAGGCCAAGGAGCTCGGCATCTCGGAAGACGAGGTGGTCCGCAATGTCATGCTCGGCCAGACCGTTGACCACCAGTTCACCACGGTCGAGGACGTCGCCGAGATCGCGCTGCTGTTCGCCTCGTTCGGCAGCAACGCCCTGACCGGGCAATCGCTGTTGGTCAGCCATGGCTGGGTGATGGAGTAGCCGCGACTTACGACAGGATGTTGACGGCGCGCGCGGCGACGAGCGCGATCGTCAGCAGCGAGATGCCGGACTGCGCCATCATCAGCACTTTGGCGCGGCCCGACAGCGGCAGCGTGTCGGTCGGCGAGAACGCGGTGGCGTTGGTGAACGACAGGAACAGGTAGTCGACGAAGCCGGGGGACCAGTCGGTCGCCACTTCCGGCACGCTCATCTGCGCGAACAGGAAGTCGGGGCGGGGACTGCCGGTGAGGCCCCGCGTCGCTGGACCGCCGCGGTCGAACGACCAGTACCACAGCGCGAACGCGAAAATGTTGATCGTCCAGATCTTGATCGCGTCGGCCAGGAGCCGCTGTCCGTTGGCGCCGTGGCCGTGAAGCAGGGCGTCGATGACATTCGCAAGGGCGGCCGAGTTGAGGATGGTCACGGCCGCCGTGAGGACGACCGCGATCAGCCGAACCATGCGCCGGCGGCGCTTGACGAAGTGCCAGTGCTCGTCAGTCTGAGCGCGCACGGCGAGGTCCTGCGCCCAGGCCGTGGCGATCGACAGCGGCAGCAGCAGCGCCAGCTCGATCGCCGGAGCCAGCCACACCGGCCCGAGCGCGACGCGGTCGCCGAGCAGCAGCTGCAGCGCGACGATGACCAGGATGGACGTGCGCGCGAACCAGAAGTCGAGCGCGTGGGTGTGAATGGCCCGCAGCGGATGATGCAAGGATTGGCTCCAGCGGCTTAGCGCCGGCGTGTTAGCATGAGCGGGCGCGCGTGCCGGTGGTTTTTTTAGGCAGCGGCCGAGATTGAAACGGGTGGGGTGATATTTTATTGAAAGGCGTCTGCCGATGATGCAACTTCGGCCCGAACACGAGAATGGAGAGGATGAGCAATGACTGAGATCGCGGGCAAGGCGGCCGTCGTCACCGGTGGCGGCAGCGGTATCGGGATGGGGCTGGCCAAGGAGCTGGCGCGGCAGGGCGCCACGGTCGCCGTCGCCGACATCCTTCTCGACAATGCCGAGAATGTCGCCGCCGAGATCCGCGCCGCGGGCGGCAACGCCGTCGCGGTCCACTGCGACGTTTGCGAGCGCGACTCGATCCACCGGATGAAGCAGGCGGCAACCGCGGCGCTCGGGCCGATCCAGCTGGTCTTCGCCAATGCCGGGGCGACCTCGTTCACCCCGCTGGTCGAGATGTCCGACGCCGATGTCGACTGGATCGTCCACGTCAACTTGATGGGGGTGATGTACACCACCCGGGCGTTCCTGCCGGAGATGATCGCCGCCCGAGATGGCCACATCTGCGCCACCGCCTCGATGGCCGGGCTGCTCCCCGGCTGGCTCCCCGAGCACGTCCCCTACTCTGCGGCCAAGGCGGGGATCATTGGGATGATGATGAATGTCGCGGTCGAGCTGAAGCCCTATAACATCCACACGACCAGCTACTGCCCAGGCGGGGTCGCCTCGAATATGAAGGCGAACAACGGCCGCTACCGGCCGGCGCGATTCGGTGGTCCCGAGGAAGTTGCCGAGGTGCAGTTCACCGGCAACTCCACCGCCCACAGCTCATTGGCCTTCTACCACCCCGAAGCGGTGGCGCCGATGGTTCTCGACGCCGTGCGCCACAACCGCGCTTTTGCATTCGACCATGCCGACCAGCGGCGCCTGTTCCGCGAAACGTACGCCAACGTGGTCGAGGCCTGCTACGACGCGACCGAGCAATGGGAGCGCGAGCACGGCCTGCCGCCGGCCAACCCAACCGGGGCGGAGCTGCTCGACTCACCTGCGTTTTAATCTAGCGCCGGACCAGCCCGCGCGGCTGGACGACGCCGAGATCGAAGTGACTGACGATCCCGGGCGGCGCGTCGCACACCGCGGGGACGGCGGTGGCGCCGACCAGGCCCGTCCACGGCAGGCCGTAGAACGGGCGGCGGCCGTCGGCTTCCATGCCGCCCATCAGGTCGCATTGCAGCGGGGGATCGCCCTTGATCACCACGCTGTAGCGCGCCTCGCCCGCCTCCCACAGCGGGTCGAGATCTTCGCCGAGCTGCCAGTAGAAGTGGTAGACGATCAGCGGCGCGCCTTCGACCCAGGCGGTCCATTCGTAGTGCTGGCCGCCGACCGTGCCGGCCTTGACCACCCCGTAGAGGTGCTCGATGTCCTTCTTGGCTTTCGACACCTCAAACTTGACGGTGACCTTCTCGATCTCCTTGCCAAGCCCTTTGGCCAGCAGGTCCATCGACGAGTAGAACGCCTTGTAGGTCTCGGGCGAGCGGCGCGGGTTGGCCAGGAGCTCGTCGGGATCGAGGCCAAAACCCATGATCTCGGTGTAGATCATCGGGTTGCGGACTTTGTCGATGATCTCCGTGACTTCAATGCTGTCGACCCGATTCATCAGCCGGGCCAGGGTCAACGGGAGGATGTCGCCCGAAAAGCCGGGATGGACACCGCAGCCGTGGAACGAGGTCCCGCCCTCGCGGCACGCTGCCTCGATCCGCGCGGTCTCGTCGGGGTACCACTTGTTCGGCAGGAATGGACCGGCCGGCGAGACCACGTTCTTGCCCGAAGCGAGCAGTCGGCAGACCGTGTCGAGCAACGTCGGGCTCTGGGCCGCCGCGAACAGCACGCAATCGGCGTCCATCGCGATCAAGGTCTCGGCGTCGTTCGAGCAGGTCAGGCCGGTCTTGGGCAAGCCGACGATGTCCCCGGCGTCCTTGCCGGCCTTGTCCGGGTTGGTGACGTAGACTCCGACGAGGTCGATCACCGGGTTCTCGATGAAGTGCTTGAGCGAGGCGGCGCCGACGGTGCCGGTGGCCCACTGGATCACGCGATAGGTCATTTGGGTCATGGCTGCTGCCTTCAGTTGACGCTGCGGATCTGGCCGCCGTCGACGCGGTAATTGGCGCCGGTGACGAAGCCCGAGCGCGGGCTGGCGAGGGTGCAGATCACCACCGCGAGGTCGTCGGGAATGCCGAGCCGGCCGGCCGGCGGCAGGTCGAAAACCTTGTCGGCGGCGAGGCGGTTGGTCACCTCTTCGATCGAAGCGTCGGGGATTCCGTACTTCTGCCGTCCGAAGCGGAGCAACCCATCGACCATGATGATACCGGGGGAGACGGTGTTGACGGTGACGCCGACCCCTTTCAGCGATCCAGCCAGGCTGACGGTGAAGTTGTTCAGCGCCGCCTTGGCGCCCGAGTAGTCGGCGCCGAGGTTATTCGGCTGGACGGCGACGGCGCTCGAGACGTTGATCACTCGGCCGAACTTCGCCGCGATCATGTCCGGCACCGCCAGCCGGGACAGCCGGATCGCGGCGAGCGCGTTGGCGTTGAAATTCGAGATCCAGTCTTCGCTGGCGATCTCGATCGGGGTCTTGGTGGTGTTTCCGGTCGAGCTGCCGCCGGCGTTGTTGACCAGGATCTCGATGTTCCCGCCGAGCGCGGAGACGGCTTCGGCGTGAACTGCGGCGCAGGCGTCGTCAGTCCGCAGATCGCCGATGGCGACGCCGGCGGCGCCGATGTCGGCGGCGACCTTCTCGGCGCGGGCGCGATCGCGGCCGTGGACGACCACTCGGGCGCCCTCCTCGGCAAGCATCCGCGCGACCGCCGCTCCGATCCCGCTGCTGCTGCCCGTGACGAGCGCGCGGCGGCCGTTCAGTTGCAAGTCCATGGTCGATCCTCTTCGTCGGGCGGCTCGTGCGCCTGCTGCCATGAAGGCCGGCATAAGGACCGAATTCTCCCCAGTTCAACAAGCCAGCCAGGACGGTTCAACCATGATCGCGGGAGCGTTTGACCGCGAGTGGCTGGCGGATCCTAGCCCCGCTCGCGCGCGTCGTCGGCGGAGCGCAGGCGTTCCCTGGTGATGACCACGACGCTCGTGCTATCGGTGATCGCGTAGAGCTTTTTCGCGAAACCGGCGGGCAGGCGGATGCAGCCGTGCGAGGCCGGACGCCCGGTCACGTGCCCGGCGTGGAGCGCGATCCCGCCCCAGGTGATCCGCTGCATGTATGGCATCGGCGCATCGCTGTAGAGCGTGGAGCGGTGCCAGACCTGCTTTTGCAGGATCGGGAAGCTGCCGACCGGGGTTGGCTTGCCGGGCACCCCGGTCGACACCGGCGTCGATGCCCACGGCTCGCCCTTGCGGAACACGAACAGCCGCTGCGAGCTCAGGCTGACGACGATCAGGACGCCGTCGCGCAGCGCCTGCCCGGGTGTCGGTGGGGGCGGCGGAGGAGGCGTGGTGAGCGCAACGGGTTCGCCCGGCGCCTCGAAGCCAACTGGCAGATAGAGCAATTGTGGGTTCGGCGCGGCGGGATCGGGAGGTGGGGCGAAGCTCACCAGTAACAGCAGCGACGCCGCCCCGAAGATCGTCACAATGAGCTTGCTCGTGCCGGTCTTTGGGCCGGATCGACTGAACCGGACGAGGCGCCTGGATGGGAGCAACTTCGCTCGGCCTCCGCCCGCAAAACCGCGCCGCTGCATTTGCGGTAAACTGAATTTAACCATGCCGGGAGCCGGCCTGCAATCGCTTTCAATCGGGCGCGTCCCACATCTGAACGCATGCGGCGGGCGAACCAGGATTCGTCCGACAGCCGCGATGCCCGGCGATGTTTCCGACGTGCTTTTGCGGACGGACCGGCAATTTTTCTGGATACCGCGCCATCGTGCCCGCGCGAGCCGGTGTCTATCCAGTCAGCTTGAGGAGAGTGCGGTCTTCACCGCGGAGAGGAATTGCGATGGCTATTTTGAACACGGAGGAGCGCGCCGCCGCTGAGAAGCGGGTGCGCGAGGCGCTCGGGACTGGCATGGTCGGCGCTTATTCGCCGGACGGCGGCAACGCTCCCGAATGCTCCGACGCGCTGCTCGAGACCGAGCGCGAAATCCTCGGTGCGCAAATGTACGCCTTTGCTGAAGTGTGGAGCCGTCCAGCGCTCGATCTCGAGACCCGCTGCTTCATCACCTTGTCCTCGCTGGCGGCGCTTACTCGATCCGAGCAGCTCGCGGTCTACGTGCAGGCCGCGCTCAACCTCGGGATCGCACCCGAGGACATCCTCGAAGCGCTGATGCAGACGGGGGTCTATGCCGGCCTCCCCGCCGCCAGCACCGGCATGGACGTGGCGCGGGACGTGTTCACCGAGCGCGGGTTGCGCAAGCCCGGCAGCGATGGGCCGATGACGCCGAAAGTGCCGATGACCTTCGAGGAGCGCCAAGCCTCCTTCCGGCGGGTGACGAGCGACCTCGGCGTCGGTCTTCTCGGCCTCGGCCCCAACGCCAAGCCGCTGAAGATGCTCGCTTCCGGCCCATGGTCGATCGAGGCGCAGGACCTTCCGCTCGAGTACGAGATCGGCCAGTTCAACGGCCAGTACGGCTACGGCGAGATCTGGGGCCGTCCCGCGCTCGGCTACCGCACGCGCAGCTTCATCACGATGGCGGCGCTGCAGGCGGTCAACGAGAACGATCAACTCCAGTGCCACATCAACGTCGCGCTCAATCTCGGCATCACGCCGGAGGAGATCCACGAAGCGATGGTACAGACGGGCGTCTATTGCGGCGTGTCCGGCTGGCGCAACGCTTCCAACGTCGCCCGCGACGTGTTTCTCCAGCGTGGCATCGTCCAGCCGCGAGTGGCAGCCGAAGAGTTCGCTTGAGTGGGTGGGGCAGCTCAGCGGCAGACCGCTGCAGCTGCCTCAGAAAAATGACTTCAGCTCAGCACCGCTTGGGGCCGTTGCGCGCGAGATGGTGACCGAGCAGACCGCCGCCGACAGCCCCGACAACGGTTCCGGTCCCGCCGCCAATGGCGTGTCCAATGAGGCCGCCGCCGGCGGCGCCGGCCACGGTCCCGGTGGTCTTGTCGAAGCGCAAGCAGCGGTGATGCGCCGTATAGCCGCGATAGTGATGATAGCGCCGGGCATCGGCAGGCCCAGCGAATGCGACGGCGAAGAGTGCTGCTGAGAGCGAGCCGACAACGAGCTTCGATTGTTTCACGGGTTTGTCCTTCGTTTCCGGAGCGTGCGGCTTGTCGAACGGACCGAGGAGCGGAACGTTCCGGATGGGCCTTCGGAATCCGCTGTGGCGGCGATTGTTCAGAACGTCCTGGCGAACTGGGCGAGAAGCCCGCCATCGCAGAATTCAGCTGGCCGAGCGCCGGTCTCGTCTGGTCGTTTCGTTAATGTGTCGCTCAGATCGAGCCCGGCTTAGCTGGTCGATCCCGGCCAAGCGGCTCGGGCGAGGACGGGAAATTCATGTTCTTCACGAAAATGCGGCCGTTCGCTTCGGCGGACATGGCCATCGATTTGGGCACGGCGAACACGGTCGTTTACGTGCGCGACCGCGGGATCGTCATCGCCGAACCTTCGGTCGTCGCCATCGAAACCATCGGCGGAGCTAGCCGGGTCCGCGCCATCGGCGACGAAGCCAAGCTGATGTTGGGCAAGACTCCCGAGAATCTCCGGACGATCCGTCCGCTGCGCAACGGCGTGGTGACGGACATCGAAGTCGCCGAATTGATGATCAAGCATTTCATTCGGAAGGCTCAGGGCCAGCGCGGCAAGCTGGGACGAATGCCCGAGATGGTGATTTGCGTCCCTTCCGGCTCGACCGCAGTCGAGCGCCGGGCGATCCGCGATGCCGTTTCGAATGCAGGAGCGCGCCATGTCTGGCTCATCGACGAGCCTATGGCCGCCGGGATCGGGGCGGACTTGCCGGTGACTCGTCCGATCGGCTCGATGGTCGTCGACATCGGCGGAGGGACCACCGAAGTGGGGGTGATCTCGACGGAAGGACTGACGATGAGCATGTCGGTGCGGGTCGGCGGCGATCGCATGGACGAGGCCATCGCTGCCCATGTCCGCTGGCAGCACAATCTGCTGATCGGCGAAGCGACCGCCGAGAAGGTGAAGAAGCGGCTGGGAATCGCCCGGATGCCGGCTTCGGGCTGCGACAAGCGCACGATCGTCAAAGGGCGGGACGTGGCACGCGGCGTTCCCCGCGATGTCGAGATCTCCCAATCCGAAATCGCCGCCGCATTGGCTGAGCCGATCAGCCAGATCGTGAACACCGTGCGCGCGGCGCTCGAGAACACCCCTCCCGAAATCGCCGCCGATATCATCGAGAGCGGCATCATCATGACGGGCGGCGGATCGCTGCTTCCCGACATCGAT
>JAEKKO010000111.1 GCA_019510335.1 Novosphingobium sp. | reverse complement strand
TCAACGCCCCCACTTCCGCTGCGTCTTGCCATACCGCAGCTTGCGCGTCCCGGGCTTGCCTTCGTTACTGCGGCCGGTTCGCGGCGCCTTCGACTGTTGGTGCGGGCCGGGCAATCCAAGCTCGTCCGCTTCCAGCCGCCGGATTTCGTCGCGCAGCCTTCCCGCTTCCTCGAACTCGAGGTCGGCGGCGGCGGCGCGCATGCGCTTTTCGAGATCCTCGATGTACCCACGCAAGTTGTGGCCGACGAGGTTGTTGCGCTCGTCGTCGTCGATCTCGACCAGCACGCCGTCGCGGCTGGCGGTGTCGCGGATGATGTCGGCGATCTGGCGCTTGATCGATTCCGGCGTGATCCCGTGCGCCACGTTGAAGGCGCGCTGCTTCTCGCGGCGGCGGTCGGTCTCGGCGATCGCCCGCTCCATGCTGCCGGTGATCCGATCGGCGTAGAGGATCACCCGCCCGTCGATGTTGCGGGCGGCGCGGCCGATGGTCTGGATCAGGCTGGTCTCCGAGCGGAGGAATCCTTCCTTGTCGGCATCGAGGATGCACACCAGCCCGCACTCGGGGATGTCGAGCCCCTCGCGCAGCAGGTTGATGCCGACGAGCACGTCGTAGACGCCGAGGCGGAGATCGCGGATCAGCTCGATCCGCTCCAGCGTCTCGACGTCGGAGTGCATGTAGCGGACCCTGAGCCCGGCCTCGTGCATGAACTCGGTGAGGTCCTCGGCCATGCGCTTGGTCAGCGTGGTGACGAGGGTGCGGTAGCCGAGCCGTGCGGTCTCGCGGCACTCGGCGATGCAGTCCTGGACCTGGTCCTCGACCGGGCGGATCAGCACCGGCGGATCGATCAGCCCAGTCGGGCGGATCACCTGCTCGGCGAAGACGCCGCCAGCCTCGCCGATCTCCCACGGCCCGGGCGTGGCCGAGACCGCGACGGTTTGCGGGCGCATCGCGTCCCACTCGTTGAAGCGCAGCGGACGGTTGTCGATGCAGCTCGGCAGGCGAAAGCCGTACTCGGCCAGCGTCAGCTTGCGGCGGTGGTCGCCGCGGGCCATCGCGCCGATCTGCGGGACCGTCTGGTGGCTCTCGTCGACGAACAGCAGCGCGTTGTCCGGCAGGTACTCGAACAGCGTCGGCGGCGGCTCGCCGGGCAGGCGGCCGGTGAGGAACCGCGAATAGTTCTCGATGCCGGCGCAACTACCGGTGGCGGCAATCATCTCGAGGTCGAAGTTGGTCCGCTGCTCTAACCGCTGCGCCTCGAGCAGGCGCCCTTCCGCGGTCAGTTCCTTGAGCCGTTCCACTAGCTCGAAGCGGATCGCTTCGGTCGCTTGCTTCATGGTCGGGCCGGGGGTGACGTAGTGCGAGTTGGCATAGACCCGCACCTTGTCCAGGCTCGCGCCCTTCTTGCCGGTCAGCGGATCGAACTCGGCAATGTCCTCGATCTCGTCGCCGAAGAAGCTGATCCTCCAGGCGGTGTCCTCGTAATGTGACGGGAAGATCTCGAGGTTGTCGCCGCGCACACGGAAGTTGCCACGGGCGAACGCCGCGTCGTTGCGCTTGTATTGCAGCGCCACGAGCTTGCGGATGATCTCGCGCTGGTCGGCGGTGGCGCCGGTCTTGAGATCGAACACCATCGCCGAGTAGGTCTCGACCGAGCCGATCCCGTAAAGGCACGATACCGAAGCGACGATGATCACGTCGTCGCGCTCGAGCAGCGCCCGCGTCGCCGAGTGGCGCATGCGGTCGATCGCCTCGTTGACCGAGCTTTCCTTCTCGATGTAGGTGTCAGACCGCGGCACGTAAGCTTCTGGCTGGTAGTAGTCGTAGTAGCTGACGAAGTATTCGACCGCATTCTCCGGAAAGAAGCTGCGGAACTCGCCATAGAGTTGGGCGGCGAGGATTTTGTTGGGCGCAAGCACCAAGGCCGGACGCTGGAGTTCCTCGATCACCTTGGCCATCGTGAATGTCTTGCCCGAGCCGGTCACGCCGAGCAGGACCTGGGTGCGCTCGTCCTCGCGCGCGGCGGCGACGAGATCGGCGATCGCGGTCGGCTGGTCGCCGGCGGGATGGTACTCCGAGACGAGCCGGAACGGCCTACCCCCTTCCGCTTTTTCGGGGCGTTGCGGCTTGTGGGGAACGAAGCTGCCGGCGGTGTCGGGCTCCTCGAGACCACGGCGGATGACGAGTTCGGCCATGTGTGCGATTATGGGGCGGGCAAGCGCTGCCTGCAACGGCCTCAGGCCAGCGGCGATTCACCGCCAGGTGCGCGCGCATGTGTCCGAAAAGCAAAACGAATAGGGGGACTGCCATGGAACAACAGCCGGTCGAGAGGTACGCCGTCGTCGTCGGCTGGACTTCGGATGACCTCGGCGGGAGGATTCTGCTGAAGTTCGACTCGTTTGAGCCGGGTCGCCCACGCGATCCCGAGCACCTCGTCCGGGCCAACCTGTTCATGACCAAGACGCAGGCCGTGCAGCTCGGGGATTATTTGTTCAAGATCACCGGACAGAGGACGCCGACGCCTCAGCCGCGCGGCTGGCTCGCGCGGTTTTTCTCGGGTTAACAGGCGGGCCGCTGGAACGGCCCGAGGACCTGCGGCACAAATCCTAGCCACCGGGGCGGGTCACTCCCGAGCCGACCCCCGCTGTGACGCCTGTGCTCTCAGTTCTGCTATTCGTGACACCGTTGGAGACGCCTGCGCGGATTCCAACGGTCACGCCGCTGTCGACCCCCGCGGTAATGCCGCTGGTGATGCCGCCGCCGATCCACGGTTTGTCGCGCCCCGCTTTCACCCGGGCGGCGATCGGCGCAGTCGGATCCGCAGGCGCCGGATCGTCGGCATGCAAGCTCCGCAAGGCCGCGCTCGAGCGCAACCGGTTGGAGGCCTCGTCCGGATGCAGGCTCCGCAACGCATCCGCCCGGCTCTTGTCTAGGGCGGGGCGGCTGGTGATCGGCGCCGCTGCAACATCGGCAGCAATCATGTCTTGTGACGAGGCATCAGCGGTTCCGCTGCCCGCCGTAGCAGTCGATGCCACTGCAGGGACTGGGATCGGCGGCCGGTACACCGGCGGCACCCTGGTCGGCTTGGCGAAGGCCGTAGTCGTCAGGGCGAGCAGGCCGGCTGCAGCGATCAGCTTGTACATGTTTGCATATCCCTGCCGCATGGGTCGGACTCGGCGCCATACTAGCGCGTTTGCAGCCTCGCGCCTACGATTCCGCACCTGAACAAACCGTCGGCTAATCAGTGGCTTGCTCCCGATCCGGTAGGGTCGTCGATACGGAACCGCGCACCCGCGGCGGGCGTTGGTGGCACCTAAGGCGTTAGCTCGTGCGAAGAAGGATCGCTGCAGATGGCAGGCAAGGACGGGGCGATTCATCAGGACGCCGCGAGCGCTCCAGCGCCGGATGACCTTCCCGACGGGGCCGACGAACTCGCCGCCCACGCCGAAGTGCTGCTGCGGCGCGCGCAGAAGAACGGACATAGCCTCGCAACCGCAGAAAGTTGCACCGGCGGGCTCCTCGCCGCCTTGTTCACCGACATCGAGGGCCTGAGCTCGACTTTCGAGAGGGGGTTCGTGACGTACAGCGAACGCTCCAAGTGCGAATTGCTCGGGCTCGAGCCGTCGCTGATCGCCCGCCACGGCATCGTCAGCCGCGAGGTCGCGCAAGCGATGGCCAGCGGCGCGCTCGAGCACAGTGCGGCGACGATTGCCATCGGCATCACCGGATTCGCCGGCCACGCCGGTCCGCACGACGAGCCGGGGCTGGTCCATCTCGCCGTCAGCGGCAGGGGGCTCACCCCGGTCCACCGCGAGTGCCACTTCGGCGCAGCGCCGCGCGACCGGGTCCGCCATTGCGCGATCCGGGCGGCGCTGGAAATGCTTGAGACGGCGCTGGCGACGCAGCATCGCTGACCGCGCGGGATTGACTGATACAACCATATAGGTTACAAATACTCCCAGAGGTAGGAGTATCCGGTGAACGCAAACGATCTCATCCGCGCATTCGCGCCCAACGCCCGGATCGAATACCGCGCTGCCTTTGCGGATCCGGCGGGACTCCTCGAGCGCTACGCTATCACCACCTCGCTACGGCTCTGTCATCTGCTCGCCCAGTGCTTCCACGAGACCGCCAACCTGACGGTGCTCGCCGAAAGCGGCCGCTATTCGCGCGCGGCGCTGGCGCGGCTGTGGGACGCGGGCAATTGGCGCGCGTTCTTTCCCGACCGTGCGGACTGCCTGGCCATGGCGGACTCCTGCGCGGCCGACGGCGGCGAGGCGCTGCTCAACCGCGTGTATGCGCGGCGCGAGCTGGGGAATGGTCCGCCAAGCTCAGGTGATGGCTGGCGGTATCGCGGCCGCGGTCTGGTCCAGACCACCGGGCGGGCCAACTACCGCGCACTGGGCGTGCGCTTCGCGGCCGATTTCGAAGCCGAGCCCGACCTCGTCTGCAGCTCGGCACACGCGCTGCAGCCGGCGCTGTCGGTTTGGCACGACGGCCGCCTCAACGCCGCGGCCGATGCCAACGACATCCAGGCGATCACTCGCCGCATCAACGGCGGGCTCGTCGGCCTCGATCAGCGCAAGGCGCAGTTTGCTCGGCTCTGGAGTTACGCAAGCAAGCACCAGGTCGCAGCGGTCTCGGCCTGAAACGAGCGGCGCTCAGGCAGCGAGCTGGTAGGGCTGGATTTCGCCGGCGAGGTAGAGGTTGCGGGCCTTGGCGCGGCTGAGCTTGCCCGAGCTGGTGCGCGGCAAGCTCTTGGGGGGGACGAGCTCGATCACGCAGTTCATCCCGGTGATCGAGCGGACCTTCTCGCGAATCTCGTCATGGAGTTTGCGCCGCTCGACGGGGTCGGAGACCCGGCACTGAACCAGGACGGCCGGCACTTCCTCGCCGCCGTCGCCGTGCACCGCGAACGCGGCGATGTCGCCCTGGTGGAACCCCGGCAATTGCTCGACCGCCCACTCGATGTCTTGCGGCCAGTGGTTCTTGCCGTTGATGATGATCATGTCCTTGGCGCGGCCGACGATGAACAGATAGCCGTCGGCCATGTAGCCCATGTCGCCGGTGTCGAGCCAACCGTCGACGAGGCATGCCGCGGTCGATTCCGGATCGCGGAAGTACGAGTGCATGACGCTCGGGCCCTTGCACCAGACTTTGCCGATGTGATGGTCGGACAAGCGGCCGCCGTGCTCGCCGCGGATCTCGACCTGCATGTCGCGCACCGGCTTGCCGCAATTGACGATCGCCCGGTACCGGGCAGGACGTGAGAGGTCACGCGGGGTGCCGGAGAGGCGCTCCTCCTCGACCAGCTCGACCCGGATACCTTCGCCCGGCGGCATCACCGTCACCGCTAGGGTCGCTTCGGCCAGGCCGTAGCTCGGCAGGAACGCGGCGGCCTTGAACCCGGCATCGGCGAAGGCGTTGACGAAGCCCTGCATCACGTCCGGGCGGATCATGTCGGCGCCGTTGCCGGCGATCCGCCAGCGCGACAGGTCGAAGCGCTCGGCGACGTGGGTCTGGCTCGAGATACGGCGGGCGCAGATGTCGTAGCCGAACGTCGGAGAATAGCTGAGCGTCGTCCCCGGATTGCGGCTAATCAGGTCGAGCCAGGCGAGCGGGCGGCGGGCAAAGTCCTCGGTCTTGAGGTAGTCGGCCGAGCACTGGTTGGCGATCGGCGAGAGCAGGCAACCGACCAGCCCCATATCGTGGTACCACGGCAGCCAGCTGACGCAGCGGTCGCTGGGACCGAGCTCCATGCTGTGGCTGTGCCCGGCGAGGTTGTTGAGCAACGCGCCATGGGTGACCGCCACGCCGTGGGGAAAGCGGGTCGATCCGCTCGAGTACTGGAGATAGCAGATGTCGTCGCTTTGTGCGCGCGGCAGCAGGCAATCGGGCGCGGGCTCGGTGGCGAGGTCTTCCCAGGCAAGCCCGGTGCAGCCCTGCCGCTCGGCGGCGGCGGCGGCGAGCGGGCCGATCTCGGCGGGATACAGCAGGATTGCCGGGTCCGAGCTGCGCAGCTGGACCACGAGCTGCTCAATATAGTTTTCCCGGCCGCCGAAGCTGGTCGGCAGCGGCAACGGCACCGGCCAGGCGCCGGCGTAGATTGCGCCGCAGAACAGCGCCGCGAACTCAGGCCCGGTCTCGGCGATCAGCGCGAGACGGTCCCCTGGGGCAATCCCCCGGGCGATGAGCCGGCGGGCCGCGCGCAGCGCGTCGCTGCGCAGCTCTGTGTAAGGATAGACGCGGACCAACTTGCCGCGGGGATCGTGGAAGTTGAGGCCGCGCAGGCCCTTGGCGGCATAGTCGAGGGCCTCGCCGAACGTGGCGAAGTCGGCAAAGCGGCGCGGGAGGCGATCCTTGTTGGGAGTCGGGATCACCTCCGCTGCTGCGGTCGGCTTCGCGAGCGTGGCGGTTTCTATCATGCGAAAACCCGTCTTTTTTGCTCGGTGCGGACTTGCTTGCGTCGCCTCTGGCCCCTTAACCAAACATGGCTGCGCGGCAATTTCCGCCCGGTCTGCTGCCCGGCGTTGTCCAATCGTGTCCGACTGTGGCACGATTATGGCCGATGACGGAGCGCCGCGCCCCACTACACCGACCGCTCGACGGTCGCCGGCTCGAGGAACTGGCGCTGGCGTATGCCGCGCGGTTCGCGACCACTCGGGGAAAACTTACCACATATCTTCACCGCAAGTTGCGCGAGCGCGGCTGGGCGGGCGAGGGCGAGGCCGATGTCGCGGGGATCGTCGCGCGGTTTGCCGAAGCCGGTTATGTCGACGATGCCGCGTTCGCCAGGGCGCGGACCGGCGGGCTGCTGCGCCGCGGCTATGGCGCGCGGCGGATCGCCGACACGCTGATGGCCGCAGGGATCGAGCCCGAGCTCAGGCGGGCATTGCGCCCCGATGTCGTGACCGCCCGCAGCGCGGCGCTGGCGCTCGCCCGCAAGCGCGGTTTCGGCCCGTTCGGCGCCGCCCCGGCTGATCGCGAGCAGTGCCGGAAGCTCCGCGAGAAGCAGATCGCGGCGTTGCTGCGCGCCGGCCATCCCCTCGACAACGCCCGTCAACTGGTCGATGCGACGAGCGTGGAAGCCGCCGAGGAGTGGGCGGCAGAGGGACAAGGAGGGGCCGCATGATCCGCGCGATCAGTACGTTGGCAGCGGCGGTTCTGGCGGTCGCGGCGTGTTCGCCGGCGAACACGGGCTCGGCCAAGGCGACGTCGGCCTCGGCCGCCACTGCGGCGGCCATCCATCCGATTTCCGGGTTGCCGGTGATTCCGCTGACCGTCACCCATGTCGGTCAGCGCCACGTCTTCCGCGTCGAGGTTGCCCGGAGCGATGCCGAGCAGGAGCGGGGCCTGATGTTCCGCACGACGATGGGCCCGGATGAGGGGATGATCTTCCCGATGAACCCGCCGCGCAACGCCTCGTTCTGGATGAAGAACACGGTCATCCCGCTCGACATCGTGTTCATCGGCAGCGACCACCGCATCCTCAATATCGCGGCCAACGCGGTGCCCTATTCGGAGCAGCCGCTGCCCTCGGCCGGGCCGGTCTCGGGCGTGCTCGAGCTCAACGGCGGGCGGGCGGCGCAGCTCGGGATCGGGCCGGGCGACAGGGTCGACTGGTAGGCCGATATCCGCTTCGCAGATATTTTTCCGATTGCGCACATCGGCGCCAGGCAACGGAGTGAGGGCATGTCGGACGAGCACTTGATCAAGGACGTGAGCGACCTCGAGGCCGTGATTGGCGCCCCCGTCGAATTCATCCGACGCAAGATCCTTTTGGCTCTCGATGAGCCGATGAAGGAGTTCATCCGGGTGTCTCCGCTGTTGTTCATGGCGACCACCGATTCCGATGGCGCTGTCGACATCTCTCCCAAGGGAGACCCGGCCGGCTTCGTGCAGATCGATGAAGCTGGAGACCTCTTGATTCCGGAACGGCCGGGAAACCGCTTGGCGCTCGGGTTCAGAAACGTCCTGCGGAACGGCAACATCGGCTTGATCTTCGTTGCCCCGAACCAGCGCGAAACCTTACGCGTGAAGGGTGTGGCGACCCTGCACAGGGACCCTGGAGTCCTGGAGCAGATGCGCGTGAACGGCAAACCGGCGCTGATGTACACGCACGTTCGGGTGAAGGAATGCTTCATCCACTGCGGCAAGGCTCTGGTCCGCTCTCAGCTTTGGCGGCCGGACACCTGGAACACGGCTGAACGATCGATCGGCGGGCGGCAGCTTGCCTCGGTCGTCGGCGCGCGCAGTGAGGAAGAGATTCGGCAATCGGCGTCGAGGCTCGAGAAACAATACCGCGACGGGCTGTATTGATGCGCTGTGCCCTTGCCGCTGCGCCTCCAGATCCGCTAGGCGCGGTGGCATGGGATTCCTCGGCAAGATCTTCACGTGGTGGGACGGCGCGACCGTCGGGACGCTGCTCGGCACCGCGCTGAAGGGCGAGTGCGTTGGCACCGACACGCTCGGCAACAAGTACTACCGCGCCAAGAAGCCCATGCCCGACGGACCCGTCACCGAGCGGCGCTGGGTGATCTACAGCGGCTCGAACGACGCCAGCCGGGTTCCGCCGGAGTGGCTGATCTGGCTTCATGGGACGATCGACGCCGTACCCGAAAGCAACCTGCCGCCGCCGCGCATCTGGCAGATCGAATACACCCCCAACGCCACCGGCACGCCGGCCGCCTATCGCCCGCAAGGCGCGCTCGAGCGCGGCGGGCACCGCGCCCCGTCGACCGGCGACTACGAAGCCTGGACCCCGGAAGCCTGACCGTGCGCCGGGCGCCTGTCGTGATCGCGCTCGCCGCCTTGCCGCTCGCGCTGCTGGCTCTGGCCGGGTGCAAGCGCCAGGGCGACGAGGGCGCCGAGGCCCAGGCGACGGAAGTGCCGTCGTCGGTCGCCTCCGCCGCGGCGAGCGGCGCGCCCGCCGTCGAGACCAAGTACGGCACCCCGGTCAAGGACCGCGTCGCGACGCTCGGCGTGCTCAACAAGCGCAACAACCTGACCCAGGACCTCAAGCTCAAGTCGGGCGAGGCGCGCCGGATCGGCAACCTGATCGTCAAGCTCGCCACTTGCGAGCGGACCCTGCCGTGGGAGGACCCGCCCGAAACCGGCGCGTTCGTCCAGGTGTTCGTCGAGGAGCGCGCGACCACCAGTCAGCCGCTGGCGTGGCACAAGGTGTTCTCGGGCTGGCTGTTCAAGAACACGCCGTCGCTCAACGTCGTCGAGCACCCGGTCTATGACGTCTGGGTCAAGGACTGCGCGATGAAGTTCCCCGGCGAGGAAGAAGAGGCGACCGCCGCTGCTTCCGCTTCGGCGAGCAAGGCGGCGAAAGCTTCGGGCAAAGCCAGCGGCGCGCCCACCGCCGCACCGCCACCGCCGGCGCGGCGTCCGAGTCCGGCGCCGGCACCCGGACCGACCGCTTCGCCGGCGCGCTGAGCCGCCGAAAGCAGCTCGAGGTACCGCTTCTGGCTGATTTCGACGGCGCCGAGCGAGGCTAGGTGCTCGGTCATGAACTGACAGTCGAGGAGCACCGCGCCAGCCCGGCGCAGCGTTGCGACCAGCCACGCGAGCGCAACTTTGGAGGCATCCGTCGCCCGGCTGAACATGCTCTCGCCGCAGAACACGCGATCGAAGCCGACGCCATAGAGCCCGCCGACGAGCGCGCCGCCGTCCCAGCACTCGATCGAGTGGGCATAGCCTTCCTCATGGAGGGCGCAGTATGATTCGGCGATCCGCTCGCTGATCCAGGTCTCGCGGCTCTCCCGCCGCGGCGCGGCACAGGCCTCGAGCACGGTGGCGAACGCGGCGTTGCAGGTGACGGTGAAGCGACCACGACGGAGGGTGCGGGCAAGCGAGCGGGACAGGTGGAAGCCGTCGAGCGGCAGGATCGCCCGGTACCGCGGCTCGACCCAGAACACGTCGGGATCCTCACGCGCATCCGCCATCGGGAAAATGCCGCTGCGGTAAGCCAGCAGCAGCAAGTCGGAATCGATCGGATTGGGGTGATAACGGGCGTGCACGGCCGCCCACCCTACTGAATCCCGCAGAGCCGCGAAAGGCGGCGCGACCGTGCCGAGCCAATCGCTTGCGCTCGCCGGCCCCAGCCGATAGAGGCACCCGCGCCTGCAGGAGTGTAGCTCAGTTGGTAGAGCATCGGTCTCCAAAACCGAGGGCCGTGGGTTCGAGTCCCTCCACTCCTGCCAGCGCTCCTCATCGGTGACGCGCTCGAGCGAGGCGCATCAGCCAAGATTGGTGCCGCCGATGGCCGGGCCTCCGGACACGAACACGGTCTCACCCGAGATGTAGGACGCAGCGTCGCTGGCGAAGAACACGATCATGTTGGCCATGTCGTCGGGCGTTCCCAGCCGCCCCAGGGGCACCGCCTTGGCCATCTCCTGCTCCTTCAGGCCGGCGACCTTCCACGCCTCCGACACCCGCTCGCTGGCGATCGCGCCGGCGGCGACGCAGTTGGCGCGGATGCCGAACCGGCCCCACTCCGCGGCCGTGACTCTGGTGAACATCTGCAGGGCGGCCTTGGCTGCGGAGTAATGCGCACCGCCCTTGACCCCGCTCACGCCGGCGCCGGACGAGATGTTGACGATCGCCCCCGAATTCTGCGCGATCATGTGCCTGCCGGCTTCGCGGGTGAGGACGTAGGCGGACTTGACGTTGAGGTCGAAAATTGAATCCCAGCCCCGCGTCGGGATCGCTTCGAGGGGCCCCATGCGGGTGCCGCCGGCATTGTTGACCAGCACGTCGATGCGCCCGAGTTCGGCCATCGTGCGCTCGACCATCGCGATGCACTGCTCTTCGCTCTTCACGTCGGTGGGGACCGGCAGGCACTTGCGGCCGCTCGCCTCGGTGAGCCGGGCGGCGGCGGCTTCGAGCTCGGCGGTCGTGCGGCTGCAGATCACGAGATCGGCGCCGAGCCGCGCGAGTTGTAGCGCGGTGGCATAGCCGATCCCGGTGGCGCCGCCGGTGACGATCGCGACGCGGCCGGAAAAGTCGAGCCGGTCGGTGATCATGCACGGCCGCCGGTCATGAACCCGGGATCGATCGCGCCGGTAAACACGCCGCTCGCGAAGCCCTGGTCGGTGTAGAGGAAGCTGCCGGTGACGGCCGCATTGAGCGGGCTGTTGAGCAGGATCAGCGGCCACGCCTGGTCCTCGGCCGTGGCGATCCGGCCGAGCGACGGGTACGGCCATGCGTCGAGGAAGCCTTCGGGTAGCAGCTTCTCCTGCTCGTCCATGAAGGCCGTGCGCGTCGGGCACGGGCCGATCGCGTTGAGGCGGACGCGGCGTTCGAGGCCAAGCTTGACCGCGGCGTGCTGGACCCACACCACCAGCATCTCCTTCGAGCTGGTGTAGCCGTCGCGGACCCGTTTGTCCGGATCGGCTTCGCACCAGGCATAAGCTTCGTCGGGGTCGGAGATCGCCAGCATCTCCAGGCACTGGGCGAGATTGCCCTGCCAGCCCATTGCCGCGTCCGAGGAGATCAGCGCGATCCCGGCGCCGTCTGCCAGCGCCGGCAGCAGCGCTTCGATGAACAGGCGGGTGCCGATGTAGTTGACCCGCATGCAGTAGAGCGGCCCCTTCACGTGCGGCGGAAGGCCGGCGCAGGGGAAGACAAAGTGGATCGGGGCCAACGCCTTGAGCGCTTCCGCCGCGGCGCGGACCTGGTCAAAATCCGAGAGGTCGCAGCGCTGGAAGCTCTCGTGCGGCACCTTCGGCTGCTGGATGTCGACGATGTGCACTTTGGCGCCAAGCTCGCCGAGAATGCGGACCGTCGCTTCGCCCATGCCCGAAGCGCCGCCGGTCACGACGATCGTCTTGCCGCGGTAACCCAGTCCATCCAGTTGTTGCATTTTCCTGCTCCCGTCCAACTTCGCAGCGACAGGCGAAGATGCCAACCTGTGATTCGCCGCTTTCGAGGCTGCGAATAGCAGCTTCGGAAGGGCCTGTAGATAGCGGACACTATCTTCCGCCGTTACGGCCGCGCTCGGAGGCGTCGGCGCAGTCGTTTGGCCGACGCCGCACTGCTCGCGCCCAGGCGGCAATCCGGACAAGACAAACCAATGCGATTGGGATAGCGAGGCGCGCCATTCCACGGGGGCGGGCAGTGAAGACGAGACGGGCGTCGACCTGAGATGTTGCAGGACCGAACTTACGGCGCTGCTTGGCCTTCAGCCAGCGTCTCTTCCCGGTGCACAGGATGAACATGGCGGCTGTCGTCCCCGCCGATCACGGCCGCAGCGCGCGCGCGGCGCCGTTATGGCGGCGGCAGCCGACCGCGCGCGAGGCCTTGTTGCTCGGCCTGTTTTGCGCGCTTGTTTCGGCCTTGCCGGTGCTGGTCGCGCCGCTGCCCCAGATGGGCGACTATCCGGCGCACGTCGCCCGCTGGCGGGTGATGCTCGATCTCGGCCACGATCCGTGGCTGGCTCGCTACTACGCGTTCAAGTGGCGGTGGAGCGGCAATCTCGGCTTCGACCTCCTGATCCGTCCGCTCGCGCCGCTGCTCGGGCTCGAGAACGCCGGGCGAGTGCTGGTGGCGCTGCTCGCGCCGCTCACGGGCTTTGGCGTGCTGTCGGTCGAATGGGTGCTGCGCCGGCGGATCGGGGTTGGCTCGCTCCTGGCGCTCGCGTTCATCTGGTCGCCGGCGCTGCTGATGGGTTTCGTCAACTTCTGCTTGTCGCTGGCGGTCGCGCTGCTCGCTTTCGCGCTGTGGGTGCGGACCGAAGACAAGCCGTGGCGCCAGCTGCTGTTCCTGCCGATCGGCCTGATCGTCTGGCTGTGCCATGTTTCGGGGTGGGGCATCCTCGGCATTCTCTGCTTCGGCTACGAGCTTCACCAGCGGCGCAACGTCTTCTCCGCAGCGCTAGCCTGCGTCCCGCTGGCGCTGCCGCTGGCGCCAATGCTACTCGGCGGGGGGACCAAGGGGCAATTGAGCTACGGACTGTTCGTCAGCCTCTACAAGCAGGCGATCTGGACCCGGGCGATGCGCGACGAAGTGTTCTTGCTCGACTCCCTGAGCCTCGCCCTCGTCATAATCCTCCTCGGGGCCGCGCTGCTGACCAAGCGGATGGACGGGCGGCTCGGCTGGGCCGCCCTGATCCTGCTGGTCGGCAGCTTCGTCGTGCCGCGCAAGATCTTCGGCGGTGATTATGCCGACTACCGGCTGATCGCGTCAGGACTGATGGTCGCGTGCATGGCGGTGGACTGGCGGGCGCCGCGCTGGGCGCTGTGGCTGGCGCCGGCGCTGTACCTCGGCCGCCTCGCCGTGACCACCATCGGCTGGGCCGACCACGCGCACGAGGCCAAGGAGCTGCTCGGCGCGCTCGATCACCTGCCCCAGGGTGCAAAAGTCGCCAACGTGGTGGTGATGGAGCGCCGCAAGTGGTCTTTCGACCGGATGGACCACCTCGCCGCTTACGCGGTCGTGCGCAAGAGTGCGCTCACCAACGTCAACTTCGCGGTGCCGACGATCCATATGCTCCAGGTCCGCGAGGGCGGGCCGCGGTTCATCGACCCATCGCAGCGGATGTTCCATTCGCGTGGCCAGAAGATCGACCTCTCGGCGTTTCCGCCGTCGGCCGACGCCGACTGGCTGTGGTACATCGGCGACCAACCGCCGGACAAGCTGCCGACAGGAGCGCAAGTGGTGTGGCGCGCCCCGCATGGCCTGCTCGCCCGGCTTGCAAATGGCGCGGGGCGCGTTTAAGGCGCGCTGGTCTTCCGACATCGGAGATCGAATTGCCCCTCCCGGCCACTATCAGGCCGGGGCGGCGCTGATCCCATGGCGGCAGGCGCCGACACAGTTTCAAACCGGAAACGAGCGCAGCGATGGCCAAGACCAGCCCGGCCGAATTCATCAACCAGGTGCGCGCCGAGGCCCGCAAGGTGGTCTGGCCGAGCCGTCAGGAGACCGTCACGACCGCAATCTTCGTGGCGATCATGATGGCGATCCTGGCGTTCTTCTTCCTCGGCATCGATACGCTGTTCGGGTCGATCGTGGCGGCGCTGCTCAAGCTCGCAAGCTGAAACAGATTACGAGAGTTTCCATGGCCCGCTGGTACATCATCCACGCTTATTCCGGCTTCGAGAACAAAGTTCGCGACTCTATCCTCGCCGAGGCCGAGCGGATGGGGCTGTCGCAGCTCGTCGAGTCGGTCGAAGTGCCGACCGAGACAATCACCGAGGTCAAGCGCGGCAAGAAGGTTCAGACCGAGCGCAAGTTCATGCCCGGCTATGTCCTCGCCAAGCTGACGCTGAACGACGACGTCTATCACCTGGTCAAGAACACCCCGAAGGTTACCGGCTTCCTCGGCCCCAACGGCAAGCCGCAGCCGATCAGCGAGTCCGAAGCGGCGCGCTACTTCGGCGCTCGCGAGCAGGCCGCCGCCCAGCCGCGCAAGCAGGTCAGCGTCGATTACGAGATCGGGGATTCGGTCAAAGTCCTCGACGGCCCCTTCGCCAGCTTCAACGGCCTGGTCGAGGAGCTGGATTTCGACAAGAACCGAGTCAAGGTCTCGGTCTCGATCTTCGGCCGCGCGACGCCGGTCGAGCTGGACTTCGAGCAAGTCGAACTGGCCAAGTAAAAGCGGGATCATCCCCACTGGTGGGGGGATCCGCCGCGTTGAGCAAATTCTAAGCATCGCCGCGTAAGCCACTTCCGTGGATGCGCCAACCGCCACCGTTGCCCGCCCGCGGCTCGCCCGGCTTGACGGCTTGCGCGGGATCGCCGCGTGCGGAGTCGCCTTTGCGTATCACAGCCAAAACGCCTTCGCCCCCGGCCAGTTCGCCGGTTATGGCGTTGTCGTCGAATGGCTGCACGTGTGGGGCTGGGCGTTCGTCGACTTGTTCTTCGTCCTCTCGGGCTACGTGTTCGCCGAAGTCTACCTCCCGGACGAGCGACTTCGTGCCGCCGGTGGCTGGCGGGCGTTCTGGACGGCGCGGATCGCGCGGCTGTACCCATTGCACTTGGTCATGCTGCTGGCCTGCACAGCATTGTTCTTCGCCCGGCCCGAGAACGGGCCCGTAGCTTTTGCCGCCCATCTGCTGATGCTGCAGGCGTTCATAGCGCCGGTCGGCCGCAGCTTCGACGGACTAACTTGGTCGCTATCGGTCGAGGCGGGCTGCTACCTGCTGTTCGCGATCGGCGCGGCGGCCGGACGGCGGGCGCTTGGCTGGATCGGCGGCGTGGCGTTGGTCGGCTCGCTCGTCGTGCTGACCCTCATCGGCCGCGCCGGTGGACCGTGGCCTAATGAAGTGCTCTTGCGCGGCCTGCTCGGGTTCTTTCTCGGCCAGCTGCTGTGGCGCCATCGCGCAGCGCTGCGGCATGTGCCCGCCGGGGTGCTCGCCGCCGCACTTGCCGCCGGCCTGCTGCTCGACGTCGGCCGGTGGACGCCGCTGCTGCCGCTGTGCCTGCTCGCCTGGCCGGCCGCGCTGCTGCTGGCGCTGCGCACATCGGTGATGGAAAACCGCTCGTTCCTGTGGCTCGGCGAGCGGTCATACGCGATTTACCTGATCCACCTCCCGCTGATCGAAGTGATCGTGCAAGGCTTCGGCAAGCTCTCCGGCGGTCCTGCGTTCGTGCTCGCCGCGCACGCTGCCATCGCGCTGGCGACGCTCATGCTGGCCGATCTCGCGCTGCGCTTCGTCGAGCGTCCGGCCCGCGCGGCGATCCGCGCCCGGTGGGGCGAGGGGAGCCCGGCCGCGGCGCCCGCAGTCCTGCCCGCCTGATTGCGCTTCCCACGGCAGCCGAGTTGCGCTATCGGCGCGCGCTTCCGGTCATCCGGAATTTCCGTGCGGGAGAGGGCTTCGCGCTCTTGTCTGACCGCTCGACATGAGGGCGCCGCGGCGCCCGACAGTGTGAAAGGAGTGGCCCCGTGGCCAAGAAGATCGATACCTACATCAAGCTGCAGGTGGCGGCCGGCGCCGCCAACCCGTCGCCGCCGATCGGGCCGGCGCTGGGCCAGCGCGGCGTCAACATCATGGAGTTCTGCAAGCAGTTCAATGCTGCCACGCAAGAGCTCGAGAAGGGCATGCCGATTCCGACGGTGATCACCGTCTACACCGACCGCTCGTTCAGCTTCGTCACCAAGACCCCGCCGGCGAGCTTCCTGATCAAGAAGGCCGCCAACCTCAAGTCGGGCTCGAAGGAGCCGGGCAAGGTCAGCGCGGGCACGATCAAGCGCTCGCAGCTGACCGAGATCGCCCAACAGAAAATGGTCGATCTCAACGCGCACGATCTCGACCAGGCAACGAAGATCATCGAAGGTTCGGCCCGCTCGATGGGCCTCCAAGTGGTGGAGGGCTGACGACATGGCGAAGCTGACCAAAAAGCAGAAGGCGCTGCACGAGAAGCTCGGCGACAACCAGAAGCTCTACGGCGTCGACGAGGCGCTGAGCCTGCTGCGCGAGCTCAAGAGCGCCAAGTTCGACGAGACCGTCGAAGTCGCGCTCAACCTTGGCGTCGATCCGCGCCATGCCGACCAGATGGTCCGCGGCATGGTGACGCTGCCCTCGGGCACCGGCAAGGACGTCAAGGTTGCGGTGTTCGCCCGCGGCGACAAGGCGGAAGCGGCCAAGGCCGCCGGCGCCGACCGCGTCGGGGCCGAAGACCTGCTCGAAGACATGCAGGCGGGCAATCTCGACTACGGCCGCGTCATCGCCACCCCGGACATGATGGGCCTGGTCGGACGGCTCGGCAAGACGCTCGGTCCCAAGGGGCTGATGCCGAACCCGAAACTCGGCACGGTCACCCCGAACGTCGCCGAGGCGGTCAAGGCAGCCAAGGGCGGGCAGATCGAGTTCCGCGTCGAAAAGGCCGGGATCATCCACGGCGGCATCGGCAAGCTGAGCTTCCCCGATACCGCCCTGCGCGCCAACTTCGACGCGTTCGTCGACGCCATCATCAAGGCCAAGCCGACCGGCGCCAAGGGCAAGTACCTGCAGAAGGTTGCGCTCAGCTCGTCGATGGGCCCGGGCCTCAAGATCGACGTGGCGCAAGTCCACGCCGGCTGACGCCGCGGCGCCTCCGCCAAAGCACGCAAGGCCGGGAGGGGCGACCCTCCCGGCCTTTGCTTTGGCGTCGCCCGAGCGCTTTTCGGGTCGGGTCGTCTTCCGTCCGGCAGCCGGATAGGGTAAGCGCTGTACAGGTGTTCAGCAAACCGCGAAAGATCCGCCATGGCCCTCCGCTTCGAAGACATCAAGCCGCACATCGGCTCGCGCGTCGTGTTCGACGACCGCGCCGAGTTGTTCACTCCTGAGGCCGGCAAGGCGATCCGCTCCAAAGTCGAGGAGCGCACGGTGCTGGTGTTTCCGCAGATCGGCCTCACCGACGAGGAGCAGCTGCGGATCACCGAGCTGATCGGCGAGCGCGTGCGCCTGACCGCCCGCAACAACGTCCAGGAAACCGACGAGGACGTGTACCAGGTCACCCTTGACCCGAAGATCAATCCGCAGCCCGAATACGTGCTCGGCACGTTCTTCTGGCACATGGACGGGATCACGGTCGACATGCCGCCGCCATTCGCGACGCTGCTGTCGTGCCGGATTGCTCCGGCCAAAGGCGGTGAAACCGAGTTCGCCAGCACGTATGCCGCCTACGAGGGCTTGCCCGACGAGGAGAAGCAGGATCTTGAGGGGCTCAGGGCGGTGCATTCGGTGAAAGCCAGCCTCTCACCGATCGCCGATGCGATTCCCGAGAAGCACCGTGATCGCGTGCTCGGCATTGGACTGATCAAGGATCATCCGCTGGTCTGGACGCATGAGTCGGGGCGCAAGTCCTTGGTCATTGGCACGACCGCCGACCACATCCAGGGGATGTCGATCCCCGCCGGACGGGCGATGCTGATCCGCCTTCAGGAATGGGCCGCGCAGCCCGACTTCTCGCTGCGCCACAAGTGGTCGGAAGGCGATTTCGTGATCTGGGACAACACCGGCGCGATGCACCGGGCGATCCCTTACGAGCACTCCACCGGGCGCATGATGCACCGCACCTCGATCGCGGGAACGGAGGCGGTGCAATAGGGCAGGGCCCCTCCACCCCGACGGCTGGGCCGTCGCGGTCCCCCTCCCCATTTGCACTTCGTAAAAATGGGGAGGTGGCAGGCCGCAGGCCTGACGGAGGGGCTCCGAGGCGAGCCTAAATCCCCAAGTCCTTGATCGGGCCGTCGAAGTTGCCGCCGAGCTGCTGGACTGCCGCCGCGAGCTTTTGCGGCGCGGTGCCCGTCAGGTAGCCATCGATGATCCGCTGATAATTGCTGATCAGCCCCTCGATGTTCTTCGACAGTCGCATGAACTCGAACCCGCCGCCGTGCAGCCCTTTCTGCTGGAGCGGGATGTTCGAGTAGTCCTGCCGCGGGATCTCCGGGAAGTCGGGGCTGTCGTACGGCAGCATGATCGGCTCCATCACCGGCGCCGGCTCTTCACCCTCGGGGTACAACGTCAGCGAGTAGATCTCGAACAGGCAGGTCTCCGGCGTCAGCGGACGAATCCGATAGCCGGACATCGAGCTGAACGTCGGCAGCAGGAAGTAGTGCGGGAACATGAACTCGACGGCGTGGACCGGGTGCGAGACCGCGACAGCATTGAGATCGGGGCAGGGCTCGCCGCGCTCGCGCAGCTTTTCGGTGATCGCGGCATTGGCCATGCCGAACCAGGTCATCATTGCTTCCTGCGGGTCCTCGGGCAGATCGACCTCGCCGAGCCCCTTCATGATCTCGACTTCCTTGGCGTGAACCATCCCAGCCATGCCCGCGCTGAGCAGCTCGAAGTGCTTGAGGTTGTCTTCGATGTTCTTCTTGGAAGTGGCATTGGGGTTGTTCGGCGCGCCGATCCCCCCGGTCTCCGACCCGTACATCGAGTTATATATATGCGGCATGACCTGCTGGAGCTGCGGGTGCGTGCGCATGACGTGGTAGCCTTCCATGAAGGCTTCCATCGCCAGCTTCCAGTTGGCCGGGAGCACCGTCCCGTAGCACCACTCGACCCGCAGCTTGTCGACGTGATGGGCCTCGAGATTGCGGGTCATCGGGCCGAGGAAGTCCCGGAACGATGGGGCGTCGTGATCGAAGTTGATCCACACTCCGCCGCCCCACAGCTCGACCTTGCACTGGGTCAGGGCGATATCGTCCTTGTCGAGCTGGCGCTCGTCGAACAAGTGCTTGCCGTAGACGAAAGTGTTCTGTCCTTCGGTGTTCCAGCGCCAGCCGTGGAACGGGCAGATGAAGCCCTCGCGCCGGCAGTTGCCGTGGCCGCCTTGCTGGGCGAGGGCGACGCCGCGGTGGCGGCAGACGTTGTGGAACGCCTTCACGCCCTCCTTGCCGCGGACGACGATCACCGACTTGTCGAGGATGGTGTACTCGATCCAGTCGCCGACGTTGGGGATCTGCTCGAGCCGCGCGGCCATCTGCCAGACGTGCGGCCACAGCTTCTCCTTCTCGAGCTCGAAGAAGTCGGGATCGTAGTAGCGCTTCGAGGGAATCCGCTCAGGATCGTCGACGCGGAACGGCGCTGCCTTCAGCGCGGCAATATCGGAAGCCTCACCCATGAAAAAAACCTCTTCGAATGGCGTTTGGCTGTGAGCCTACATCGCTCGCCCGTCCCGCGCCACGGCTGAATTGCGCGGCACCGCTTGCCCGCAGCGGAATAACGCACCGGCGCAGCGGCGGTGCCCCGAGGCTTAAGAACCGCCGAGCACGGCGGGGCTGTAACACTCGACGAGCAGGCTCAACGGCCGCCCGTCGGGCAGGCTGAGCAGCGCCCGCTGGGTCAGGACCGTCCCGGCCGGGCACTCCGTCCCGGCGGCCTCGGCGCTGGTCAGACGCGCCCGGGTGAAGCGCAGCGCGGCGGCGACGGTGCCGAACGGCGTGTCGCTGGCCGCGAGCTGGGCATTCATCTCGGGGGTAAGTCGGCCCGGGACATACCAGTTGTGGGCGACGGAGAGCACGGTGTCGCCGCAGGCGAGGGCCACGTGGCGATAGCCGACCGGCTCGTCGGCCCCGATCCGCAGCACCCCGCGCAAGTCGCCAGGGGCCGCGGCGTCGTCGTCGTGGAGCGGCCGCGCGACGATCTTCGTAGCCGGAGCGATCCCCCGTGCGGCGCACCATTCGCGCAGCGCCGCGGTGGCGCTGGCATGGGCAATGAGGGTCCGCTCGAAGGCCGCAAGGGTGTCGGAATGCGGCGCGGCGCAGGCGCTGAGCAGCGATGCGCCCGTTCCGAGCAGCAGGCCCGTGCGCGCGCTCATCCGGCTCACAGCCCGCCCGCGGTTGCCGGGTGGCCGAGCTGCTCGAGCCCGGCGACGATCGCCCGCGTGCAGTGGGCCAGGACCTCGGCGTCGGTCGAGCGGATCACGAAGTTGGCGCCGGCCCGGCCCTCGCGCCAGAATGGATAGCTGCCGATCTGCGTGCCCGGGTGCGCCTGCTCGGTCTCGCGCAGGAGATCGGCGACCTCGCTTTCCTGGACCCACGAGCCGATCGTCTCGGTCAGCAGCGGTGCTCCGCCGGCGAGCTTGCCGGACAGCGCGTCGAGCATGCCGGCGGTGATGCCGGGAACCCCGGCCATGATGAACAGGTTGCCGAAACGGATGCCCGGCGCGCCGGTGTAGCGGTTGGGGATCAGCTCGGCGCCCTCGGGCACCCGCGCCATCCGCAGCCGCGCTTCGGTCAGCCCGCCGCGGTCAGCGTAGTATTCCTGCAGCTGGGCTTCCGCGTCGGGATGGACCATCACGCCGACGCCGAGCGCGGCGGCGATCGCATCGACAGTGATGTCGTCGTGAGTCGGACCGATCCCGCCGGTGGTGAAGCAGTAGTCGTGCGCTGTCCGCAGCGCATTGACAGCCGCACCGATCGCGGCGCTGTCATCGGGGACCACTCGCACTTCGTTCAGCCGAATCCCGTGGACCCCGCACCAGGTGGCGACCTGGGCGATGTTCCGGTCCTGGATGCGTCCGGAGAGGATCTCGTCCCCGATCACGACCAGCGCGGCGGTGTAGATACGGTCGGATTCGGCCATGCGGTGGGGAGTTAGGCAAATGTGCCGCCCGCGCAAGGGGTGAGGGTCGCCGGGTCGTGTCGCGCGCGACCAAGCCTAAGCGACAATGGGCGCGCCGATGCGTGCGAAGCGCAGCACCCCGTCATCGATCGGAGCGCGGCGCAGGGCCCGGCGGTCGCTATGATAGTCCATGCTGATCTGCCATGGCGCGGTGGTTGCGCTCTTGGGAACGAGGTGGCGTCCGCGCCGCAAGTACCCGGACGAGAACATCTCCAGCACCGGTTCCTCGACCAGGCTGTGATCGGGGGCGAGCACCGGCGTCACCACGTCGACGCCCCAGGCGTCCATCTGCCGCAACACCCGGCACAGCCAGTCGGCGACAATGTCGACGCGCAGCGTCCACGAGGCGTTGAGATAGCCGAACAGCACGGCGAAGTTCGGCACGTTGGAGAGCATCGCATTGCGGTAATAGAACCGCTCGGCAAAGTGCACCGGCTCGCCGTTGAGGCTCACGGCGATGTTGCCGGCCATTGCCAGGCGCAGCCCGGTGGCGGTGACGATCGCGTCGGCGGCGAGGTGGCGGCCATCATCGAGACGGATGCCGTCGGCCTCGACGCTGGCGATGCGCGCGGTGACGATTTTCGCCTTGCCGCTGCGGACGGCGCGGAAGAAGTCGCCGTCGGGCACGAGGCAGAGCCGCTGCTCCCACGGCTTGTAGGGCGGCGTGAAAGCCTCCGCGTCGAACGCCTTGCCGAGGCGTTTGCGGACCTGCCGCGTGAGGAATTCAGTAACTTCGGCTGGCTTGTTGCGAGAGCGGTTGAAGAACCACCGCTGCATGCGCACGTTCTTGGTCCGTGTCAGACGGTAAGCCAGCCGCTCGGGAAGCCAGCGCCGCAGCGATTCGGCGATCCAGTCGCGGCCGGGAATGGTGAGATACCAGCTCGGGGTCCGCTGCAGCATCGTTACCTTGGCGCCGGCAGCGGCAAGCGCGGGGACAAGCGAAACGGCGGTCGCGCCGGAGCCGATGACCACGACGCGCTTGCCTGACAGATCGACGCCATCCGGCCAGAATTGCGGGTGAAAGATCGGGCCCGCAAAGTCCGAGAGCCCGGTAATTTCCGCCTCGTGCGGGCGGTCGTGGTCGTAGTAGCCCGAGCCGAGAAACAGGAACCGGGCCGTCGCCGTGCCGCGCGTGCCGTCGTCGGCTTCCCAGCGCACCGCCCATCGCCTCGCCACGCTATTCCAATTGGCGGCGACGACCCTGCGGCCGAAGCGGATGTGCTCGGCGATTCCGTGGTCCGCCGCCACTTGCTCGAGGTAGCCGCGGATCGATTCGCCCGGGGCGATCGCGCGCTCGTCCCGCCACGGGGCGAAGGCGAAGCCGAGGGTGTGCATGTCACTGTCCGAGCGCACGCCGGGATAGCGGAACAAGTCCCACGTGCCACCGACCCGCGCCCGCCGCTCCAGGATCTGGAAGCGCTTGCCCGGGCAGGCGCGGCGCAAGTGCGCGGCCATGCCGAGGCCCGAAATCCCCGCGCCGACGATCAGCACGTCGCAAGTTTCATTGGGGTCAAGGTCGCTCTCGGCCATGCTCGGCGCCTAGTCCCGCTGCACGGCGATTGCCAGTCCCCCCGCGCTTTGCCACACCGCGTGGCGATGACGATCGTCGCCGCCCATCGCTATGCATCCGGCTCGCCGGCCGAGCGCGACATCCCGATCGACGGCGACCCGCGCACGCCGCTGCCCGAGCACTGCTTCGATTGGGTTGGGTTGTGTGATCCGACGCCGCAGGAGATGGAGCTGCTCCGCACCCAGTTCGAGCTGCACCCGCTGGCCGTCGAGGACGCGCTCAACCCGGCGCAGCTGCCCAAGGTCGAGCCCTATGGGAAGCAGCTGTTCATCGTCGCCCGCACCGCCGCGAGCGGTGAGGGCGACAAGATCGCCTACGGCCAGACCGCGCTGTTCCTCGGCCACGATTTCGTGATCAGCGTCCGCTCGGGATCGAGCCGTGGCCACGCCGCCTTGCGCGCCCGGCTCGAGAGCGACGATCAGCACCTCGCCGAAGGGCCCGACTACGTCGTCCACGCGATCCTCGACTACATCGTCGACGGCTATCAGCCGCTGATGGACAAGCTCGAGGGGCTGGTCCAGGCGATGGAGGAGCGGGCGATCGACAGCTTCCCCGAGCCCTCGACGATCCGCCGCCTGTTCCGCGTCCGCCGCCAGCTGCGCCGGTTCCAGCGGATCATCGGCCCGATGGAGGAAGTTTGCGAGCGTCTAGCGACGCACGCTTTGCCGGCGATCGACCCGTCCGCGCACATCTGGTTCCGCGACGTGCTCGACCACGTCCGCCGCACCATGACCCGGGTCAACGGCCTCAAGGAAACGCTCGCCAGCATTTTCGAGACCGCCGCGTTGCTCGAGCAGCACCGCCAGGGCGAGATCACCCGCCGGCTCGCCGCGTGGGCCGCGATCCTCGCGGTTCCTACCGCGATTGCAGGGATTTACGGGATGAACTTTCAGTACATGCCAGAACTGCACTGGCGCTATGGCTATTTCGCAATCTGGGCGCTGATCGTGCTGGTGTGCGTCTCGCTGTACGTGGCCTTTCGCCGCGCGCGATGGCTCTAGCTACTCCGCCGGCATGACGATGAACTGCTCCCACCGGCCGTGCGGCCCCGGCTCGGCGTAAGTCACCAGCACCAGCCGGGTAGCGCCGTAAGCCATGCGAAAGTTGCGGTTGACGAAGCCGCCACGCAGCCGCGGCGAGCGGGTCGGCTCGAAGCTGGTTGGGGCGCCGAGCGGGCCGAGGCTCGTCTCGTAGTCGGCGCGCGCCTCGGGCGAGAAGTAGTAGCGGGCGTTGTCGGTGAACAGCGCCGGTTCGAATCGCCCGGCTGCGAGCGCCGCCAGCTCGGCCTTGGCATCCTCGGTTCGCGCCGTCTCGCCGGCGTCGGGCGCGGCGGCCTTGGGCATGATGATGTCGGCGATCGCCTTGGTGATCATCCCCGGCGCGTCGGCGAAGTCGCCGTTGGTCAGCACCACGATCGCCGCGCGGCTGTCGGGATAGACGCTGTTCTGGGAGAGGAAGCCGACCGATTCGCCGCCGTGATCGATCACCCGCCGCCCGTCGACGATATGGTTGTAAACGCCGAGGCCGTATTGCGTGGTGGTCCCGTCGGCGAGGGCCACGGGCGTTTCCTGGACCGTCCAGTCCTGCGGTGTGAGCAGCGTCCGATTGAGCCGGGCGATGTCCCATCGGGCGAACTCGGCCGCGGTCATCGACAACTCGCCTGCGGCCCATAGCCAGCCCTTGGCGGGCGGCGCGGCGACACGCACGGGGCCGAGCGCGTTGCGGTGATAGCCTTGGGGGAAGCCCGGGGCGTTGGTCGCGTCGAGCGGCAGAGGGTGGATCCCGAGCGGGCGGAAGATCCGCTCCTCGAACTGGCGCCACAACGGCTTGCTGCCGGCTTTCTCGGCGATCAGCCCGGCGACGACGTAGCCGGTGTTCGAATATTGCCAACGGCTTCGCGGCGCATAGTCCAGCGGCTTCCTGGCCCAGCGCGCGGCAATCTGCTCGGGCGTCGTCGGGGTCAGCATGGTCGGGAACAGGTAGTCCTGCGGCCAGTAATCCTGCAGCCCGGCAGTGTGCGAGAGCAGCTCGCGGAGGGTGATGGTCTCGCCGCCGCTGATTCCGGGCAGCCACTTGGCCACGTGATCGTCGAGGCTGAGCTTGTGATCATCCTCCAGTAGAAGCATCAGAGCGGCAAGGAACTGCTTGGAATTGCTCGCGACCTGGTAGGGCATGTCGGCCCGCGCCACGGGCATCGTCTCGCCTGCCTTGCCCCATGCGTGGCTCAGCACGAGCGTGCCGCCGCGGACCACCGCGACTTCGGCCGAAGGGGCGCCGGTCTTCGCCAGGGCTTCCCCGACGGCCTTGTCGATTGCCGTGGCCTCCGCCGGGGTCAGCGCCTGCGCGACGGCGGGAAAGGGCAAGGCGAGCGCGACGAGCGCGAGCAGGGTCCGGAACATCGATTCAGGTTAGCGCGACGGCTCCGTAGATCAAATCATAGCCATTCCGCATTCCCGCGCGTTAAGGGGGGCGCGACACCAGCAACGGGGATTCCATGGCCGGGGGTTCGACCCGCACGCTCCTGATCGCGCTCGGCGCCAATGTCGGCATCGCCGTCGCCAAGTTCGTCGCCGCGAGCATCACCGGGTCCTCGGCGATGCTGACCGAGGGCGTCCACAGCCTGGTCGATTCGACCAACCAGCTGCTCCTTCTCCACGGCCGCCGCCAAGCGATGAAACCGGCCAACGAGCGCCATCCGTTCGGCCACGGGCGCGAGCTCTATTTCTGGAGCTTCGTCGTCGCGATCCTGGTGTTTGCACTCGGCGCTGGCGTGTCGGTCTATGAAGGCATCGTCCACATCCTCGCGCCCGAGCCCGCCGCCGATCCCAAGGTCGCGTTCATCGTCCTCGCCGTGGCCGCGGTGCTCGAGGGCTGGTCGACCCTCGCGGCCAAGAACGATTTCGACAAGACCCGCGACGGCCGCGGCTGGTTCCAGGCGATCCGCTTTTCCAAGGATTCGCCGACGATGATCGTGCTGGTCGAGAACGCCGGCGCGCTTGCCGGGCTCGCCATCGCCGCGGTCGGGCTGACGCTGAGTTTGGTCACCGGCAATCCATTCTGGGACGGCTTTGCCTCGGTTCTGATCGGGCTGGTCCTCGGCGTTCTCGCGGTGCTGCTGCTCTACGAATCGAAAAGCCTGCTGATCGGCGAGGGCGCCGACCCGCAGCTGGTCCGGGCGATCCGCAATTGCGCGGCCGGCCATGCCGGCATCGTCGCCGTGCACGAGGTACTGACGCTGCACAGCGCGCCGGAGCTGGTCACCGTGATCATCAGCGCCGATTTCGACGATGCGATCAGCGCCCGCGAGGTCGAACGGATCGTCGCCGACATCGAAGCCCACGTTGCCCGCGCCTACCCGATCGTGGCTCGGGTGTTCGTCCGCCCGCGTGACAGCGGCCCACTGGCCGCGGCGGCCGGCTGAGCCGGGGCGACGCACATGGCAAGCACCCTCGCGATGGGGCATCCGTGGTGGGAGCGCGGCGTCGTTTATCAGATCTACCCGCGTTCGTTCCAGGACAGCAATGGCGATGGAGTGGGCGATCTCGCGGGGATCGAGCGCCGGCTCGAGCACGTTGGAAGCCTCGGTGTCGATGCCATCTGGCTGTCGCCGATCTTCCCCTCGCCGATGGCCGACTTCGGCTACGACGTTGCCGATTACTGCGGGATCGAGCCTCTGTTCGGCTCACTCGACGATTTCGACCGCCTGCTCGCCGCGGTCCACGCCCGCGGCCTCAAGCTGCTGCTCGACTACGTCCCCAACCACAGTTCGGACCGCCACCCGTGGTTCATCGAGAGCCGCTCGTCGCGCGACAACCTCAAACGCGACTGGTACATCTGGCGCGACCCGGTGATCGGCCCGGACGGCGAGCGGCTGCCGCCGAACAACTGGATCAGCGACTTTGGCGGGTCGGCGTGGGAGTGGGACGAAGCCACCGGGCAGTACTACCTCCACGCCTTCCTGGCGCAGCAGCCCGATCTCAACTGGCGCAATCCCGAGCTCAGGCGGGCGATGCTGGATGTCCTGCGGTTCTGGTTGGACCGCGGCGTCGACGGCTTTCGGATCGACGTGCTGTGGCACATCGTCAAGGCCGAGGGGCTGCCCGACAACCCGCTCAACCCGCTGTGGACGCCTCGTGACAATGAGCGCGACCGGGTGTTTCAGGTCAACTCGACCGACCAGCCCGAGGCCCACGCCATCACCCGCGAATTCCGCCAGCTCGCCGACAGCTATGGCGACCGCGTGCTGATCGGCGAAATCTTCCTGCCCAACGAGCGACTCGTCGCCTGGTACGGCACCCCCGACGCGCCCGAAGTCCACTTGCCGTTCAACTTCGCGCTGATCGAGAACCCGTGGGACGCGCCGACGCTGGCCCGGCTGATCCTCGACTACGAGGCGGCGCTGCCGCCGTGGGGCTGGCCCAACTGGGTCATCGGCAACCACGATTCGCCGCGGATTGCCGCCCGTATCGGCGAGGCCCAGGCGCGCGTCGCGGCGATGCTGCTGCTGACGCTGCGGGGCACGCCGACGCTCTATCAGGGCGACGAGCTCGGCATCGCCGAGGTGCCGATCCCGCCGGACGCCGTGCAAGACCCGCGCGAGCTGCGCCAGCCGGGCCTCGGCCTCGGCCGCGATCCGGCGCGCACGCCGATGCCGTGGCGCGGTGACGAGGCCCACGCGGGCTTCAGCACTGCGCCGCCGTGGCTGCCGCTCAACCCCGATTGGCGCACCCGCAACGTCGCCGGGCAGGAGCGCGATCCCGGCTCAATGCTGGCGCTGTACCGGGCGCTGCTGGCGCTGCGGCGCGAGCGCCCGGCACTGGCGGTCGGCGCATTCGGGCTGATCGAGGCGAGCGAGCACAAGCTCGTCTACACTCGCACCTCCGGTGACGAGCGGCTGCTGGTGGCGCTGAACCTGGGCCAGGCCCCGCTGCCGTATGCACCCGAAAGCACGCGCACCGGCCCTGTGCTGCTCTCGACGCTGGGCGGTACACCCGAGCCCGGCATCTTGCGGCCCGACGAAGGGCTTATCCTGGAACTGGAGCCGGCAAGCGCGTGAGCATGCGTGTCGCTATGCTCAGCTCAATCTCCTGGCGCACGCCGCCGCGCGACTATGGTCCGTGGGAGCTGACGACGAGCCTGCTGACCGAGGCGCTGATCGCGCGGGGGGTCGACGTCACCTTGTTCGCAACGCTGGATTCGCAGACCGCCGGTCGGCTCAACGGCGTCGCTCCGCGCGGCTACTCGGAGGACCCGACGCTCGAAGCCAAAGTCTGGGAAATCCTCCACATCGCCCACGTGTTCGAGCGCGCCGGCGACTTCGACCTGATCCATAACCAGGCCGACTTCATTCCGCTGGGGTTCTCGCGGCTGGTCGAGACGCCGATGCTGACGACGATTCACGGCTTCTCCTCGCCCCGCATCCTCCCGGCCTACCAGCGCTACGACGACCGCGTCGCCTACGTCGCGATCAGCGATGCCAACCGCGATCCCTCGCTGACGTATGCGGCGACGATCCACCACGGCATCAGGCTCGAGGAATTCCCGTTCGATCCCGTCGGCGGTCCGGACCTGGTGTTCTTCGGGCGGATTCATCCGGACAAGGGCCCGGCCGAGGCGATCCGCGCCGCGCGCGCCACCGGGCGGCGGCTGACGCTGTATGGCCTGATCCAGGACGAAGCCTACCACGCCCGCGAGGTGCTGCCGTTCGTCGACGGCGATGCGATCGCCTATCGCGGTGTCGTCGGCGGCGCGGACCGGCTGCGGGCGCTCGGCCACGCCGCCGGCATGCTCCACCTGATCGGCTTCGACGAGCCGTTCGGGCTGGCGGTGATCGAGGCGATGGCCTGCGGCACCCCGGTGATCGCTTATCGCCGCGGCTCCATGCCCGAGCTGATCGACCACGGCATCACCGGGTTCCTGGTCGATAGCTTCGACGAGGCGGTCGCGGCTATCGCGCGCCTCCCGGAAATCGATCGTCGCGCCTGCCGCATGGCCGTCGCCGAACGCTTCACCATCGACCGCATGGCAGACGAATATCTCGCGCTCTACCGGCGGTTGCTCGGGTGAGGGGTCCAGCGCAACCACGCTGAAGGGTCGAGAATGCCAACGAAAAAAGACCCGGTCGTTGCCGACCGGGCCTTGGAAGTTTGGGAGAGGATGCCTGAAAGGCGCGCCCTTTGTGCGTCGCAGCACGCTCTGCTGCAAGTGCGAAATGGGCAGCGCCTGTTGCGGTTTTAGCAACGATCAGGCGGGAACCCGCGGATTTGCATGATCGGAGCGTAAGACGCGACGATCGGCAAGACGATTGTCACAAGGGTCAGCGAGGTCCAGCCGGCTGTTCGATCGTCAAAACACCCCCGGCACCAACCGCCAGCGCACTTGCCCCATGTATTCGCGGTAGGACGGGTCCTCGCCGAGCAGCCGCTCCTCGGCGATCATCCGGCGGATCTGCGCCCACCAGCCGATCGCGTAGATCACCAGGTTGGTCGGCGAGAACATCAGCGTCAGCACGCCTATGTGGACCAGCAGGTAGCCGGCGTACATCGGGTGACGCATCAGCCGGTACGGTCCGCTGACCTTGACCCCGCGGTTGGCCGGGGCGATGCCGAAGCTGCGGCGCAGGATCAGCTTGGCGCCGAACTGCCAGGCATTGCCGAGCGCGACCAGCGTCACCCCGAGCGGGGCGAGCGCCGTGAGCGTGTTCGGCCCCGGCACGATCAGCAGCGGCGCGGCCGTGGCGGTCACCGCCATCAGCCAATCGCCGAGGTCGAGCGAGATCGCCTCGGTCGGGCGCCGGAACAGCACGAACAGCGCGACCGCGGTCTCCGACAGCAGCACCAGCGGGGCGTAGCCGTTGGGCGAATGGAACACCCGCCAGGCGAGCAGCGACCAGGCGATCACGACCACCGCCTGCTCGGCGCGATCGAGCACCCGCGGCGGGATCGCCACGCCCGGCGCGTGCGCCTTGGCCAGTTCTGCGTTCATCGTGGTCCCCTGTCGCCGGTTCGAGCTCGGTCTAGGCAAACAGGGTTAACAAGTGGCTACGTGACCGCGCCCAGACGGCGGCGTTCTTGACTTCCCACGGCACCCTGCTAAGCGCCCGGTCCGACCGTCCGGGCTCGCCCACCGGTCATCCGTCCGAGACAGTTGGTGCCGCGGGACCTCGTCCCAACGCTTAATTTCCAGCCTAGACGGGGAAAAGAGATTTCCGGCCGCGCGCTCAGGCGCCCGGCCGTCAGCGTGTTTCACGCCCTCCTTCCCCCATCGACGGACTCGTCCCGCGTCGCCCCGGCGGCGCGGACACACGTAGCCGGCCGTGCGGGGGCTCGCCCCCAGCGGCCATGTGAAGGAGTAAGGCATGGATCGTTCGCAGAAAGCCGAATCGGTCGCATCCCTCAACGCGGTCTTCAACCAGGTCGGCGTGGTGGTCGTCACCCGCAACCTGGGCCTGTCGGTGGCGCAGTCCACCGCCCTCAGGACGAAGATGCGCGACGCGGGCGCGGCCTACAAGGTGGCGAAGAACCGTCTTGCCAAGCTGGCCATCGCGGACACGAACTACGAAGGCATCGGTGACATGCTCACCGGGCCGACGGCGCTGGCGACTTCGGTCGATCCGGTCGCCGCGGCCAAGGCCGTCGTGGATTTCGCCAAGACCACCGACAAACTCGAGATCGTCGGCGGTGCGATGGGCGCGCAAGTGCTCAATGCCGAAGGGATCAAGGCGCTCGCCGCGATGCCTTCGCTCGACCAGCTGCGCGCAACGCTGATCGGCCTCGTCCAGGCGCCGGCAACGAAGATCGCCCAGCTCACCGTCGCTCCGGCGGCGAAGCTGGCCCGCGTCTTCAACGCCTACGCCGAGAAGGAAGCCGCGTAAGAGGTTCGAACGATTTCTCCGGGTCCGCCGCGTCGCGGCCCGGATCAACCCAACCAGGAGTGAAGCATCATGGCCGATATTGCCAAGCTTGTTGAAGAACTGTCGAAACTGACCGTCCTCGAGGCGGCCGACCTTGCCAAGGCGCTCGAAGAGGCGTGGGGCGTTTCCGCCGCCGCCGCGGTCGCCGTGGCCGCTCCGGCGGGTGGCGGCGAAGCCGCTGCTCCGGCCGAGGAGCAGACCGAGTTCGACGTCATCCTCACCGGGGACGGCGGCAAGAAGATTCAGGTCATCAAGGAAGTCCGCGCGCTGACCCAGCTCGGCCTGACCGAAGCCAAGACCCTCGTCGAGAGCGCCCCCAAGGCGATCAAGGAAGGCGTCACCAAGGCCGAGGCCGAGGAGATCAAGGCCAAGATCGAGGCCGCCGGCGGCACCGTCGAGATCAAGTAAGACTTCGCGGGCTGCGGCCCGGAAATTCAATCAGAGAAGGGCGGTCCGCAAGGGCCGCCCTTTTCGTTTGCCGTCACCTGCAGAACGGCCGGCCTGTGCTGCGCTCGAGGTGGAAGTGGTTGCGGTGCGCGGGGTTGTAGTTCGGCCCGAGCACGGTGCCGAAGCGCTTGCACGCGCTTTGTTCGATTGTCTCGAAGAAGGCGCGGCTTTGGGGATCGTCCGAGGCCCAGTCGCGCAGCACGGTGATCCGCCGCCCATCGGCGAGGACGAAGCCGGAGACGTCGATCGCGTTGCCGGTCGCGTGGGCCGAGAGGCGGTCGCTGCCGGCGATGGTGCGGCA
>JAEKKO010000218.1 GCA_019510335.1 Novosphingobium sp. | reverse complement strand
GAGGTTCGAAACCAGGTTGGCGACCCAGATCTCGCGGAAAACGACGTAGCGGAACGGAGCGAGCGAGCTGCCCGGTTCGATCAGGCGGGCGAATCGCGAGGCGGAGGGGGCATCGGCTTCGGCCACCGATTCGGGTTAGGCATCGCGGCATGGGGTCGCAACCCCTCGCCGGCAGCCAACGCCAGGGCGGCCCCGCTCGAAAAAAAGACCTCGGCAATTCCATTCTGTCGCGGCGTGCCGGCGACGGAATGGAATGCGCATCAATTCAGCCGACGCGGCGGACCTTGCCGGCGTGTTGGCCGACCCCGCCGGGGCCGCGGTGGAAGCGGCTGGAAGCCCTCGGGCAGCGGCAGTGGCATGAGCTTGACCCCGGTCAGCTTCTCGATGTCCTTGAGGTAAGGCTTCTCGTCGGGCGCGACGAAGCTCAGCGCCACGCCCTCGGCGCCGGCGCGCGCGGTGCGGCCGATGCGGTGGACGTATTGCTCGGCTACGTTTGGCAGTTCGAAGTTGAACACGTGGCTGACGCCGCTGACGTCGATCCCGCGCGCCGCGATGTCGGTCGCGACGAGGATCGGCGTCGATCCGGCGCGGAACGCCTGGAGCGCGGCGGTGCGCTGGCCCTGGCTCTTGTTACCGTGGATCGCCGCGGCGCGAACCCCGGCGGCCGAAAGATGACGGACGACGCGGTCGGCGCCGTGCTTGGTCCGGGTGAACACCAGCGCCCGGTCGATCGACTTGTCGGCCAGGCCGTCGCGCAGCCGCAGCGTCAGCAGGGCCTGCTTTTCCGCCTGGTTGACGAAGGTCGCGAACTGCTCGACCCGCTCGACCGTGGTCGATTGCGGCGTCACCTCGACCCGTACCGGGTTGTCGATGAACTGGCGGCCGAGCTCAGCGATCGCCTTGGGCATCGTCGCCGAGAAGAACAGGCTCTGGCGCTTGGCCGGAAGCATCGCGGCGACCCGCTTTAGGGCGTGGATGAAGCCGAGGTCCATCATCTGGTCGGCTTCGTCGAGCACGAAGATCTCGACATGGCGCAAGGTTAGCGCGCGCTGGTCGATCAGGTCGAGCAGCCGCCCGGGCGTGGCGACGAGCACGTCAGTGCCGCCGACCAGCGCCCGCGCCTGCTTGCCGACGGGCACGCCGCCGAACACGCACTGAACGTTGAGCTGGAGGAACTTGGCATAGCCGCGGATGTTGTCGGCGATCTGGGCGGCGAGTTCGCGGGTCGGCGACAGGACCAGCATCCGGCACGCCGCGTTCTTGCGCGGCTGCGGGTTGGCGGCGAGGCGGTGGAGCGAGGGCAGCGCGAATGCCGCGGTCTTGCCGGTACCGGTCTGGGCGATGCCGAGCAGGTCACGGCCGTCGAGCAGGGCGGGAATCGCCTGGCGCTGGATCGGCGTGGGGTCGGCATAGCCTTTGGCGCCGAGCGCACGGACGATCGGCTCGGCGAGACCGAGGTCGGAGAAATAAGTCATTGAAATCTTTCAAATGGATGCGGCGCGGCCGGGCGGATTGGCGCCGGCGCGAAGCGAGGGTTCGTTGGATGCGACCCTGCGTGACGAAGGAAGCTTCGGTTGCGACACGATCGTTCATCCGGGCCGGCCCTGCGGGGAAACGCGGGCCACACGCTGCTTCCGGATTGCGGCGGGACAAGGCCCACGCGCCGATCGCTGAGGCGCATCTAGAGGGCCTTGCGGCGAAAAGCAAGAAAATTGCGCGCGGCTGCTCGTTCGCTCGGCCGCTGGTCTCCCCTCCGCATCACCCGCCCCGCCGCGGCACTTGCCCAATACATTGAAATTTCGAGGCTCTTGTTTCGCGGTTAGAAACGTCAACTCTATTGTAATCATCAATATTTGCGCCCCGTGCTATGAGCACTTGCCCGCAGCGCCGGTGCATGCTTGGAAGCGGACATGCACCACCCGTCCAGCCCCTGCATCGGCGTCTGCCGGATCGAGGCGCCCAGCGGCTGCTGCGCCGGCTGCAAGCGCACGCTCGAGGAGATCGCCGACTGGCCGATGCTCAGCCGCAGCGAGAAGCGGCGGGTGATCGAGCGCACGCAGCAGCGCTGATCCGGGAACCAGCGCGGGCGGCCCTCGGTTGTCGAGGCGAGGAGCCGTGTCATGGACAGCAAGAAGACCGAGCGACCGCTCGACCCGCACAGCGATAACCCGAGCCTCAACGAGGAGCTTCACGCCGACACCGAGATCAACTCGAGCGTGACGCCCGAAGACTACCCGGCCAAGAAGCGCAAGGAGCAGGTCGAGGCGGCGACGGGCGGTGGGACCGGCCGCAAGCCCTGACCGGCCCGCGCGGTGCCGGTCCCGTTCACGCGGCTGGCGTTGCCGCTGACGACCCCGCCGATGGAGGCGCGGCTCGTTTCCGAGTTGCCGGCCGGCGATGGCTGGCAGTACGAGCCGAAGTGGGACGGCTTTCGCTGCCTCGCGTTCCGCGACGGCAACGCAATCGAACTGATGTCGAAGTCGGGCAAGCCGCTCGGTCGCTACTTCCCCGAGATCGTCGCCGCCGTCGCCGCCGCCGGCGAGGAGCGGCTGATCGTCGACGGCGAGCTGATCCTGCCCCTCGATGATGCGCTCTCGTTTGCGGCGCTGCAGGCGCGGCTCCATCCGGCGGCATCGCGGATCGCCAGGCTGGCGCGCGAAATGCCGGCGCAAGTGATGCTGTTCGATTGCCTGCAGCTGGGCTCCGAGCCGCTTCTCGAGCGCCCCTTGGCGCTGCGGCGGGAACGGCTGCAGGCGTTCATGGCCGCCGGGCAGCCGCCGTCGCTGCTGCTTTCGCCGTTGACGTGCGACGCCGACCTCGCCCGGCGCTGGCTCGACGAGAGCGGCGGCGCGCTCGACGGCATCGTCGCCAAGCGCCGCGATGCGCTCTACCAGCCGGGCGAGCGGGCGATGTTGAAGCGCAAGCTCGAGCGCACCGCCGATTGCGTCGTCGGCGGCTTCCGCCACGAGGCCGGCGGCAGCGCGGTCGGCTCGCTGCTGCTTGGGCTTTACGACGACGACGGGCGGCTCCACCACGTCGGCTTCACCGCCGCGTTCAGCGCTGCCGGGCGGGCCGCGCTCGGCGCGAAGCTGACTCCGCTGATCGGCCCCTCGGCGTTCGACGGAAGCGCGCCGGGCGGGCCGAGCCGCTGGAGCCGCGGGAAATCGACCGAGTGGGTGGCGCTGCGCCCGGAGCTCGTCGTCGAGGTCGGCTACGACCAGGTCACCGACCGCCGCTTCCGCCACGGCACCCGTTTCAAGCGCTGGCGCCCGGACAAGGCGCCGCGGCAATGCACGCTCGACCAGCTCGAGTCCGAACTGCGCCCGGCGGAGCTGGCCAAGCTGCTGGGAACGTCGTTTCGGGCTTAGTACGCCCCTCCCAGCTTGCCGTGATCCCAGCTGATCGTCCGGAACGGGGTGAAGCGGATCACCACGCGCTTGGCGATCGAGGCGCGGATCTGGTCGTCCATTTCGACGCTCTTGGCGCTAGTTAGCGCCACGTCGGCGGTGATCTGCAGCATCAGCGCGCGCACGGCGTCGGGCTCCCGGACGATTTCGGCGTCGCAATAGAGGATCACCGCCTTCATCTCGTCGTAGCGCATCCCGCTCTCGACCAGCAGCGAGGCGCGCGGGTCGCGCTCCAGGTTCTTGACCTTCTGGCTCTTGGCGAAGGTCGTCATCAGCACCCGGCCGGTCTCGTCGAGCCCGTAGTTCATCGGCATCGGATGGGGCAGCCCGTGCGGGCCGTTGCTGACGACGATCATCCGCTTCTGCTCGAGCAGATAGGCGGCGATCTCGTCCGGCGTCATCTCGATCAGCTCACGGCGCGACGGCATGGCTCAGTCTCCGGCATATGTGGCGCAGTGCGGATCGAGGCCGACCAGGTGCCGGCGCATTGCCGCGCGGGCCAGCCGCTCGACCTCGGCCTTGCGGCGGGCGGCGGCGAGCGGCCGGGTCGGGGCGGAGCGGACGATCTCGGCGTCGTAGCCATCGGCGACGATCACGCCGCAGGTCTCCGGCAGGAACCCGGCCTCGTCGAGGCAGGCGCGGTCGAGGTGCGCGGCGAGGCCCCAGTAGAAGCGGTCGCAGTGATCGAGGTAGTCGGTCCACTTGCCGTCGCCGAGCAAGTCGGCGCGGGCGACCTTGATCTCGACGATTACCAGCCTGCCCTTGGCGTCGATCCCCATCAGGTCGGCGCGGCGGCCGTTGCGCAGCGGCATTTCGGCGATGCACCAGACGTCGTTGCGGGCGAACAGGCGGCAGATGCCGCGGGCGACGGCGAGCGCCGCGCGCTCATCGCGGCCGGAGGGAATCGCAAGCGCCTGGACCATCGCACCGCTTTAGGAACAGAGCAGGAACCTGGCAAGCCCGTTCAGCGCGCCACTGCCTGACGAGAACCTTGGGATAGCTAGGTCGCGCTCGCCACCGGGGCACCGACCGGACGCGAATCTTGCTGGCGCTGGCGCACCCACCGGCTGCGCAGGCGATCGATCGGCCGATCGAAAAACACCAGAACGAGCGTCGAGACGAGGGGAACCGTCACCAGACTGATCAATGCTACTTCGAGCCTAACGCTGAACGGGCCACTTATGCTGACGAACCATTGGGATGCGACCCAGTGGAAAAGGTAGATGATGAAGGACATCGCACCCATGTCGCCATCCAGATCGTCGCTCGGTTGCCGCACCGTGCAGAGTGCGAACGGGATGGTCAGGACGGCCAGAGCAATGTTGTAGATCGCGTTCCATGCAAAGATCGGCTGTGGGTGCGCGCCGCCGAACAAGAGCCCGCGCCATGGGGACAGGGTTACCAAAACGGTGATGGCGACGACGCTCAAACCCGAGAGCCACGCGAAGCGAGCCGATGGACGCCAGTCGAATGCTGCCGCGGCCATTCCGACGACAAAGAAGAAGATGTTCTTCGGCAGCACCGGATGGTCAATGAACGTACTGGCTGCGAGCGAAGTGAGGGCGGCGGCGGCGAGCGCCAGTGGCCAACCCGCTCGTTTGACAAACACCGCCAGCAGCGGCGCTAAAGCATAAAATTGCATCTCGACATCGAGGGACCAGGCCGAACCGATGGGCAAGTAAGGCAGCCAGGAATAGCCGAGCAGAAACACGCTGGAAAATGCGAAGTGCAGAGGAGTGGCTGCAAAAACTTTGTCCGCAGGCACGCCAATCAGGAGAAGCAATGGAACCGTGGTCATGGTCGCAAGCACCATCACCGGCGCCAAGCGCCAGACTCTGCTGACGAGAAAGGTCAAATAGGGGTTTCGTGTCTTCGAGTAGCGGCCGTTCCACATGGATTGGACCCAGAAGCCGCTGAGCACGAAGAAAACGTACACCGCATAAGGCCCGAACCCGAACGAACTGATGTGATGAACGAAGACGATCATCGCCAAGAGCAGGCGAAAGGCTCCCGGCGAAATTGGAATGGCCAGCCTGCGAGGAATGGAAACGACTGCCGCGACCGCCATTTTCGTCTCTATCCAGCGTCGATCTTAAATCCTCCGATGTCAGGAGGATGACGAACCCGAGAAGCGCTCCTGTGCCCGAAATTCGCGAAAAGGGAAAGGCTCGGCCTCTGATTACCCACGCCTGCGCGGCCGTGGCGGGCGGTGGTAGCTGACGTCGTTGCGGTCGCGGGTGGCCTGGCACGGCTCCTCGTCGGTGTAGGCGGGCGGCATCGTTCCAAGCACGGCGCCTTTCGCCACGTCCATCTGGCTCTCGACGATGGTCACCCGGTCGGCGATCCGCCACTCGCCGCCGCGCTTCCGGAAATGGTCGACGTAGCGCCCGGTCGAAACGAAGTTCGGCCCCTCGCCGGCGGTCACTCCGGTAAACTGGAAATACGTCTCGCAGTAGGCGTGGTCGCCCTGCAGGTCGCAGAAGTGATTGAGGATCGCGTGCTGGGTCGATTCGAACATCAACGTGGTGCCGTCGGCGTAGCGGATGAAATCGTCCGGTGTGCCGACGAACTGGCCGTGATCCTCCGTCGCGTCGTCCCAGTAGCACGAACGCGCGAGCGGATTGTCGAGCCGGTCGAGCCCGCGGGCGTAGCGCAGCATCACCCGATGGATCGCGTCGCGGTCGACGATTTCCCCCAGGCGGGCCTCGAATATCGGGTCCATCAGCGGTCCTCCTGCAAGAACGCGAGCACGTCGGGCGCAATCAGCGGCCAGCGTTCAAAGCGCCCGCGGCGGTTGGCAGAATCAATCGGGAAGGTCGAGACGTAATTCCATTCCTGGTCGCCCCACGGCGGCTCGGCTATGCGGGCGTTGGGCAGCAGCTCGTGGACCCACTCACTGGTGCAGCGGGTGTGGGCCATGTCGCTCTTGCCGCTGCGGAACACCAGGATTGGCATCGTCAGCCGGGCGAAGTCCTCCGGATCCATGCCCGGGACCGGAGTATCGTCGCTGTAGGCGAAAGCCTGGCCCCAGCACTGCATGGTGGCGATGAACATCTCGGGGTCCTGGCCCAGCAGGGTTTCGCGCACCCGCGGGTTGCGGGCGATCTGGTCGGACCAGCTCGGCAGCGCGGCGACCGCCTCCATGCCGCCTTTCGAGGCGGCGGCGATCTGGTCGCCGCAATAGAACCAGGCAAGGCCGGCGAGTCCGACGGGGCCGCCGCTGATCCACCAGATCGCGATCTTGCGCACGTTTTGCGGCATCCGCGCCGCCGCCATCAGCGAAATCCGTGATCCGGCCGATCCACCGACGAGGACGATGTCTTTGAGGCCCAGCTCACGAACGATCCCGACCAGCGCATCGGCGTTCATCACCGATTCGCTCGCTGCAGTGAAGCCGATATCCGATGCGCCGCACCCGGGACGATCCCACAGCAACACGCGATACCCGGCTTCGGCGAACTTCGCCCCGAGCTCGGGCACGCCGGCGGTGTCGCGCGGATAGCGCCCGCCGGGGGTGAGGACCAGCGGCGGCCCGTCTGCCGGGCCGATCAGTTCGTAATCGAGCTCGAGCCCATCGACATCGATTCGCGCCATCTCTCTACCGTGTCTCGTCTTCCGCCGAACTCGCGCAGCATCCATCGCGCCATCGGCACTGTCGAGGGGAGAAGACGGCTCGCGCTACGCCATCGCGTCGGCGGTCGCAGCGCCGGCCGGCGCGGTTTCCCAGCGGCCGAGCTGGTAGTCGCCGGCGATCGTGGTGCGGAACATCCGGCGGAAATCTTCCGGGCGGTTCCCGTTGACCGAGTGGAGCATCCGCAGGTTGTCCCAGATCACCATGTCGGTCGGGCGCCACTTGTGGCGATAGCTACAGCCGGCAGCGAGCGCATTAATGGTCTGGCAGACTTCCTCGAGCAACGCATCGCCTGCGGGCGTTTCGTCGCCGAGAATGCCCGCGGCCATATAGGACGAGACGTGCAGCACTTTCTCGCCGGTCGGGCGGGCCCACACCGCCGGATGGATCGCCCGGGGCATCGCGGCGGCTTGGGCCTTGAACTCGGGCGGTGACGGCTTGGGCTCGATCATCCGATATTCCGCCGGTCGGCCGAAGCGCAGTTCGTCATACTGGGTGCTCAGCGTATAGACGATCTCCTTGCCGTCGATCCGGTCGCGCAGCTCCTTGGGGAACGCGTTGTAAAGCGCGATTCCGTCGAGAAAGCCGGTGAGCCCGCCTTCGTCGACCCGGTCGACCGAGCGCAGCACGCCAGCTCGGTTGAGCTCGTCGTTGTAGCAGTGGTCGAAATGCCAGGGCAGCCAATGGGAAACGTGGCGGCCGTCGACTTCGACGATGCCGCGGCCGGGCTCGCTGCGGATCTCGATCACGCCGGGCAGCCGGTCGGCGTCGACGCGAGAGACCGCCTTGACCGGATGCTCCTTGAGCGGGCCGAAGCAGCTGCTGATGGCGAGCTGCATCGCGTCGGACTGCTCGACGTCCTCGAAGACGATCATCCCGTGGCGGATGAACAGGTCGTCGATCGCCTTGCGGAGCGCCGCATCCCCGAGCTGCTCGCGGGTGAGGCCGCCGATGCGAATGCCGAAGGGCAGGGCTGGGTCGAGCGTTCTGACGTCTGAAAGGAACATGTTCGCTTTTCTCCTGCAGCCCTTGCAACTTGTGGATCACAATGTAATACGACTTGTCGAATAGTGACATGGTATAGGGAGCGGCCGTGGCCGTCAAGCGCAGCCGTAGTGCCGGGCGCATGCTCGTAGTGTTCGAGGCGATTGCCAGCGCCCAGCCGATCGGGGTCTCGGCGCTCGCGCGGCGGCTCGATGCCAACAAGAGTGCGGTGCAGCGCGACCTGATGACGCTGGCCGATGCTGGCTGGATCCGGCTGGCGCCGGGCGCTGCCGCGCAGTGGGAGCTGGCGCCCCACGTCCTCACCCTGGCCCGCCCCCCCCACAGCAGCGAGCGGCTGCGCCAGCGCGCGCGGCCGCTGCTCGAGCAGCTCCGGGCCGAAACCGGTGAGACGGCCTATCTGACGATGCCCGACGGCGACCACTTCGTCGTCATCGATGCGGCCGAGAGCTTCCAGATGCTGCGGATGGTGCCGCCGGTCGGTATCGTCATTCCGATGGAAGGCAGCGCCACGGCGCGCGCGATCCTGCCGCACCTCGGTGCGCAGGAGCAGGGTCGCCTGCTCGGCGGACAGGCGACCGCGGCGCTCGAGCGCGAATTGGCCGCCATCCGCGAACGCGGCTATGCCGTCAACGACGGCGAGATCGAGCCGAGCGCCGTCGCCATGGCCGCGGCGGTTCTCGACCGCAACGGGGTGCCGGTGGGGACCCTGGTGCTGACTGGTCCGGGCGAGCGGCTGCGCGGCGAGCGCCGGGCCGAACTCGGGGCAAAGCTCAAGGCGGCGGCGGAGCAGCTGTCGGCCGCGGCGGGGTAGCTAGACCAGCGGCGCGGCCGCCTCGCACTTGTCGCTGGTCGCCTTGGCGCCGCCGCTGACCACCGAGAGGGCGACATAGCCAGACACGAATACGATCACGAACCCGGCTATCAGCCAGGGCAGATACTTCTCGATGAAGATCTTGATCGGAGGGCCGAACAGCTGGAACAGCAAGCCGACGACCAGGAAGATCGCCCCGCGCGAGGCCAGGCTGGCCCCGGCAAAGATCAGGACCGGGAAGGAAATGAACCCGGCGGTGACCGACAGCAGCAGGAAAGGGATTGGCGTAGCCGCCTTGAACAGGATGATCTCGGTTCCGTAGGCCCGCAAATAGCATGCCGCCTTCGGGAACTTGGCGCTCAGTCCGAGCAGCTCCAGGAGCTGGCTCCCGACCGCGTGGTAGACGAAGTGGCCAATGCCGTAGCCGAGCAGCCCGCCGAGCACGGAAGCGACCGTGGTGATGAGCGCGAGGCGCACACCTTTCTTCGGTTCGGCCAGGCACATCAGCGCAAGCAACGGGTGCGGCGGGAACGGGAACAGGCCGCCATCGGCAAAAGCGAAGAACGCCAGCCACCATGCCGCGCGCGGGTCGGCCGCCTTGGCCAGCGTCCAGTCGTACAGGCGGCGTAGCATCGGGAGCTCCCCTTGGTCGGCGCTCCATAGGGGCGCGGTTAGGAGCGGGCAAGGACCGGCACTTGATGCTCGTAGCTAACCGTTATGGTTCTTTCTGCTTGACAGCGTCACGCTCTTCTGGCACATAACAGAAACATCGCGAGAGACCGAGTCGCAGCGGCTCGGCTGCGGTTCTTCCCATAGCACGGATCATAGCTACATGACGGGCAAGCTCCCATCCGGCCGGCGCGCCCGCAAGGCTGCCGCGCGCAAGCCTTCCTATGCCCAGTGGAGCAAAGCCTTCCTGCTCGAGCTGGCCGTCAGCTCGAACGTCAGCGCCGCGGCGCGCCAGGCCGGGGTTTC
>JAEKKO010000217.1 GCA_019510335.1 Novosphingobium sp. | reverse complement strand
ATGGACCGCGACGAGAGCCGGCTGCTGCTCGCTCGGCTCCGCGACCACACCACGCAGCCGCAGTTCGTCTATCGCCACGAATGGAAGGTCGGCGACATGGTCATGTGGGACAACTGCGGGACGCTCCACCGCGCCTGCTCGTACCCTGCCGACAGCGGCCGGCTGATGCACCGCACCAAGCTCGAAGGCGAAGAGCCGTTCGCCTGAGGCGGCATCGCTCGATACAGCAAGACCCGAGGATATCTGAAATGGCCACCGCAACTCTGCCCAAGCTTCGCCTCGAACTTGTCACCGGCAACGTCGGCGCCAATGTGCACGGCATCGAGCTTGCCGGAACCAAGGATCCCGAAATCCGCGATGCTCTCCAGCGGGCGCTCCATGAACATGGCGTGCTGTTTTTTGAGTACGATGGCATCGTCAGCGCCGACGCCTTCCACACCTTCGGCGAAATGTTCGGCGAACTCGAGAACGGCTACCGCCTCTCGGCGATCGAGGACAAGCCGACGAGTGCCGAAGATGCGCTGATGGACTCGGCCAAAGTCCCGATGAAGCAGTACCAGACGAACAGGTGGCATGGTGACGGCACGCTTTTCGAATGTCCGCCGCAAGCGGCGATGTTGACCTGCGTCGAGGCGCCGCCGGCCGGCGGGGACACGATGTGGGCGAGCATGTACGCGGCGTGGGACGACCTTTCCTCGTACCTTCAGCGGATGCTCGAAGAGGTCGAAGTGCTCAACAGCGCCAAGCGCCTGCCGTGGCTCAAGAGCGATGCGACCGCCGTCCATCCGGCGGTCTGCCGCGACCCGATCACCGGCCGCAAGTTCCTGTTCGTCAACGAGAACTATTCCGAGCGGATCCTCGGAATGAGCGAGGATGAAAGCGAAACGATCCTTCAGATGCTGTTCCGCCATGTGAACACACCCGAATTCCACGTTCGCCACCGCTGGCAGCCCGGCCGAATCGCGGTGTGGGAAGAGCGGGTGACCCAGCATCGCGGGGTCGCCGATTTCACCGGACCACGCAAGATGCGCCGGCTGACCTTCGTTGGCGGCAAACCCAGCCTTTGAGGCGGCCGTCTCGATCGCGTCGACCGGGTCCTCTAACCGCCACGGGCTTGGCCGATCAGGTTCAGCAGTTTTGGCGGGGACAGCGGCAGGTCGAGACAGGTGACGCCGAACGGCGCCAGCGCGTCGTGGATGGCGTTGATCAGCGTCGGCGGACCGATGATCGCGCCGCCTTCGCCGACCCCACGAAAGCCGCCGGCTCCTTTCGCCGGGGTGACGATGTGGGTGTACTCGAAGTCCGGGACATCCGTGATCGTCGGCAGGTGGTAGTCCTTGAACGTCACGGTCAGCGGATTGCCCAAGGCGTCGCGCTCGAATTGCTCGTGCAGCACCATGCCGATCGCTTGAGCCAGCCCGCCGGCGATCTGCCCTTCGACCACCCCGGGATTGATGACCACGCCGCAGTCCTCGCTGCACACCCAGCGCAGGATCGAGACAAAGCCGGTGTCGATGTCGACCTCGACAATGCAAGCATGGGCGGCGCTCGCGAACGTGATCGGCGGCGCGTGGTAGCGATGCTGGACCTCGAGGCCCGGTTCCATGCCCGCGGGGAGCCGTCTCGGCTCGCCATAGGCAACCTCGGCGATCTCGCGCAGGCTGCGGGTCATCTCGGGCGCCCCCTCGACGTGGATCATGCCGTCGTCGAGCCGGACTGCTTCGGGGCTGGCGTTGAGCAGGTGCGCGGCCAGCTGCTTGATCTTGGTCAGCAGCCGCTCGGCCGCGACGACGGAAGCGCCGCCGCCGGCGACCGCCTGTCGGCTCCCGCCCGATCCCGCCCCGTAGCCTGAACCGGCTGAATCGTCCTCGTAAACCGCAACGTCCTCGAACGGCACGCCGAGCTTGTCGGCGACGATCTGGGCCATCGTCGTCTGCGTGCCTTGGCCCTGCGAGTGGGTGCCGAGTGCCGCGCTGACTTTGCCGTTGGGCTCCACCCGGACGACGGCGACCTCCGTCGCCATCGGCGGGAACATGCTCGTCGCGGTCGGCTCGACATAGACGGCGACGCCGAGGCCCAGGTAGCGCCCGCCCTTGCGCGCCGCGGCCTGCTCGGCCCGGAACGCCGCGACGTCGATCTTGGTCAGCAGCTTTTCGAGGCACTCGGACGGAGTCACGTCCTCGAGCGTCAGGCCCATGCTCGTGGTGTGCGGCAAGTCGGCCGCGGTGATCAGGTTGTTTCGCCGCAGCGCGATCGGGTCGTGGCCCATCTGCCGCGCGGCGATGTCGAGCATCGTCTCGCGGGCCAGCGATTCCATCGCCCACGGTCCGCGGTAGGCGGCGAGCCCGGTGGTGTTGGTGTAGAAGCCTTGGGTGCGGAAGGCGTACTTCGGCTGCTTGTAGCAGGCCCAGACGAACATCATCGCCGCGGCATTGCTGTCCGGATAATGCGGATAGGCGCCGTTATTGAGCGCGCAATCCACTTTCGAGGCGAGCAGCTTGCCGTCGTCGCCGAACGCGATGCGGATCGTGCATTCCTGCTCGCGCGCCTGGTTGGCGGCGGTGAGCGCCTCGAGCCGGTCTTCGATCCACTTGATCGGCCGCCCGAGCAGCAGGCCCGACGCGATCACCGCGACATCCTCGCGCCACGGACGGGATTTGAGCCCGAACGAGCCGCCGACGTCCTTGCTGATCACCCTGAACCGCGCGCCGGTCTGGGGGAAGATCTTGGCCAGGTATCGCGCCATCGACTTGGGGCTCTGGCAGCCCATGTGCACGGTGACTTCGCCATCGCCGTTCTTGGAGACGACGACGCCGCGCGTTTCCATTGAACAGTGCGCGACCCGCGGGTGAGTGATCGTGCGCTCGACGACATGGGGGGCGCTGGCGAAGATCGTCTCGATCTCTGGATCTTCCGGCGGCGCCAGGACGGCGGCGACGTTGCTCTCGAACCCCGCAAAGATCGGCGGTGAGTTGCGCGCATCGGCGAGCGTGACGACAGGGGGCAACTCCTCGTAGTCGACTACGACGACGGCGACCGCATCCTCGGCGATGTACCGGTCGTCGGCGACCACCACTGCCACCGGATCGCCGACGTATTGGACGCGATCGATCGCCAGGGGGTCGAGCTGGCGGTCCACCTGGCCGCGGACGAGGTGTCCGCTCATCAGCTCGATGCGTAGCGATGTGAGATCGCGCGCGGTGTAGATGGCGCGGACACCGGGAAGCTCGCGCGCCGTGGTCGTGTCGATCGAGCGAATCATTCCTGACGCGATCGGGCTGCGGACGAACGCCGCGTGGAGCATGCCGGGCAGGATCACGTCGTCGACAAAGGTCCCGCGCCCGGTCAGCAGTCGCGCGTCTTCCTTTCGCGGCAATCGCTCGCCGATGAAGCGGGCGGCGGCGATCAATGGTCCACTCACGCGCGTTCTCCCCCAGTTCGTATCTATCGCGCCTCGTCGGGGCGCCAACTCCAGTGAATACGGTAGTGCCGGGCGATCCGCCGATGCAAAGGCACTTCATCCAATAGCAGTGCCCTGTCGTCCGGCGGGGCGTGGGGTGCTTCGGGTTTTGCCAGCCCGAGCCGGAGCAGGTTGGACAATCTTGTCCTACATCCGCTCGGAAGCGCGTAAGGTCGCGGTGCAGGACAAGTCCGGCCCCGGGCGCAGGACCGATTAGATAGGATCGCCCGATGCATTGGTCCCTCTCTGAATTTCTCAACCTGATCGAGTTCCGCGGTCAGAACTGGTGCTTCGTCGACATGGCGGCGCGCAGCGGGATCAGCGTCGGCCATTCCGACACCATGCTGCTTCACGCCGTGCTCAATGGGACTGTCAGGATCACGCGCGGGACTGGCGAGACGGCAGAGTTCAAGGCCGGTGAAATCGCGCTGATCCTCTCGGGCGACGCCCACACCATTCGCAACAATCAGTGCAGGACGACCGAGGCGATCGATCTGCTCAACCAGGACGGCTACGTCGACGAGCCGCCGACGATTGCCATCGGTGAGGGACTGCCCGAGAGCCGGCTCCTGTCGGGACGGCTGAAGGTCCGCTGGCCCGGCGGCTCACCGCCGCGGCGGCTGCCGCCGATGCTTCCGCTGCGGGCGGCCGATCTCGGGATCGAGCTGCGCAAGTTCGCCGAAGCCGGCACCGGAGCCGGCGCGGCGGCGTTCCTGACGCGAATGGCGGCGATGCTGTTCGTCAGCGCGTTTCGCGACGAGCCGCGCTGCCGGGCGCTGTTCCGGTGGGACATGGGCAATCCCATCGCCCGGGCCCAGCTGCTGCTCGAAAAGCATCCGTTCCAGCCGTGGACGGTCGAGGCACTGGCCCAGAAGGTCGGGATGGGGCGCTCGAACTTTGCGGCCCGGTTCACCGCCGAAGTCGGCGCCACGCCCATCGATGCGCTGACCCAGGTGCGGATGAAGTTCGCCGAGGGCTTCCTGCGGAACACCGAGCTCAAGGTGATCGAGATTAGCGACCGCATCGGCTACCGCTCGGAGGCCGCGTTCATCCGCCGCTTTACCGATCACTTCGGCATGACCCCGGGCAAGTTCCGCCGCCATGCTAGGCAAGGGCTGCAGGCGGCGGAATAAGGGCGCAGCGGCGGATATTGCTGCTCGCTATGGCCGCGACGGCGGAGCGCTCCAGCAGGACCGCCAGACGATCAGGCACCTTTTCTGGAGCATTCACGCTAGCGAGCCGCAGCGGACAGCCATAGCTTCGGGCGCGACTTTGCCGGGCCGTTAAGCTTAGCAAATGGATGGAGGGATCAGCGATGCCCCGCACGATCGTCGCGACGGACCGGCACCGCTCCGAGCAAATCGCCCCGGGCGTGTTCCTCGAGGAGTTCTACCCCGGCGGCAAGGACGGCCCCAACGCCGTGGTCCTGTCCGACTATCCGGGCGGGCAGGTCTGGTCGGAAACGGTGATGCTCGGTGATGAGAGCAGCTCGTTCATCGCGGCGATCCCCGACATCCGCCTGCCGGCCAACCAGATCTGGCCGCTGCACTGGCACGATTGCTGGGTCGGGATCCTCATCGTCGAAGGTACCTGCCTGATCGGCGATTGGTGGATGAAGCCCGGCGACGTCCTGATCACCCAGGAGTCGCTCGAATACGGCCCGCTGCTGATCGGACCTACCGGCTGCCGGATGTTCGAGATCTTCGCCAAGCTGCACCTGCAATCGGGCGGCTACGCCAAGGAATACCACGATCACCCGACGCTCCAGGGCGGCTCGATGGCGTTCAACTTCACCGAGCGGAAGGGCGTCAACACGCGCAACGATGGCAACCAGTGCCTGCCGCTCGTCGGGATCGAGGGCTTTACCAAGGGCTCGCTGGTGCCGGGCTCGCTATGGGACCTCGGCAGCGGCGGCGATCCGGAGCGCAGTGTGCTCAAGGTTGAGCGGCTCGCACCCGGCGAACGGATCGCACCCCATTCGCGCAAGGACTGGTATGCGGTCGTCGTGTTCGAAGGCTCGCTCGAGGTCGCCGGCCGCACCCTCGGCAGGGATCAATTCCTGCGCATCGCTCCCGACAGCGCCGTTCCCGAGATCACCGCTGGCGCTGACGGAGCCTTGGTGCTCGAGCTCGCCCGCACCGCGGTCGCCACCGACCGCGTGCCCGCCCAGCAAAACGTCGCCGAAGGCATCGCATAAAACCGCAGCCTCGCCGATTCCGGCACCCGCGCCGGTGATCAGCGCGACTTTGCCCTCGAGCATTGCGATCGACGGATCCAGCACGCCGCCCCCTCCGGCCGCGGCCAATTTCGTCGGACCGCGTTTCGGAGCGAGGGGCTAGCGGCCGGCCGACCATAATGCAAAATTGCTCCGCGAGAGGATGCCCATGCATCGCAAGATCGCTCCGACCACGCCCAGGATTGCATCCGAAAGCGCCGAGGCTGTGGCATGAAGATCGATCACATCGGGATTTCGGTCGCCGACGTCGAGCGCTCGATTGCGTTCTACCGCGAGATGTTCGGAATGGAGCCGCTGTGCCCAATTTCCCCGTTCGGCGGCGGCGATTTCGAGCGAGTGATGGGCGTGCCCGGCGCGCAAGGGCGAATGTGCGTGATTCGCGGCAACGACGTCCAGCTCGAGCTGTTCGAGTTCGCAAATCCGGCGCCGCCCGCGCAGGACCCGAACGCCTCCGTCAGCGACCGCGGCATCTCCCATTTCGGGATCACCGTCCGGGACATCGACGCCACTTACGAACGCATGCTCGCCGCCGGTGTCCGCTTCCATTGTCCGGTGACGACCTTCCCCAGCGGGATCAAGGCGGCATACGGCCGCGACCCCGACGGCAACGTGTTCGAGCTGCTCGAAATGGGCCCGCCGCCGACGGGGTGAACCAGGGCATCCGCATGCGTCCGGCAGCGGCAAGGACTTCGCCCAACCGATGCTCAAGGCTGGAACTTGGCTACCACGTATGATGCGGTGTCATAGTCTGTTAGGCGGACCACCTCGCTGACCGGGAGAGGGACATCATGCTCGAAATCTGGCGCGCCGGCGGGTCGAACACCGGATTCTCGGAACGGCTCGCGCGGAAAGTCGAGGCCGAGGGTTGGGACGGCCAGATGTTCATGGATTCGCAGTGCCTCAGCGCCGATCCGTGGGCGCTGATGGGCGCCTGGGCCTGCGTCACCGAGCGGATCAAGCTCTCGACCGGGGTGACCAACCCGTTTACCCGCCACCTCGCCGTCACGGCGGCTTCCGCCGCCACGATCCAGGCGATTTCCGGCGGGCGTGCGGTGCTCGGGCTCGGGCGGGGGGATTCGGCGCTGGCGTGGCTCGGCTTTGCGCCAGTGAGCATCGCGGTGTTCGAGCGTTCGCTCGGCACGCTGCAGACGCTGCTCAGCGGCGGCGACGTGCCGTTCGACGATGCTGGCGCGGCCCCAGGCGAGGCGCCCTCGCACGAGGGTCTGTCGCTCGGCGCGCGGCCCGAGGCGGCGCGGCTCAAGTGGTTGCCGGCCGACTTTCCGAAAGTGCCGCTCGACGTCGCCGCGACCGGACCGAAGGTGATCCGCATGTCCGCGCCGGTGGCCGAGCGGGTGACCTTCAGCGTCGGCGCCGATCCCGAGCGGCTGGCGTGGGCGATCGGCCTCGGCCGCGACGCGCGGGCCGAGCACGGTCTGGCGATCGAGGATGAGAGCTGGGGCGCGCAGATCATCGTCGCGTGCCATTCCGACCCGGAGATCGCTTACGAATGGGCGGCCCGCTCGGTGCCGTCATTGGCCCGTTTCCAGGTGATCCAGGGCGCGGCGGTGGGCCCGAGCGCCGGTGAGGCCAGTTTCGATGCGATCCGCAAGGGCTACGACATGACCAAGCACGGCGACCACGAGGCCAAGGAGCGGCTGACCGAAGGCGCGATCGACCCGACGTTCGTTCGCAACTTCGCCGTGGTAGGCACACCTGATCAATGCATCGAGCGCATGGCCGAACTGCGCAGGCTCGGGCTCAGCCGGTTCGTCGTCGTCGGACCGGGATTCTATCCCGAGGAGTGGGGCAGCGCGGGCGACCTGTTCGTGCGCGAAGTGCTTCCAGCCGTCCGGGCAGAGCATTCGCCGACATCCTGACCCGGCGGATTGTCGGAGCCGGCAGGGTGTCCTTCGGCCAATATGTCCCTATCTAGCCGCCATGTCATTTTCCAATATTCCTTCGGTACTCGCCGAAACACTCGCCGCACGCGGCTATGTCGATCCCACCCCGGTCCAGGCCGCGGTGCTGGAAGCGGAGGCGAGCGGACGCGATCTGGTCGTCTCCGCCCAAACCGGATCGGGCAAGACCGTGGCCTTCGGGATGGCGATGGCGCCCGAGCTGCTCCGGCCGGATGGCACGGCAGAAACTGGCGGACAACCGCTGGCCTTGGTCATCGCGCCGACGCGCGAGCTCGCCCTGCAGGTCAGCCGCGAGCTCATGTGGCTCTACGCCAAGACCGGCGTGCGCGTGGCGACGTGCGTCGGCGGGATGGACCCGTCGAAGGAGCGGCGGTCTCTGCGGGACGGTCCGCAGATCGTCGTCGGTACGCCCGGGCGTTTGCGCGACCACCTTGAACGCGGGGCGCTCGATCTGGCGATGCTGCGCACGATCGTCCTCGATGAGGCCGACGAGATGCTCGACATGGGCTTCCGCGAGGATCTCGAGGAAATCCTCGATGCAACGCCGGAAGGGCGGCGGACGCTGCTGTTCTCGGCGACCATGCCAGCGCCGATCACCCAGCTCGCGCGCCGCTATCAGCGCGACGCGCTGCGCATCTCCACCGTCGGCGACGACCGTGGGCACGGCGACATCGCCTACCAGGCCGTCACCGTCAGCCCGGCCGAGATCGAGCATGCGGTGGTCAACCTGCTGCGGTTCCACGAAGCCGAGACGGCGATGCTGTTCTGCGCCACCCGCGAAAACGTCCGCCGCCTCCATGCGACCTTGCAAGAACGCGGCTTCGCGGTTGTCGCCCTGTCCGGCGAGCATTCCCAATCCGAACGCAATCAGGCGCTGCAGGCCTTGCGCGATCGCCGCGTCCGGGTCTGCGTCGCCACCGACGTCGCTGCTCGCGGCATCGACCTGCCGAGCCTCAGCCTTGTCGTCCACGTCGAAATTCCGCGCGATGCCGAGACCTTGCAGCACCGCTCGGGTCGGACCGGGCGGGCCGGAAAGAAGGGCACGGCGGTGCTGATCGTCCCATATCCACGCCGCAAGCGCGTCGAAGCGATGCTGCGCGGCGCGCGGATCAAGGCCGAGTGGATCGATCCGCCGAGCGCCGAAGCCATTCGTCGCAACGACCGCCAGCGCCTGCTCCAGGCCCTGCTCGAACCGGTCGAGTTCGACGATGAGGATCGCGAGCTTGCCGCCCGCCTGCTGGCCGAGCGCAGCGCCGAGGACATCGCGGCCGCGCTGGTCCGGGCGCACCGCGCGGCGATGCCGCAAGCCGAGGAGCTGATCGAGAACACGCGCGAGGCGAGCGCGGCCGACCGGCAGGAGCGCCGTCGTGCCGGCTTCGAAGACGTGGTGTGGTTCCGCATGGACATCGGCCGCCGCCAGAATGCCGATCCGCGCTGGATCCTGCCGCTGCTGTGCCGCTGCGGGCACATCACCCGCAATGAGATCGGCGCGATCCGGATCAGCGCCAACGAGACCCATTTCCAGGTGCCGCGGACAGTTGCCGACAAGTTCGCCGCGGCGGTGGCCCGGACCGCTTCCACGGAAGATGGCGGCGACGTCCGGATCGAAGCCTCACCCGATACGCCGCGTGATGCCGCACGGCAGCACCGTAAGGCGTCCGCGCGAGCACCGTCGGGCCGGGACAGCGTTGCCGGAGACCGACGCACGGGAACGCCAGCTGGCAACGATGCGAAGCCGCGCGCCGATCGTCCAGATAGACCGCCGAAGGCATGGCCCAAGAAGCCTCCGCACAAAGCGCGTACGCATCCGTGAGCCAGGCGTCGACTGGTTTGCGGACCGGCAGATCGCGGGTTGCGTCGGAATAGCGTCAGCCGCCTCGCTTCGGCAGCGAGGC
>JAEKKO010000216.1 GCA_019510335.1 Novosphingobium sp. | reverse complement strand
GCCTGCGCCTACCCGCAAGCCGACGAGCGTCGCATCCGCCTGCTCAAGGCGCGCGGCTTCAACGCGATCCGCAGCTCGCACAATCCCGCCTCGCGCAGTCTCCGCAGCGCGTGCGACCGCCTCGGCATGCTGATGATCGATGAAGCGTTCGACATGTGGCACGTCGGCAAGAACCCCGACGACTACGCGCGGTACTTTCCCACCGACTGGGAAGTCCCGCTGACCGCCATGGTGCTCAGCGCGCGCAACAGCCCGAGCGTCATCATGTGGAGCATCGGCAACGAGATCCCGAGCCGATCGACGCCGGCGGGCGTCGAATGGGAGTGGAAGCTCGCCAACACCGTGCGGCGGCTCGACCCGACGCGTCCGGTGACGGCAGCGCTTCACGGCGTGCTGGGGCCGCTGCTCAAGGTCAGCGCGGCCACGGCGCGGCCCGGACGTGCCGGCGAAATCGACAATGCGGCCGCCATCTTTCTCGATGTCCCTGGTTACAACTACCGGCTTGAGGACTTCGAACGCGAGCATCCAGCCCATCCGGCCCGGGTGATGTACGGGTCTGAGACATTCCCGAAGGAAGCCTGGGATTACGTCAAGCTCACGGAACGCGCGCCGTATGCGCTCGGCGAGTTCGTCTGGACCGCGCTCGATTATCTCGGCGAGGCGGGGATCGGCGCCAGCGCGAACGTGCCCGCCGGTGGCCTGCCGATCTACCGAGCCGGGTGGCCGTGGGTCGTTGCCTGGTGCGGCGATCTTGACCTGATTGGCTTGCAAAAGTCGCCGTCGCTCTTCCGGGACGTTGCGTGGGGGCTGAGTCCGCTCGAAGTGATGGTCCACCGCCCGATCCCCGAAGGGATGACCGAGGTCGTGTCGACCTGGGGTTGGCCCGACGAGCTACCGAGCTGGAACTGGCCCGGCAACGAGGGTAAGGCGCTGGCGGTGCGGCTCTACACCGCCGGCGATCGGGTGGAGCTTCGGCTCAACGGCGCGAAAGTAGGAGAGGCGGCGCTGAAGCCCGAAGACAAGCTGCGCGCCGAGATCAAGGTCCCGTACGCGCCCGGAACGCTCGAGGCGGTCGCCTACGCCGGCGGGCGCGAGATTGGGCGGCGGCGGCTCGAGACCGTCGGGACGCCGGTGCGGCTCAGACTGCGGCCGGAGAGCCCGCGCAGTGGTCACTCCCGCCAGGACGTCGCCTACATCGCCATCGACGTGCTCGACGGCGCCGGACGCGTGGTCCCCGAGGGCGAGGTTCCGATCACCCTGGTGCTCGACGGACCTGCCGTGCTCGCCGGCTTCGGCAGCGGCAATCCGCATGCGGTCGGTTCATTCCAGTCGCCGACGGCCCGCAGCTTCCGCGGGCGCGCGCTGGCGATCTTGCGCGGCACCGGGAGGACCGGCGCGGTGCAAGTCCGAGCGAGCTCGGCCAGCCTCGGTGGCGCCACCGCGATGGTGCAGTTTACATGACGGCGGCCGATCTCGTGACGATCGATGGTTCGATTTTCGTCGGCGCCGAACGGCGCCACCACGGCCCGACATTCCGCGCGGTGAACCCCGCCACGGGTGCAAGCATCGGTCCGGACGTGTCCGAAGCCGATGCCGGCGATGTCGCGGATGCCTGCGCGCTTGCGGCCGCCGCGGCCGAGCCGTTCGGCACGCTGCCGCCGGAAAGCCGCGCCAGGTTCATTGAAGCCTCGGCCGAGGCGATCCTCGCGATCGGCAACGGGCTGGTCGAAACTGCCATGGCCGAGACCGGACTTCCCCGAGGCCGCCTCGACGGCGAGCGGATGCGCACGGTCAATCAGCTGCGGATGTTCGCGGCTGAAGTTCGCGCCGGCCACTGGCTCGACGCGACGATCGATCCCGCACTGCCCGAGCGAGCGCCGCCGCGGCCGGACATCCGGCGGATGAACGTGCCGGTCGGCCCGGTTGCGGTATTTGGCGCCTCGAACTTCCCGCTGGCGTTCTCGGTCGCCGGTGGCGACACCGCGTCCGCCTTCGCGGCCGGATGTCCGGTCGTGGTCAAGGGCCACCCGGCCCATCCCGGCACCGGCGAGCTGGTCGCCCGCGCAATCCGTGCCGCGGTCGCGACGCGCGGCTTGCCTGCCGGCGTGTTTTCGTTCCTTCCCGGCCGATCGAACGATCTCGGCGCCGCGCTCGTTGCCGACCCGCAGATCAATGCGGTCGGCTTCACCGGCTCCCGCCGCGGCGGCCTCGCGCTAGTCGAGATCGCCCGCCATCGCGCCGAGCCGATCCCGGTCTATGCGGAAATGAGCAGCATCAATCCGGTGGTGCTCTTGCCGGGAGCGCTGGCGGCGCGGGCCGAGGCGCTCGGACCGGCGTTCGCCGCCTCGCTGACGCTTGGCGCCGGTCAGTTCTGCACCAATCCGGGCGTGGTGATCGCCGTCGACGGCCCCGATCTCGACCGCTTCATTGTGGCGGCTGAACAGGCGCTCGCCGGCGCCGAGCCAGCGGTCATGCTGACGGCCGGCATTCTCGAGAGCTACGACCGTGGCGTCGCCGAACTCGACCGGCATGGCTCGGTCCGTCGAATCGCCTCGGGCAAGCCCGGCGAGCGGCGCCTCTGCTCGGCCGCGCTGTTCGAGACCACCGCCGACCGCTTCCTCGCCGATCGCGCGCTCGGCGAAGAAGTCTTTGGCGCCGCCGCGATCATCGTCCGCTGCCGCGACGCCAACGACCTGGTGCAAGTCGTCACCGCCCTCGAAGGGCAATTGACCGCAACCCTCCACATGGACGGGGCCGATCATGGTTTCGCCGCCAAGCTGCTCCCGCTGTTGCGGGGCAGGGCCGGGCGCGTCCTGGCCAACGGTTGGCCGACCGGCGTCGAAGTCACGGCGGCGATGGTCCACGGCGGCCCGTTCCCGGCGACCTCGGACCCGCGCAGCACCTCGGTCGGCACTCTGGCGATGATGCGGTTCGTCCGGCCGGTCAGTTACCAAGACATTCCCGATCCGCTGCTCCCGCCCGCCCTGCAGGAGGGAAACCCGTGGCGCATTCCGCGCCGGATCGAAGGAACGTGGGAGCGCCCGGCATGATCCGCTCGCTGGTCCAGTTCACCAAGGGAGCCGCCCGCGGTGTCGCCGGGCTGGACTACGGCGGCCAGGCGTTCGTCGTCGCCGACGCCACCACGACTATCGAGCTGGCCAAGGCAGCCATCGCCGCCGCCGTTCCGCTCGCTCGTATTGCCGACGAGCGTAAGGGTGAGCCGATCGAACTGAGCTCAATAAAGCTGCTCGCGCCCGTCGACCATTCCGATCCGGCGCATCTGCTGGTGACCGGCACCGGCCTGACCCATCTCGGCTCGGCCGAGGGGCGCGACAAGATGCACAAGGCTGCTGCGTCGGGACAGGCCACCGATTCGATGCGGATGTTCCTGATGGGCCTCGACGGCGGCAAGCCCGAGCCCGGCGCGATCGGCGCCCAGCCCGAGTGGTTCTACAAGGGCGACGGCTCGATCCTCGTCGCTCCCGGCGAGCCGCTGGCGATGCCCGCCTTCGCCGGCGATGGTGGCGAGGAGCCGGAGATCGCCGGAGTGTACCTGATCGACCAAGGCGGCACTCCCGTCCGCATCGGCTTTGCGCTCGGTAACGAGTTCTCCGATCATGTGACCGAGCGCGGCAATTACTTGTGGCTGGCGCACTCGAAGCTGCGCCAGGCGGCGCTCGGCCCGGAGCTGCTGCTCGGGCCTTTGCCGGATCAGATCCACGGCACCAGCCGGGTGGTTCGCAATGGCGAAGTGGTTTGGGAGGCGCCGTTCCTCTCGGGCGAGGGCAACATGTGCCATAGCGTCGCCAATCTCGAGCATCACCATTTCAAGTACCCGCTGTTCCGCCGCCCCGGCGACGTCCACGTCCATTTCTTCGGGACCGCGACGCTGTCGTTCAGCGATGGGATCGCCACCCGCCCAGAGGATGTGTTCGAGATCGAGGCGGACGCTTTCTCCCTGCCGCTGCGCAACCCGTTGGTGCAGGCGGCGGACGAAGGCTGCATAGAGGTGCGCGCGCTATGACGATCGGCATCGGCCTCGTCGGCCTGGGCAAGATTGCCCGCGACCAGCACTTGCCGACGATCGCCCGGACCGAAGGCGCGCGCCTCGTCGCCGTCGCCACGCGCAACGGCGAGGCCGAAGGCGTGCCGACCTATCGCGACCTCGGCGCGATGCTGGCGGCGGAGCCGGGCGTCGACGCCGTCGTCATGTGCCAGCCGCCGCAAGTACGCTTCGAAGCGGCGCGCACGGCAATCGAGGCGGGCAAGCACGTATTTCTCGAGAAGCCGCCTGGCGCGACCTTGTCCGAAGTCGAGGCGCTGATCGGCTTGGCGAAGGCTCGCGGTGTCACCCTGTTCGCTTCATGGCATTCGCGCGAGGCTGGCGGCGTCGCCCCGGCGCGCGGATGGCTGGCGCGCGCGGAACTCCACAAAGTTGCGATCGCCTGGAAAGAGGACGTGCGCGTCTGGCACCCGGGGCAGACGTGGATCTGGGAGCCGGGTGGTTTCGGCGTGTTCGACCCGGGGATCAACGCGCTGTCGATCCTGACCGCGATCCTGCCCGGTACCGTCCGACTGACCGCGGCCACACTCGAAACGCCATCGAACCGGCAAGCGCCGATCGCTGCACAACTGACGATGCAGACGGCCGCCGGGATCCCGATCGCGGCCGAGTTCGACTTCCGCCAGACCGGGCCGCAAAGCTGGGACATCCGCGTCGAAACCGCGCAGGGCGAGCTGCTGCTGAGCCATGGCGGCGAAGCCCTGGAGATTGCCGGCCAAACCCAGCAGCTCGCCGGCGGCGGCGAATACGCGGGCCTCTATCGCCGCTTCGTGGAACTCGTCCGCAGCGGTGCAAGCGATGTCGAGCTCGCGCCGCTGCGCCTCGTCGCCGACGCGTTCCTGTGCGGCAAGCGGGTCGAAGTCGCGGCATTCGAGGAGTGAGGACAGCAGCAATGGCCGTGACCCGCGACAAGCAGGAGGAGCGGCCACTGCGGATTCACCAAGGGATCGCCCGCCAGATCGGCAGCGAGATCCTGTTCGGCCACCACTTGCCAGGCGCCGCCTTCGAGGGTGAGATCGAGATGGCCGAGCGCCTCGGCGTCTCGCGCACCGCCTATCGCGAGGCGATGCGCATCCTCGTCGCCAAGGGCCTGCTCGAGAGCCGCCCGAAGGCCGGCACGCACGTCACCCCGCGGCACCGCTGGAACCTGCTCGATCCCGAGATTCTCGCGTGGATGTTCTCGGGCACCCCCGACGAGCGCTTCGTCCGCGACTTGTTCGAGCTGCGCGGCATCATCGAGCCCGCCGCGGCCGCGCTCGCCGCGACCCGGCGCAGTGACGCGCAAGTGGCGCAGCTGCGCGGCGCGCTGGCGCAGATGAGCGCGTGCGGCCTCGCCGAAGATGCCGGACAGGCCGCCGATCGGCAGTTCCACCGCACGATCCTCGAGGCGTCCGACAACGAGGCCCTGATCTCGCTCGCCGGGTCGATCGGCGCGGCCGTGCAATGGACGACGCGGTTCAAGCAGCGGGTAAGTGAGCACCCGCGCAACGCGATCGAGGAGCATTCGGCCGTGTGCGAGTCGATTGCCGCCGGGGACCCGCAGCGCGCGCAAGCGGCAATGGGCGAGCTGCTCGATCACTCGCTCGAGGATATGAAGCTGGAGCGGCTGGCCCGGCGTTGCAGCTGACCCGCCACTTGGCTCAGTTGAGATCGGCGGCGGTGGCGTTGAGCAACATCGCCCAGAACCCCCAAAAGGCGATCACAGCGGTGCACTCGACCGCCCCGGCCTCGCCAAAAGCGGTGACGGCGCGGGCGAACAATTCGGCGGGCACGGCGCCGCCCACGACGCCTTCGGCATACTCGACGACCAGGCGCTGCTCGGCATCGAACAGGCCGCTCGCTCTCCAATTCCCGAGCGAATCCTGTAGCTCGCGCGAAATTCCGGCAGCTTCAGCGATGGGCACCCGCGCGCGGAACGAGTAATCGCAGCGGTAGTGGCGGTTGACGGTCTGGATCGCCAGCTCGCGCAAGTCCTTGCGCTGCGACCACGGCAGCTCTCCGGCGAGGAAGCCGCTGATCTTGGCGAGGTGCAGCGCCAGTTGTGGATTGCGCGCCGCGATCGCCATGCCGGCATGGCTTTCGTCGAACGCAGGTGCAACGACGCCCGGCATCAACTGCGCGAACATCGCGGTAACGGCCGCTCGACCGGCCTCGTCGGAAACGTCGGTCGGCCGAAACACCGGTTTCACGCGTGGCATCGTTTCTCTCCCCCGTCCCGCCGATGGGCCTGCCGCTTACGGTTGCCCCATGCGGGCGTTCGTCGCAAGCAAAGCTCTGTCACTGCATCTATGAGAGCTTTCCATGGCACACGAGACCGTCGACCTCCCCGTCCTCCACGTACCCGCCCGCGATATCCCGATCCCAGTGGGGCTGAGCCCGGAGGCGAAGGCGCATCTGGCGCGCGGCAAGTTCGCGGACCTTGTGTGGCCGGAGCAGGACGACATCGCGGCATGGCGCGCGCTGATTGCGGAGATGGACCGGGTGGGGCTCGAAACCTTGACGATGCTGGGCGCCGGGTTCGAGGGCACGGTCGAGGAAATCGATGCCGGCGGCGCGCGCGTCCATGTCGTCACCCCGGCGTGCGTCGCCGCCGACGACTCGCGCGTGTTCGTGGACTTCCATGGCGGGTCAATGATCTGGGGCGGCGGCCCGAGCTGCGCGGCGATGGGCAAGAAGACCGCCGAGAGCGTCGGCGCCCGCGTCTGGGCCGTCGATTACCGCACTCCGCCCGACCATCCCTACCCCGAGCCGCTCGACGATTGCGTTGCCGCTTACCGGGCGCTGCTCGAGCGCACCGCGCCTGAGAACATCATCATCGGCGGCGCGTCGGCCGGCGGCAACTTCGCCGCGGCAACGATCCTGCGCGCCCGCGACGAAGGCCTGCCGCTGCCAGCGGCCGCAGTCCTGTTGACGCCCGAGCTCGATCTCACCGAATCCGGCGACACCTTCAGCACCCTGCTCGGCGTCGACACCGCCCTGACCGCGCGGCTGATGCCGGCGAACTTGCTTTACGCGGGAGGCCACGACCTGGCGGACCCATATGTCTCGCCGCTGTTCGGCGATTTTACGAAGGGTTTCCCGCCGACTTTTTTGCAAAGCGGCACGCGCGACCTGTTCCTCTCCAACACCGTGCGGATGCATCGGGCCCTGCGGCAGGCAGGGATCGAAGCCGAACTCCACGTGTTCGAGGCGGCAACCCACGTGATGTTCATGAGCGGTCCCGAGGCCGAGGACCGCAAGCGCGAAACGCGGGGCTTCGTCGACCGCATCTGGGGCCGCAGCTGACCACCCGCCGAGTCGGCAAATCGTTCATTCGGAACCCAAAACAGGGGCGACGCGTTTGCGCCTCACGTGCGGGTGCGCGGGGCTCGTCCAACCGGCGACGCCCGGCCGCGCCAACAGGGGAGATCGCGCCAGGTGGGCTCCAGCGCCGCAACCCAGCCCGAGCCGACGCGGCACGAGCAGTCGGTTACCGGCAAGGAAGCGCGCAAACTCATCATCCACGTGGCGATCGCGATGGTGGTGCTCGCGGCGCTGATTGTCGCCGCGACCGTCGCGCTGGCACTCGCCCAGCGCGGGCCCGCTCCGCTCGACGCAACGCCCTACCGCGTTGGCCCGCTGCCCGACCCTAGCGGGCGCGCTCGTCTGGCGACATGGCTGACGCCGGCGACCGATGGCCAATGGACCATGCCGCTCGGCGACCCCGCCGGAACCCGGTTCAGTGGGTTGGGCGACATCAACCGCGACAACGTCGGCTCGCTCAAGCTGGTCTTCACGTTCGATGACGGCGTCCGCCGCGGCCATGAGGCCCCGCCGCTGGTCGTCGGCGATACGATGTACGTCACCACGCCGTATCCCGATGACGTTTACGCGCTGGACCTCACTAAGCCGGGGCAGCCGATCAAATGGCATTACCAACCCAAGCCGCAGCCGGCCGCACAAGGGGTGGCCTGCTGCGACGTCGTCAACCGCGGAGCGGTGTTCAACAACGGGCGGCTCTATTTCAACACGCTCGATGGCCAGACGATCGCACTCGATGCCGCATCCGGGCACGAGGTGTGGCGGACCAAGGTTGCCGAGATCAACCACGGCGAGACCATCACCATGGCCCCGCTGCTGGCGGAGGGCCGCGTGCTGGTCGGCACCTCGGGCGGGGAGATGGGCGTGCGCGGCTCTCTGACCGCGCTCGATGCGGGCAGCGGCGCGATTGCGTGGAAGGCCTACAGTACCGGACCGGACAAGGAGGTCCTGATCGGCCCCGAGTTCAAGCCGTTCTACGACAGCGAAAAGGGCAAGGACCTCGGCGTCACCAGCTGGAACCCCGAGGGGTGGCGGATCGGCGGGGGCAATCCATGGGGCTGGATCAGCTACGATCCCGAGCTTCACATGATCTACTACGGCACCGGCAACCCCGGTCCGTGGAACCCCGAGCAGCGTCCCGGCGACAACAAGTGGACCGCCGGCGTGTTCGCCCGCGACGTCCGCACCGGCCAGGCGCGGTGGTTCTACCAGACCAGCCCCCACGACCTGTTCGACTACGACGACATCAATGAGATGATCCTGATGGACCTGCCGATCGGCGGAACCATCCGCAAGGTCATCGCCCATCCCGGTCGCACGGGATTCTTCTACATCATCGACCGCCAGACCGGACAAGTGCTCTCGGCCGAGCCTTACGCCTACGTCAACAGCGCGCTCAAAGTCGACCTCAAGAGCGGACGGCCGGTGATGGCCGCGGACAAGTCGCCCCAGTCGGGCCGCGTCGTCCGCCATATCTGCCCGGCAGCGCCCGGAGGCAAGGACTGGAACCCTTCGGCGTTCTCGCCGCGTACCGGGCTGGTCTACATCCCGCACATCAACTTGTGCATGGACGAGGGCCATTCCGAGGCGAACTACATTTCCGGCACGCCGTTCATGGGCGCCGAGGCGCGGATGTATGCCGGCCCCGGCGGCAACCGCGGCGTGCTGACCGCGTGGGACCCCGCGGCCAACCATGCTGTGTGGGAGGTCCGCGAGGACCTGCCGGTGTGGAGCGGAGCGCTGGCGACGGCCGGCGACGTGGTGTTCTACGGAACCATGGACGGCTGGTTCAAGGCGGTTGATGCCTACACCGGCAAGCTGCTGTGGCGGACCCGGCTCGATTCCGGGATCATCGGGCTGCCGATGACCTACCGCGGGCCCGACGGGCGCCAGTATGTCGCGATCTTCTCGGGCGTCGGCGGCTGGTCCGGCGCGCTCGTCGAGGCTCTATGTCTTCGCCCTTCCCCGCTAGCCTGCTCGTGCTCGCTCTGGCCCTCGCCGGCTGCGCGAGGGAGACCCGCGACTATCACAACACCGGGAGCGATCAGAACCGGGTCCGCGCTTACGGGGGCAATGCCTACCACCTTGCCGAAGGGCAGCGGCTGTTCGGCTGGATGAACTGCAACGGCTGCCATGCCAACGGCGGCGGCGGCATGGGCCCGGCGCTGACCGACGCGCGCTGGCGCTACGGCGGCTCGATGAATGACATCGTCAAGACGATCCTCAACGGCCGGCCCAACGGCATGCCGGCGTTCCGCAACCGGATCACGGAAGACCAGGCGTGGGAGCTGGCCAGCTACGTCCGCTCGCTCTCGTCGCGGACGCGCAAGGACATCCTCGCCGGACGGGCCGACCAACCGGCGAACATCCCGCCGCCGTCGCTCAACGAGCCGCGCGGGGTCATTCGCGTGACCCCCGAAGAAGACGTCGAGAGGCGGCCATGAGGCGGCTGCTCCCCCTTGGTGCGCTCGTGCTCCTCGCCGGTTGTGCCGGCATACAGAGCAGCAACGGCCGCGACGGCACGCACGGGGCGCTGATCGGCGGATTGTTCGACAAGTTCCTGTGGACGACGGTCGTCGTCTACCTGTTCGTGATGGTCCTGCTGGCGCTGGCGATCGTCCATGGTCGCGACAATCGCCGAGGCAACGCCGGACTGCAGGGCGAGCCGCCGGTCGAGGCCGAGCACGGCTGGCGTAGCGGCCTCACCGCCTTCGCCGGAGCGACCACGCTGATCCTGGCGGTGCTGGCGATCGCCACCTGGTTCACCGACCGCAGCCTCGCCCGCGCCAGCGCCAATCCCGCGCTCGAGGTGGAGGTCACCGGCAACCAGTGGTGGTGGGACGTCCGTTACAAGGACCCGGTCAGCTCGTACATCGTCCACACCGCAAACGAACTGCACTTGCCGGCCGGCCGCACGACGCGGATCACGCTCAAGTCGGTGGACGTGATTCACAGCCTGTGGATTCCCAACCTCGCCGGCAAGCAGGACCTGATCCCCGGCCGAAAGACCGCGCTCGAGCTGCATCCGCTCCACACTGGCCGATTCCGCGCGCAGTGCGCCGAGTTCTGCGGCATGCAGCACGCGCACATGGCGCTCGACGTCAGCGTCGACGACCCGCAGGCGTTCAGCACCTGGTATGCTGCCGGGCTGAAGAATCCGCCGATCCCCACCGGCGGCCAGGCGCTCGCCGGATATTTGCTGTTCCAGACCCTCCAGTGCTCGTCCTGCCACAACGTCTCGGGAACGCCGGCATCGGGCCAGATTGCGCCCGACCTTACCCACGTCGCCAGCCGGCGGACGATCGCCTCCGGCACCTTGCCGGCGAACCACGACGGCTTCGCCGCGTGGGTGCAGGACCCGCAGCAGGCGAAGCCGGGCAATCACATGCCGAAAGTGCCGCTGTCGCCGGCCGAGCTCGCGGCGGTGACCGCCTATCTGGAGACGTTGCGGTGAACGAGCGGCCCGACCCCCGCGAATACTTGCGTGACGGCCCCGATCTGACCGGGGCCGAGCTCGACCGCCGGCTGACCGAGACCTGGCGCGACGCCCCCGGGTTCATCGGCTGGCTGTGCAGCGTCGATCACAAGTCGATCGGCCGCCGCTACCTCGTCACCGCGATCGTCTTCCTTTCACTCGGCGGAATCCTCGCGGCGCTCATGCGGCTGCAGCTTTCGGGTCCCAATCACCATGTGCTGAGCCCAGACCGCTACAATCAGATCTTCACGATGCACGGCACGACCATGATGTTCCTGTTCGCCGTCCCGGTGATGGACGCGATGGCGATCTACCTCGTCCCGCTGATGATCGGAACGCGCAACATCGGCTTCCCGCGGCTCAACGCGTTCAGCTACTGGATGTACGTCGCTGGCGGCGCGCTGCTGTGGGTCGCGTTCGTTGTCAACGTCGGCCCGGACGCAGGATGGTTCAGTTACGTGCCGCTGTCCGGCCCGCAGTACTCGCCGGGCAAGCGCGTCGACGTATGGGCGCAGATGGTGACCTTCACCGAGATCGCGGCACTGTCGGTCGCGGTGTCGATGACCGCGACGATTCTAAAGCAGCGGGCCCCAGGGATGACTTTGGCGCGGACGCCGCTGTTTGTCTGGGCGATGCTGGTGGTCTCGCTGATGGTGATCTTCTCGATGCCGGCGGTCGCGCTCGCCTCGTCGATGCTGATGTCGGACCGGCTCGTCGGGACCCATTTCTTCAACACCTACGAATACGGCGACGCGCTGCTGTGGCAGCACTTGTTCTGGTTCTTCGGGCATCCCGAGGTCTACATCATCTTCCTGCCGGCGACGGGGTTCGTCAGCGAGATCGTCGGCGCATTCTCCGGGCGCCAGACGTTCGGCCATACCGCGATCGTGCTGGCGCTTTCGGCGACCGGGCTGCTCGCGTTCGGCTTGTGGGTCCACCACATGTTCGCGACCGGGCTGCCGCGGATGGGCTATGCGTTCTACACCTCGGCGAGCATGGCGGTGGCGGTCCCGGCCGGGATCCAGATCTTCTGCTGGATCGCCACGATCTGGAGCGGGCGGCCCCGCTTCGAGGTCCCACTCTTGTGGGTGGTCGGGTTCATAGTCACCTTCGTCATCGGCGGGCTGACCGGGGTAATGCTGGCGAGCGTGCCGCTCGATCTCCAGGTCCACGACACCTACTTCGTCGTCGCCCACTTCCATTACGTCCTGATCGGCGGCGCGGTATTCCCGCTGCTCGGGGCTATCACCTACTGGTTCCCGAAGATGACCGGCCGCATGATGTCCGAAAGCATTGGCCGCTGGCAATTCTGGCTGAGCTTCGTCTCGTTCCAGGTCGCGTTCTTCCCGATGCACATCCTCGGCATCGAGGGCATGCCGCGGCGGGTCTATACTTACCCGGCATCGATGGGGTGGGGGACACTCAACTTGCTCTCCTCGCTCGGGGCGGTGCTGTTCGCGGTCAGCGTCGTCGTGTTCGTCATCAACATGATCGTATCGCTGCGGAGCGGCGCGCGCGCCCCGGCTAACCCGTGGAACGCGCCGGGCCTCGAATGGGCGACGAGCTCGCCGCCGGAGCCGTACAATTTCGCGCACATTCCAGTCGTTCGCGACAGCACTCCGCTATGGAGCCCGGAACTCACGTTCGCTCGCGGGCTCCGCGTCGAAGACCGTGAGCTGGTGATGACGACAGTGCTTGAAGCCAAGCCCGATCTGCGCGAGCCCTCGGCCCAGCCGACGATCTGGCCGCTGGTTGCCGCTGCGGCCACGACCGTCGTGTTCATCGCGACGATGTTCACCCCATGGGCCCTCGCGATCGGTGCGCTGCCGGTCGCGGTGGCGCTGACCGCGTGGTTCTGGCCGAAGGACCGGGGCCCCGAAGGCGAACCGGTGATCGACTGATGGCCACGAGCGCTGACCCCCGCCCCTCGTTTTCGACCGACCTTGAGCCGCTGCCGACACACGCGTTCGGGCACCGCTCCCTGACCTGGTGGGGGATCATCGCTTTCTTCCTGATCGAAGGGACGGCATTCGTCCTCGCCATCGCCGCATACTTCTACATCCTCGACAAGGAGCAGGCGTGGCCGCCGCCGCCGTTCCCGCCGCCGACGATGCTCGCCGGCACCCTGTTCACGGTGCTCCTGCTGCTCAGCGAAATCCCCAACACGTTGGTCAAGCTCGCCGCCGAAACGCACGATCTGCCGAGAGTACGGCGGCTGCTGGTGATCATCAGCCTGATCGGCGCCGTGCTGATGGTGCTGCGCGGGTTCGAGCTCAATTCCCTGAACGTGCTATGGTACCAGAACGCTTACGGCTCGGCAGTGTGGATGCTGATGGTGCTCCACACCACTCACATCGCGACCGACTGGTTCGACACGCTGGTGCTCACCGCGCTGATGCACACCGACCACGGCGGCGAGGGACGGCGCTTCGTCGACTGCTCCGAAAACGCGATCTACTGGCGGTTCGTCTGGCTGATCTGGCTGCCGATCTACGCCATGGTCTACTGGCTGCCGAGGCTGGTCTGATGCCAAGATTCGATCTCCTGCGCCGTCCGCAACCGTTCATCGGCGTGCTGCTTGTAGCCGGCGGATGGGCGCTCTCGCATCAGGTCGGCAGCAACGGGGTGTTCGACGCCTGCGCCAGGCAGAGCGGCGGCTACGTCGTCATCGTCTCGCTGCTCGGACTGATCCTGACGATCATTGGCGGGCTCTACGCACTGCGCGCATGGCGGGGCCCGGCGGGGAGTGGGCGTAGCTTTCTCGGGCTCGTCGGTGCCCTCCTCGCGCTGCTCGCCGGCTTCGCGATCCTGCTCCAGATCGCCGCGGGGCTGATCCTGCCGACATGTTTCGGCTAACGGCGGCCGCGCTCGCCCCGGTGGCTTTCTCCACGCCGGCCGGGGCACACGAGGCGCATGGCGAGGCGATCGGCTGGACGCTCGATCCGCAAGTCACCCTGCCATTGCTCGTCACGCTCGCGCTGTACGTTGGCGGGCTGTTCCGCCTGCGGCGCCGCGCGCACCATGGCGGTGGGCTGCTGACGCAGCGCGCACCGCTGTTCCTCGGTGGGTGGGCGATCCTTGCCGGAGCGTTGGTGTCGCCGCTGCACGAAGCGGGCGAGGTCAGCTTCACCATGCACATGATCGAGCACGAGCTGATCATGCTCCCGGCCGCGCTGCTGCTGGTCGCGGCCCGGCCCGGACCGGTGCTGCTGTGGGGCTTGCCCGCGGCCGGGCGGCAGCTGTTCGCGCCGATCATTCGCCTGCCGCTGTGGCGCGGCCTGGCGGCCCCGGTCATCGCGACCGCGATCCAGGCCGCCGTGCTCGTGCTCTGGCACATGCCGGCGCTGTTCGACCGCGCGTTGCGCCACGACGGCTGGCACATCGTCCAGCACCTGTGCTTCGTCGCCAGTGCGCTGCTATTCTGGACCGCCATGCTGCCGCGATGCTTCAGCCGAGCCGGGGCGATGACCGCCGCGCTGTGCCTGTTCGTGACCTCGATGATCGGCGGCGGCCTCGGAGCGCTGATGTCCCTCGCCGGAAGCCCTTGGTATGCGGTCTATGCGGCGATGGGGATGACCCCGTTCGGCCTTACCCCGAGCGAGGACCAGCAGCTTGCCGGCCTTATCATGTGGATCCCCGGCGGGCTGTTTCACCTCGGCGCGGCGCTGATCCTGCTGGCCCGGGCGTTGCAGTCAACCGTACGTGAGGATCACCGTGAGAGCCGCGGTCGCGAGACAGCCTAGCGCAACCAGCCCGGCGGCTAGCCACTGCCAGCGCCGGCTTGGCGAAGTCTCGGTGCCCGCCTGAGGGCTCTCGCGGATCGCGTCGGACTGCATGTCCGTGGCAACGCACAGGATTGCCGAGCGATCCCGCAAGTGGAATTTGCGGCGAAGCTGCGTGAAGTCCCCGCAGAAATGGCCTTCGAACTTGGGCTCTACCGATGGAAAGATGGTGCCCAGAAGAGGACTCGAACCTCCACGCCCTTTCGAGCGCCGCCACCTGAAGACGGTGCGTCTACCAATTCCGCCATCTGGGCACGGGGCGGCGCGGCGGGCGCGACGCCGGTAGGGGGGCGCCGATAGCGGGG
>JAEKKO010000215.1 GCA_019510335.1 Novosphingobium sp. | reverse complement strand
CGGTCGATCTCCAGGGTCAGCAGCATCTGCGCGGCGCTGTGCACTTCGGCCAGCGGGCGGGCCCCGCGCACGGTGATCCGCGGCGGCTCTTCCGGGCTCGGGCTGTCGAGCTCGACGTTGAGCAGCACGCAAGTTCCCTCGGCGGCCCAGCGCAGCATCGGCTCGACCAGCGCTTCCTCGAAGCACGCGGCCGAGAACTGGCCGGTGGCGTCGGAGAAGTCGGCGCGGACGAAGTCCTTGCCCTTGCGGGTCTTGCCGCGGCTGACCGCCTCGACCAGCGCGGCCATCACCGCTTGCGCGCGCCCGCCCTCGATCCCTTGCGCGACCAGGCTGGCGTGGCTGCGCGCGCCGTTGGCCGAGGCGATGGCGCGGTACTGCCCGACCGGGTGGGCGGCGAAGTAGAACCCGAAGTTCTCGCGCTCCTTGGCCATTTGCTCGATCCGTGACCACGGTTCGGCGTCAATCAGGCGCAATGCCGGGGCGGCGTGGTCGGCGCCGCCGAACAGCGCCGCCTGGCCGCTGGTGCGCGAACGCTCGGCTTCCTCGGCGACGGCGAGCAGCATGTCGGCGTTGGCGAGCATTTTGGCGCGGTTCGGCTCGAGGCTGTCGAGCGCGCCGGCCGCGGCGAGGCCTTCCAGTTGGCGGCGGTTCATCGATCCGGGGGGGACGCGGCGGAACAAGTCCTCGAGCGAGGCGAACGGGCCATTGGCCTCGCGCTCGGCGACGATTGCGTCCATCGCCTTTTCGCCGACGTTGCGGATGCCGGCCAAGGCATAACGGACGGCGTGGCCCTCGTCGGTGCGCTCGACCCCGAACTCGGCCTCCGAGCGGTTCATGTCCGGGCCTTCGAGCGCCACGCCGTTGCGGCGCATGTCGTCGACGAACACCGCCAGCTTCTCCGACTGGTGCATGTCGAAGCACATCGAGGCGGCGTAGAACTCGTGCGGGTAGTGCGCCTTGAGCCACGCGGTCTGGTAGGCGAGCAGCGCGTAAGCCGCGGCGTGGCTCTTATTGAAGCCGTAGCCGGCGAACTTGTCGATCAAGTCGAACAGCTCGTTGGCCTTGGCCTCGCCGATCCCCGAAATTTCGGCGCAGCCGGCGACGAAGCGGGCGCGCTGGGCGTCCATCTCGGCCTGGATCTTCTTGCCCATCGCCCGGCGCAGGAGATCGGCATCGCCGAGCGAATAGCCGGCGAGAACCTGCGCGGCCTGCATCACCTGTTCCTGGTAGACGAAGATCCCATACGTCTCGGCGAGGATGCCCTCGAGCTTCGCGTGCGGGTACTCGATCGGCTCGAGCCCGTTCTTGCGCCGGCCGAACAGCGGAATGTTGTCCATCGGCCCCGGCCGGTAGAGCGAAACCAGCGCGACGATGTCGCCGAAGTTGGTCGGCTTCACCGCGGCCAGGGTGCGGCGCATTCCCTCCGATTCTAGCTGGAACACCCCGACCGTGTCGCCGCGCTGGAGGAGCTCGTAGACTTGCGGGTCGTCCCAGGCGAGCGTGCCGAGATCGACCGCGATGCCGCGACGGGCGAGCAGGTCGACGGCCTTGCGCAGCACCGACAGGGTCTTGAGGCCGAGGAAGTCGAACTTGACGAGGCCGGCGTCCTCGACGTGCTTCATGTCGAATTGCGTCACCGGCATGTCCGAGCGCGGATCGCGGTAGAGCGGCACGAGCTGGGCCAGCGGACGGTCGCCGATGACCACGCCGGCGGCATGGGTCGAGCTGTTGCGCGGCAGCCCTTCCAGCTGCATCGCAAGATCGATCAGCCGCTTGACCTCGTCGTTGGTGTCATACTCGCGGCGCAGCTCGGAAACGCCGTTGAGCGCGCGCGGCAGCGTCCACGGGTCGGTCGGGTGGTTGGGGATGAGCTTGCACAGCCGGTCGACCTGGCTGTAGCTCATCTGCAGAATCCGCCCGCAGTCGCGCAGCACCGCGCGCGCCTTCAATTTGCCGAACGTGATGATCTGGGCGACGTGATCGTGGCCGTACTTGGCCTGGACGTAGCGGATCACCTCGCCCCGCCGGGTTTCGCAGAAGTCGATGTCGAAGTCCGGCATCGACACCCGCTCGGGATTGAGGAACCGCTCGAACAGCAGGCCGAGGCGGATCGGATCGAGGTCGGTGATGGTCAGCGCCCAGGCGACCACGCTGCCGGCGCCCGAGCCGCGCCCCGGACCAACCGGGATGCCCTGCTCCTTGGCCCACTTGATGAAGTCGGCGACGATCAGGAAATACCCGGCGAAACCCATCCGGTTGATCACGTCGATCTCGAACTCGAGGCGATCGACATAAACTTGGCGCTCTTCGGCTGGGAGCGCTCCGTACGGCTCGAGGCGCGTCTCGAGCCCCGCCCGCGCGTCCTCGCCAAGCAGCCGCGCCTCGCCGTCCTTGTCGCCGGCCAGGCTCGGCAGGATCGGCTTGCGCTTGGGCGGGGCGAACGCGCAGCGCTGGGCGATGACGAGCGTGTTGGCGAGCGCCTCGGGCAAGTCGGCGAACAGCTCGGCCATCATCGGCGCCGACTTGACGAACGCATCGCGGTTCGAGCGCGGCCGCTCGGCAGCGTCGACGTGGGTCGAGTTGGCGATGCACAGCATCGCGTCGTGGGCGCCGTGGAACTGCGGATCGGCGAAGTTGGCCGGGTTGGTCGCGACCAGCGGCAGTTCGCGGGCATAAGCCAGCTCGATCAGCGCCTGTTCCGCGGCTTCCTCGACATCGTCATTGCGGCGCGCCAGCTCGACGTAGAGCCGCCCCGGAAACAGCGCCTCGAGCCGCTCGCAATAAGCGCGCGCTTGCTCCTCGCGCCCTTCCGCGAGGAGGCGCGCGAGGGCGCCCTCGCCGCCTCCGGTCAGGGCGATCAGCCCGGCGCTGCGGCCGTCGAGATCGTCCAGCGCCACGTGCGGCTCACGCTCGAGTGGCCGCTCGAGGTGAGCGCGGCTGACGAGGTGGCAGAGGTTCTCCCACCCCGCCTGGTCTTGCGCATAAAGCGCCAGCCAATCGACGGTCTTCTCGTCGCGAGCGACCCCCAGCATGCACCCGACGACCGGCTGGACGCCGCTCTCGCGGGCGGCCGCGGCGAACGCCACCGAGCCGTAGAGGCCGTTGCGGTCGGTGATCGCGATCGCCGGAAAGCCGCGCTCCTTGGCGACCTTGGCGATCGCCTTGGGATCGATCGCGCCGTCGAGCATCGTGTAGCTCGAAAACACGCGCAGCGGGACGAACGGAGCGAAAGCCATGAGCCCATGAACCTAGAGGGAGCCGGCGGCCGATCAAGGGCAGGCCGGCGGCGGCTGGGGAAAAGCAACCGCGGGACCCCAGCGCAGAACCTACCGCGCTTGCAATCTGCGCCGGATGTGATGGTATCCACTTGACGCGGGCAAAAGGCGCGGCAGGCTGGAGGGGAAAGCGGCTATGATCGACACCATCGGAAACGGACCATCGACCGGAGGGACGAGCGCGGGACTGGTCGACAGGGTCAAGGCCATCCTTTTCAAGCCGAAGCAGGAATGGCCGGTGATCGCCGCCGAGCCGACCACGCCGGGCGACGTGATCACCCGCTACGTCGTCCCACTCGCCGCGATCGGACCGGTCTGCGCGCTAATCGGCGGGCAGGTGTTCGGTTACGGGGCGTTCGGGTTCAGCTTCCGCCCGAGCCTGGTGTTCAGCATCAGCCACGCCATCGTCAGCTACGTCATGACGATCGTCGGCGTGGTCATCGTTGCGCTGATTGCCGATTACCTGGCGCCCAAATTCGACGGCGAGAGCAATCGCACCGCGGCCTTCAAGCTCGTCGCCTATGGCGCGACTGCGAGCTTCGTGGCCGCCGTGTTCCAGCTGTTTCCGCCGCTGGCGGTGCTTGGCATCCTCGGGCTCTACAGCTTCTACTTGTTCTACACCGGGGTTTGTCCGGTGATGCGCGTCCCGCAGGACAAGGCGGTGTCCTACACGGTCGTGACGTTCCTCGCCGCGATCGTGGTGCTGCTCGTGGTCGGCGTCGTCACCAGCACGATCACCGGCATTTTCGGTTCGCCCTACCGGCCCGGCGGGATCGCCGCCGCCTCGGGAACGTTGCACGTCCCCGGCGTCGGCTCGGTCGACATGGCGAAAATGCAGGCGGCGAGCCGGCAGATGGAGGATGCGGCCAACGGCAAGCACCCGGCGGTCGACCCGGCCAAGCTCCAGGGCTTCCTCCCCGCCTCGATCGGCGGCTACCAGCGGACCGCGCTCGAATCCTCGGCGCTGGGGCCGATGGGTAGCGAGGCCGAGGGCACCTACACCTCGGGCGACAAGAGCTTCCGGCTCAAGATCACCGACATGGCCGCGCTCGGCGGGCTCACCGCGATGGGCACGGCGATGGGCATGTCGCAAAGCAAGCAGGACGCCGATGGCTACGAGCGCACCAGCACGGTGAATGGCCAGCTGCAGACCGAGGAATGGCACAACGCCGCGCACAACGGAAAGTTCGGCGTCGCCGTCGGCAACCGCTTCATGGTCGAAGCCGAGGGCCAGGCGGGCAGCATCGACGAGCTCAAGCAGGCGGTGGCAGCAGTCGATCCGGGCCAGCTGCAGGCAGTGGTGAGCTGAAGGGGGGCGAGAGACCCGGCGGGCGAGTCAGTTGGGCCGCTGCTCCGATGGAGCGGTTTTGAACGTGGTCGCTTCACATGGAGGCAGACACGATGGAAGCGGCTTTCGAAATACCACTGCCGACCTTGCCGGTCGAAACGGCGGAGTTCTCCGCAGATCCGGACCCTTGGCTTGAAAGTGCGCGACGCGAGCATCCGTGGCTGGCAAGGTTCTCACACGGGTACATCGTGCACGGTTATCAGGCGACCGTAGACCTACTATCCGATGATACCAGGTTAAGACCCGGCTACGGCGGGATAGTCGATCACTATGGTGAGCGCGGCACGCTGTGGGGGCGCTTTTGGGAGGAGAACCTCGGCACCCCATTTGAGCAGGCGCACATCCGGCAGCGGGCGAGCGTGGCCGACGCATTCACACCCAGGCACGCCAATCAGCTTCGCCCGCTGATCCAGCAGGTGATGAACGATCTACTCGACGAATGGCTGCCTCGCGGCGCATTCGATTTCGCTGAATTCGCTTCCTACTTCCCGGTCACGGTCATCTGCAGCATCCTCGGCGTCTCCCCGGAACCCATTCCGCGGCTCCGCAGTGCACTTGAGGCCCAGTTTGCATTGTTTGGGCTCGATCTTGCAGCCAAGCCCTTGATTATGGAGAGTTGGGAAGTTCTTTGGAGCTTCGCCGACGAGCTCGTCACGCTGCGCGAGAAGGGTGACGAATATGACGATAATTCCCTCCTAGATTGGATGATAGCAGCCGCAAGGTCTGGAAAGCTCAGCGAAACCGAGCTCCGGTTCGCGCTCATCACGCTGCTGACGGCCGGCTATGACACTTCGAAGAACATGCTGACCCTCGTCATGAAATTGCTCCTTGAGCAGCCGGAAAGCTATACCCGCTGCGCCGAGGACAAGGATTACTGCAGGAAGGTCGTGCAGGAGGCGCTACGGCACTCTGGAATCGGGATTCCATTTCGCGATGTCGTGGCAGAATTTGACTACGGCGGTTTTCAATTTCGCACAGGCGACAGGCTGGTGTTCCCGGCGTCCCTTCCGGGGCGTGATCCGGCTGTCTTCCCCGACCCACTGGCCTTCAATCCGGAACGCGCGAATTCAAACCGCCACGTTGCCTTTGGCCGGGGCCGGCACATCTGCCTCGGCCAGTTCATCGCCAGCGCTCAGTTGCAGGAGGGCCTGCATTTGATTGCACAGCGACTGAAGAACCCGCAACTTGCGGGGGACGTGAGGTGGCGGCCATTCTTGAGCGTCTGGGGGCTCGAGACATTGCCGATTACGTTCACGCCTCAGAGCTGACCGCTGAGAGGCGCTGATCTACAACAACAACTCAATCTCGCGCTCGAGCGCCTCGGGCTTGTCGGTCGGCGCGTAACGGCGGACGACCTTGCCGTCGCGGCCGACCAGGAATTTCGTGAAATTCCACTTGATTGCGCGGGTCCCGAGCACGCCCGGGGCCGCGGCCTTGAGCCACTCGTAAAGCGGCGCCGCGCCGGCGCCGTTGACTTCGACTTTGGCCATCACCGGAAAGCTGAGGTCGAAGTTGACGCTGCAGAACTGCGCGATCTCGGCGGCGTCGCCCGGCTCCTGGTGGCCGAACTGGTTGCACGGGAACGCCAGCACTTCGAAGCCGCGATCGCGGTACTTGCGCCACAGCGCCTCGAGCCCGGCGTACTGCGGGGTGAAGCCGCACTTCGATGCGGTGTTCACGATCAGCAGGACATTGCCGAGCTTATCGGACAGCGGCACCTCGCGTCCGTCGGGCAGGCGCGCGGCGAAATGGGCGATCGTCGGCGACGGTTTCGGAGCGGCCGTCAGCGGGGGAAGTCCGGCCGGGCGGCCAGCGCCATGACCTCGTCGGCGCGCAGCTTGTGGTCGCCGGCGCGCTCGATCACGTAGCGGCGGCGCTCGGCCGCCGGCAGCGCGACGACGAAGCGGATCAGTTCGGCCAGGGTGCCGTGGCGCACCGCCTTGAACCCGTTGAGCAGTCCTCCGCCGTCGTCGGCGCGATGCAGCTCGGCGCTGTCATCCCACTCGACGCGGCGGGCTCCGCCGCCGCCGCCGCCGGCAAAAGTGCTCGGGTGATTCGCCATCTGGAGACTCCGTCCAATCAATAAGGTTTATCGCGAAAACGGCTGGGAAACAGCCCTGGTTCCCTTACTCCAGCTTACCTTCATGAAGCCTGACTACGCGGTCCATCGCCAACGCCAGGCGTTCATTGTGGGTGGCGACGAGGGTGGCGCTGCCCTCGCCGCGGACGAGCCGGATGAATTCGGCGAGGACTTTGTCGGCGGTCGCCTCGTCGAGGTTGCCGGTCGGCTCGTCGGCCAGCACCAGCTCGGGCTTGTTGGCGAGCGCACGGGCCACCGCGACGCGCTGCTGCTCGCCGCCCGAGAGCTGGCTCGGCCGATGGTGCAGCCGCTCGCCGAGCCCGAGCGCGCCGAGCAGCTCGCGCGCCCGCTCGTCGGCCGCCGCGCGGCTTTTTTCGGCGATGAGCTGCGGCAGCACGACATTCTCCAGCGCCGTGAAGTCGGGCAGGAGGTGGTGGAACTGGTAGACGAAGCCGAGATGATTGCGGCGCAGCTCGGTGCGGCCGCCGCTCGGCAAGGTCGAGGCATCGGTCCCGGCGATCTCGATGCGGCCCTGGAAGCCGCCCTCGAGCAGGCCGATCGCCTGGAGCATCGTCGACTTGCCCGAGCCCGACGGGCCGAGCAGGGCGACGATCTCGCCCGGGTGGATGTCGAGGTCGATCCCGCGGAGCACGTCGATCCGCACGCCGCCTTGCTCGAAGCTGCGCTGGAGCCCGGTCAGGCGGACGACCGGGTCGTGGATAGCGTCACTCATAGCGCAGGACTTGCACGGGATCGGTGCCCGCCGCCCTCATCGCCGGGTAAAGCGTCGAGAGGAAGCTGAACGCCAGCGCCATCACGCAGATCAGCGTGATCTCGACCGGATCGCTGCGCGCCGGCAACTCGGTCAGGAAGCGGATCGACGGATCCCACAAGTTCTGGCCCGTGACGATCTCGACGAAGTGCACGATCGGCTGGCGGAAATAGAGAAACACGAACCCGAGGATCAGCCCGGCCAGCGTGCCGAGCGCGCCGATGATGAAGCCGGTCGTGACGAAGATCTTGAGCAGCGAGCGGCGGGTCGCGCCCATCGTCCGCAGGATCGCGATGTCGCGGGTCTTGGCGCGGACCAGCATGATCAGCGACGACAGGATGTTGAACACGGCGACCAGCACGATGATCGACAGCACCACGAACATCGCCACCCGTTCGACCGCCAGCGCCTCGAACAGCGAGGCGTTGATCGTCTTCCAGTCGGTCACCACCGCTTGCCCGGCGAGCTTGCGCGCGAGCGGCGCCAGAGTCTGGCCGACGGTGTCCGGGTCGGACGTCTTGACCTCGATCATGCCGATCGAATCGCCGGTCAGCAGCAGGGTCTGCGCGTCCGCGATCGGCATGATCACGAAGCTCTGGTCGTAGTCGTAGATGCCGATCTCGAAGATCGCCGAGACATGGTAGGCGATTTCCCGCGGGACCGTGCCGAACGGCGTCGAGCGGCCCTGCGGATTGATGATCGTGATCGCATCGCCGACCCGCGCGCCGAGGTTTTCCGCCAGGCGCGAGCCGATCGCGATGTTGCCGGCGTTGGGCTGGAGCTCGCGCAAGTCGCCGGCCTTCACCTTGGGGGCGAGGCGGGCGATGTCCTCGGGCGTGTTGCCGCGGGCGAGGATCGCCTCGACCCGGCCATTGAAGCTGGCCAGCAACGGCTGCTCGATCAGCGGGGAGGCGCGGGTGACGCCGGGAGTCGCACGGACTTCCTTGAGCACCTCCTGCCAGTTGTCCAGTCGGCCGCCGTAAGCCTGGATGATCGCGTGCCCGTTGAGCCCGACGATCTTGTCGAGCAGTTCGGCGCGAAAGCCGTTCATCACGCTCATCACGATGACCAGCGCGGCGACCCCGAGCATCACCGCGAACAGGCTGATCCCGGCGACCAGCGCGATGAACGCCTCGCTCCGCCCGGGAAGCATGTAGCGCTTGGCGATCGTCCATTCGAAAGGGGAGAGGATCAAGAAGGCGCTTTCGGCTGGCGGCAGGCGAGCGCGGGATAGGGCGGGCAGGCGCGGACGGCAACAGGGCTTTCGCCACGGCGCATCGCCGCGCGAACTACGCAGAGCTCCTGCACCGGAATTGAAGGGAAATTAACCGCCTTGTCGTAGCAACCGGCGATGTTTGGTCGCACCGGCTTTCGTGGTCCCCTCGCCGCAGCCATCGCCTATTTCGGCGCGGCGTGGGTGTCGATCGCGTTCACCCGGTTCGACGCCGGCATTGCCTTCATCTGGATGGCCAACGCCATCGTCGCCGCCTGTCTGCTCGAGGAGCCCCCGCCGACGCGCTGGCGCTTCCTCGCCGCCACCGCGGTCGCCAACGTGCTCGTCAATGGGTTGTGCGGCTTCGGCTGGGCACTCGCCGTCCCGCTCGCCGTGGCCAACGGCATCGAGGCGATCGCCGCGGTGACCGGCTTTCGCTATGCCCTCGCCGCCGATCGTTATGCCGAAAGGCCACGGACGCTGGTGCGGATCGTGGTGACGCTCGGGCTCGTCGCTCCGGTCCAGTCCGCCCTCATCGCCGCCCTGGCCCTGTACTTCATCGGAGGGCGTCCACCCGTGGCCACAATGCCCGGCTGGGTCGTCGCCCATGGCCTGGGCCTGCTCGGCGATGGCGGCGATCACCTGGCTGTGCTTCGGGGTGAGCTCGATTCCGCTGCTGTTCGTGCCGGTGCTGGCGATCGTGCTCGCCATCGTCTGGAGCGATACCGCGACGACGGCGGCGATGATGGCCGTGCTGGCGCTCGTCGGCGGAGGGCTGACCATCGCCGGTCACGGTGCGTTCGCCGGACTCATGCTGTCGATGCCGCAAAAGGTGACGTTCTTCTACGTCTACCTCGCGACAACCGTGCTGTGCCTGATTCCGGTGGCCGGCGCGATGAGCCGCCGCCAGCGCCTCCATGAGGAGCTGACCGAAAGCGAGGCGCGTTACCGGATGCTGACCGAGCACTCGAGCGACATCGTGATGAAGACCGACGTGCTCGGCGCCATCGTCTTCGTGTCACCCTCGGTGAGCCAGCTCGGGCGCTACTCCCCCGAGGAAATGGTCGGGCACTACGCGCTCGAGTTCGTCGTTCCCGAGTATCACGAGCAGGTCCGCAGCGCGCATCAGCTGGCGCTGGCGAGCCCGGGCGAGACGTTCGAGATCGACTATCTCGCGATCACCGCCGGCGGCGAGCCGCGCTGGTTCGAGAGCCGCCTGCGCGCGGTGTTCGACGACGACGGCAAAGCCTTCGGCGTGGTCAGCGCGATCCGCGACATCGCCACCCGCAAGCGCCTCGAAGCCGCGCTCGAGCAGGCGGCGTCGACCGATACCCTGACCGGGCTGCCGAACCGCCGGGCCTTTTTCGAGATGCTCCAGCGCAGCGCCATCCTCGGCACGTGCGGCTGCATCGCGGTGATCGATCTCGACCACTTCAAGCGCATCAATGACAGTTACGGCCACGCCGCCGGCGACGCAGTCCTGCGGACGTTCGCCAGAATCGCGCGGAGCACATTGCGCGATGCCGACATGGTGGCGCGGATCGGCGGCGAGGAATTCGCGCTGCTCCTGCCCGGAACGGGACTGGCCCAAGGCGAGGCGATCTGCGACCGGCTGCGGGCGACGTTCGCCGCGACGATGACGCGGATCGGCGGCGCCGAGATCCGGGTCACCGCGAGCACCGGACTGGCGCCCTTGTCGCGCGACCCGCAGACTTCGCTGAAGGCGGCTGACGCAGCGCTCTACGCGGCCAAGGAGCAAGGGCGCGACTGCCTGTCAGTCGCCGCCTGAGCAGTGTCGCCGCGGAGGATTACCGTGGCCTTCCCCTTGCTATCGCGGCCGACAATCGCCAAAGCAGGGCCGCACCCCCGGCGGACAAATGAACCTTACTCACCCCTTCCTTGACCCCGAAGGCGACAAGCTGCGCGAGGAGTGCGGCATTTTCGGCGTGATCGGCGCGCGCGAGGCCTCGGGCATCGTCGCGCTCGGGCTTCACGCCCTTCAGCATCGCGGCCAGGAAGCGGTCGGCATCACCAGCTTCGACGGCGCCGAGTTCTACTCGCACCGCGGCGTCGGCCATGTCGCCCAGGTATTCAACGACAACGCCGTGCTGACCGCCCTGCCCGGCGCGATGGCTTCGGGCCACGTCCGCTACTCGACCACCGGCGGCTCGGGCTTGCGCAACGTCCAGCCGCTGTTCGCCGACCTTGCCTCGGGCGGGTTCTCGATCGCCCACAACGGCAACATCTCCAACGCGATGCACTTGCGGCGTGAGCTGGTGCGATCCGGCTCGATCTTCCAATCGACCTCGGACACCGAGGTTATCATCCACCTCGTTGCGACGAGCCGCTACCCGACCCTGCTCGACCGTTTCGTCGATGCGCTGCGGATGGTCGAGGGCGCCTATTCGCTGATCTGCATGACGCCGGAAGGGATGATCGCCTGCCGCGATCCGCTCGGCATCCGCCCGCTGGTGATGGGGCGGATCGGCGATGCCGTGGTGTTCGCCTCGGAAACCGTCGCGCTCGACGTGATCGGCGCCGAGTTCGTCCGCCAGATCGACCCGGGCGAGCTCGTTCAGGTCCGCCACGACGGCACGATCTCGACCCACCGGCCGTTCGGTCCATGCGCCCCGCGGCCGTGCATCTTCGAGCACGTCTACTTCAGCCGTCCGGATTCGATCCTCGACGGGCAGTCGGTCTATTCGGTGCGCAAGCGGATCGGGGTCGAGCTCGCCCGCGAAGCGCCGGCCGACGCCGATCTGGTCATCCCCGTGCCCGACAGCGGGGTTCCCGCCGCGATCGGCTATGCCCAGGAATCGGGCATCCCGTTCGAGCTCGGGATCATCCGCTCGCACTACGTCGGCCGGACCTTCATCCAGCCGTCCGACGGCGCCCGCAACGCCGACGTCAAGCGCAAGCACAACGCCAACCGCGCGCTGGTCGAAGGCAAGCGGATCGTGCTGATCGACGATTCGATCGTGCGCGGCACCACCAGCCTGAAGATCGTCCAGATGATGCGTGAGGCCGGCGCGTCCGAGATCCACATGCGCGTCGCCAGCCCGCCGACCGAGCATAGCTGCTTCTATGGCGTAGACACGCCGGAACGCTCCAAACTGCTGGCAGCGCGGATGAACGTCCAGGCCATGGCCGACTTCATCCTCGCCGACAGCCTCGCCTTCGTCTCGATCGATGGGCTCTATCGCGCGGTTGGGGAGGCGGGGCGGAGCAAGCCTTGCCCGCAATACTGCGATGCCTGCTTCACCGGCGAGTACCCGACGCGCCTGACCGACCTCGGCGAGCGCGAGAACCCGGTCCAGCTCCGCCTCCCCGTCGAAAAAGTCGCGTGAGCGAAAGCCCAGTGCCGCCGGGCCCCTTCGCGGGCCAGCTCGCGCTCGTGACCGGGGCGAGTCGCGGGATCGGCGCCGCAACCGCCGTCGCCCTGGCCGCCGCTGGCGCGCATGTCGTGCTGACCGCGCGCGACACCCGCGCCCTCGAAGCGATCGAGCAGCAGATCTTCGAGTCGGGCGGCAACGCGACGATCGCCCCGCTCGACCTGGCCGAGCCCGACGCCATCGCGCGTCTGGCCCTAGCGCTCGCCGGACGCTGGCCGGCGCTCGACATGCTGGTCCATGCCGCCGCCGTGCTGCCGCAGCTGACGCCGGTCGCCGAAATAGACCAGCAGGCCTTCACCAAGGCGCTGACCACCAACGTCCTCGCCAGCCAGGCGCTGATCGCGGCGTGCGATCCACTGCTGCGCAAGAGCAAGGACGCGCGGGTCGTCTACCTCACCACCAACGTCGCGACCACGCCCCGCGCCTACTGGGGCGCTTACGCCGCGAGCAAGGCGGCGGCCGAAGTGCTGTTCGACTGTTACGCCCAGGAGGTCCGCAACATCGCCAAGGTGCGGTGCGCGATTCTCAACCCCGGCGCGACCCGTACGGCGATGCGTGCCCGCGCCTATCCGGGCGAGGACCCGGCGAGCGTCAAGCCGCCCGAAGCCGTCGCGGCGCGGCTGGTCGCGCTGCTTGGTGAACAGTTCGCCAGCCCCCACCGCGAATCCATTAACCAGCCGTCCTAATCACCTCGCAACCACCCTCGTCCATTCTCCACCAAGTCTGCCGCTCAAGCTCGCGGCAACACATGGAGGAAATGAGCCGTGTCGGATTATGCGATGATGGACAGCTACACGCGCGCAGCACAGGAGGATCGGTGCGCGCCGCGCACCCGGACCAGCATTCCCGCCGCGCTGCGGCCGTCGGGCGCCAAGGGGTTCCAGACGGTCGTCCACGACCTCTCGCTGTCGGGCTTCTCGGCGGCGGCGATCAACCGGATGCACGCCGGATCGCTGGTGTGGCTGACGATTCCCGGCCTCGAGGCGCTCGAAGGCGAAGTGATCTGGTGGAACAACTGCCTGGTCGGCTGCGCCTTTCACAAGCTGCTCAGCCCGGTGATCCACGACACCATCCTCGCCCGTTATGCCGGCGACGGGGTGTTCCGCTCGGTGATCTAAGTCGGCTTGACCAGCGTGACTTGCGCGACGTCGATGCCGCCGCCGCGAAAACCGCCTTCGCAGTACATCAGGTAATAGCGCCACAGGCGCACGAACCGCTCGTCGAAGCCCGCGGGCAGCCGTCCGGCTTCGACGGCGTCCTCGAATGCCTGGCGCCACAGCCGCAGCGTTTCGGCATAGTCGAGCCCGAACCAGCTCTCGTCCTGCCAGGCGAGGCCGCGCTGCTCGGCCAGCCGGCGGAACTCGGAGGTGCGGATCAGCATTCCGCCGGGGAAGACGTAAGCCTGGATGAAGTCGGCGTTGGCGCGGAGGTTGCGGGCGATGCAATCCATGAACTCGGGCCAGTATTCGCGGCCGAGCGCCTCGACCATCTCGATGCTGACGATCGCGTCGTAAGCGCCGGCGACGTCGCGGTAATCCTGATACCTGAACTCGGCCCGCCCGCGCTCCAGGCCGGCGAAATTGCGCCGGGCGAAGTCGAGCTGCTCGCGCGAGAGGCTGATCGCGGTGACCCGGCTGGCGAAACGCTCGGCGAGGAATGCCGCGACCGTGCCCCACCCGCAGCCGATTTCGAGAACCTCGTCGCCGCCTTTCAGCGCCAGCCGTTCGGCGATGCGTTCGACTTTCGCCGCCTGGGCTCGGTCGAGGCGCTCGAAATAGTGGCCTTCGAAGAACCCCGGAGCGGTCTCTGCGTCGGCGAACACCCCGCTCGAGTAGATCATCTTGTCGCCGAGCCAGGCGCCGTAGAAGTCGTTGCCGAGATCGTAGTGCGCGTGGATGTTGCGAGCGGCGCCGGCCTTGCTGTTGCGCCGCAGCCGATGGACGGCGCGCATCACCAGGCGCCACGGGCCGCGGGCGCGGGCGGCGTCGCCGAGCGAAGCCGAATTGTCCATGAACAGCGCGAACAGCGCCACCGGGTCGGGGCTGGTCCACTCGCCTGCGTCCCATCCCTGGTACCAGCCGACCGACCCGGCCGTGGCGAGCCGCAACAGCGGACGGTAGCTGCGCAGCTCGACCGCGGCAGCGAACCCGGGCTCGCGCCCGCCGAGCAGGCGCGTGCTGCCGTCGGGCAGCCTGGTCTCGACCGAACCCCGCTCCAGCCCCGCGTCGATCCGGTCGAGGATGCGGTGGGCGCCGCCGGCGAACAGGCGCGCGAGCCACTGCGGACCGGCGGCGATGGCCCGTCCGCCAGCGATCAGCTCCGCTCCCCTTGCCGGCATTTGTGCGTTCATGACCGGATTATGGACCGGGTGCGGCGGGCGCTTCAACCATTTAGTAACGATGCCCGTCGCTTGGGGATACCATGAGCGGACGGCGCGTTCTTCCGCCAGTGGCCGAAGCGTACCGCCCCGCCGAGACGATCGCCCTGCCCGCGCGTGGCTGGCGGATCGCGCCGCGCCACGCGCTGCTCGCCGGGGGGTTGTGCTGGCTAGGCTTCGTCGTGTTCGCGTGGCTGGTGCTGAGCGGCCGCAGCCTGAGCTTCGACGCCGCCGGCCTGCGGTTCTGGCGCACCGGTCCCGACCTCCACCCCCGGGGCCCGGCGTGGCTGCTCGAGAACGTCCGCGACTTCACCGCGCTCGGCGGGGTACTGCTCCGCAATCTCGTGGCCATTGGGGCGATGGTCGCGCTGCTGTTCATGCGCCTGCGCCGCGAGGCGCTGTTGCTCGCGGGCACGATCATCGGCGGATGGATCGTCGATTCGCTGCTCAAAGCAGCGGTCGGCCGGCCGCGGCCGGCGCTGGTCTCACACCTCGCCGAAGCCGGCGGGGCGAGCTTTCCGAGCGGCCACAGCTTCAATTCGGCGGTGGTGTACATCGCCATCGGACTCGGCTTTGCGGCGATGAGCCCACGGCCATCGGTGCGGCGGACGATCGTCGCGAGTGCGGTGGTGGTCTCGCTGCTGGTGGCGCTGAGCCGAGTCTGGCTCGGAGTCCACTTCCCCAGCGACGTCGCCGCCGGATGGTGCGGCGGCGCCGGTTGGGCGTTCCTCGCCTCGGCGCTGCTCTACCCGACGGCCAAGACCGCGGCCGAGGAGAATGCCGCGCAGCTCGAGGCCGTCACTCCCGGAGAGCTGGGCCGCCCTCAGCCACGCTCGAGCCACGCGCGCAGCAGGTGATGGGCGATGGCGTGCGGCGGCGGAGCGCCGAAGGCCGTGCCGAGATCGCCGCTGTGGGAGGCCGCGACCGCATCGGCGACTTCCGCACGGGTGAACCAGCGCGCATCGTCGAGCTCCGTCGTGTCGATGGTGATCGTGGGATCGTCGGCCAAAGCATGGCAGCCGATCATCAGCGAGGAAGGGAACGGCCACGGCTGGCTGCCGACGTAGCTCACGTCGCGCACTCGGACACCCGCCTCCTCGAACACTTCGCGGGCGACGGCTTCCTCGAGCGATTCTCCGGGCTCGACGAAGCCGGCCAGCGCCGAGTAGCGCTTTGCCGGAAAGCGGGGCTGGCGGCCGAGCAGCAGGTTGCCGTCGTGCTCGACCAGCATGATCGTCACCGGGTCGACCCGGGGGAAATGCTCGGCGCGGCATGCGGGATTGGCGCACGTCCGCTGCCAGCCCCCCTTAGCGAGGTGCGTCACGGTGCCGCAACGCGCGCAGAAGCGGTGCCGGGCGTGCCAGTCGACCAGGCTGCGCGCCGCGCCATAGGTGGCGAGGTCATCTGCCGGGATCGTCGCGATCAGCTGCCACAGCTGCGGATCGGGCGGAGCGGTGCTGCCGACCTGGGCAGTGCGGGCGAAGCAGGCACGTCCGTCGAGCAATCCGAGGAAGACCAGTTCGGCGGAACGGTCGGCGTCTTCGAGCGCGGCCCAGACGAGCCGCCCGTCGCCGCCGATCACCGGATCGATGCCATCGAGCCGGAGCAGGCGAGCCTCGCCGTCGGCGAGCTTCGCCAGCGCCGCCTCGTCGACCCGCAAGTGGTCGGCGCGGTCGAGCCGCGAGCCGGCGAAGGCGATCCCCGGCAGGCTCACGCGTGGGCCAGCGCGGACGAATCGGCGCGCGCCGCGGCGAGGAACTCGCGCTGCAGCGGCCATGTCTCGGCCGGCATGAACTGGGCGTAGAGCCCGGCCCTCAAGCCGATCCGGCGCTGGATCAGGGCGATCGTGCCGGCCGCGCCGGACCACCCGAACGAACCCTCGTCGGCGCCGAGGCCGACCCGGCCGCCAGCGCCGAAGCCCGCCCCGGCGATGAACGTCCCGCGGGTGTCGACGCCGGGTGGCAGGAGGTTGGAGGTGCCCATCCGCACCGCCGCCGCGCTAACCACGCGCTTGCCGTCGAGCGCTCCATCCCCGAGCAGCAGGCGCAGGAAGCGGTCGAAATCGGCCGGCGTCGAGACCAGCCCGGCGCCGCCGAAGTCGAACGGCTGGGACTCGGCGAAGACCGAGGTCGCCGGCTTGTCGATCGGTACGGGAATGCCGAGCAGCACCCCATAGTTGGTCGCCAGCCGCGGCTTGAGCGCGGGCGGCACGCGGAAGAAGCTGCTGTCCATGCCCGCCGCCGCGAACAGCCGCTCGTGCAGGAACGCGCCGAGCGGCTTGCCGGTGATCCGCCCGACGAGGATGCCAAGCACGTCGTAAGCCATCGAGTAGCGCCACCTCGTCCCCGGCTCCGCGACCAGCGGCACGCTCGCCGCCCGGCGGAGGAACTCGTCCGCGCCGGGCGTCGGCACGGCCCCGGTGAAGCCGGGGATCGCCCGGTGCGAGATCGCCGCCGGCACCACCCCGAGCCGTAGCAGCTCCTCGCCGACCTTGTTGCGGCTGATCCCGGCGTAACCCAGCCCGGCGGTGTGGGTGAGGAGGTGGCGAATGGTGATCGGCGTCGCCGTCGGACGGCTTTCGAGACTCGCCTGCGGATCGATGGCCAGGCGCATCGCCGCGAATTCGGGAGCGAGGTCGGCGAGCTTGCCGTCGAGCGCCAGCTTGCCCTCGTCGATTAGCATCATCACGGCGAGGCCGGTGACCAGCTTGGTCATCGAATAGACCCGGAACAGGCTTTGCGGCGTGACCGGATGGGGATCGTCGAACCCTTGCGTGCCCTTGGCCAGTGCTGTGGGCTGGTCCTGCCGCCAGCCGACCGCGGCGATCATTCCCGGCACCCGCCGCTCGGCGACATAGCGCTCGATCAGCCCCGAGACTTGCGGCCAGCCTTCCGGCGCGGCGGCGAAGGCGCGCGCCCACGGCAGCGTCGCGGCGGCGCCGAGCAGCGCACCCGAGCGCAGCAGCGCGCGGCGGGAGAGGTTCGCGTCCAAACCGGGCATCGCATTCATCGTCAGTCGTTACCTGCCAGCCTCACGGCCTTGACGAACAGGGTCGGCAACCCGG
>JAEKKO010000214.1 GCA_019510335.1 Novosphingobium sp. | reverse complement strand
GCAGATCGCGCGCGAAATGCACGACGTGCTCCCCGGTGCCGCTGGCGACCTCCAGCACGAGCCCGCTTGCCGGCAGCACTTCACGCAAGACCGCGACGATCGGGTCGCGATTGCGCGCGGTCGCCGGGGCGTATTGGCGTTCGTCGTTGGGCAACGGACGGTGTTCCTCCAGTTGCATTGGCCCGAGCATCGCCGGCACGGTACCTTCACCACGACGGCGGCCGATGCTTGTTCCCGCACCTTCGGCGCTCCTAGACGCTGCGACAAGCGGGAAGGGCTGAACCTAGGCTACCGCAGCGGACCGACTGAGGGAGCATGACGCGATGGCTTACGAGCACAGCAAGGTCGAAGCCGACGGCCATCTTCTGACGGTCACGTTCAATCGCCCCGAAATGCGCAACGCGCTCCACGCCGACGCCAGCCACGAGCTTGGGGCGATCTTCGACGACTTCGAGCGCAACCCGCAGCTGCGCGTGGCGATCGTCACCGGAGCCGGTGACAAGGCGTTCAGCGCCGGGGCGGACTTGCGGACCAAGCCCTCGGCCGATCGTCCACCGGTGCCGGAAACCGGCTTTGCTGGCCTTGTCGCGCGCTTTTCACGGCGCAAGCCGGTGATCGCCGCGGTCAACGGCGCGGCGATGGGCGGCGGGTTCGAGGTTGCGCTCGCCTCCGACATCATCGTCGCGGCCGAGCACGCCCGTTTCGGGCTGACCGAACCGCGGGTCGGCCTCGCCGCGCTGGGCGGGGGCATCCAGCGGATCGTCCGCGAGCTTGGCCCCAAGCGCGCCCACGCGTTGCTGCTGACGGCGCGCCAGATCAGCGCCGCCGAAGCCGCCGCGATGGGCCTCGTCGCCGAAGTCGTGCCCGCCGACCAGCTGATGGCGGCGGCGCGGCGCTGGGCCGAGGAGATCATGCTCTGCTCGCCGGCCTCGATCGCCGCGACCAAGGCGGTGGTCCAGTCGCTCGACGGTAGCAGCGTCGAGCAGTCGATGCGCTCGATGTTCACGATTCCCGAGGTCCGCAGCTTGCTGACCGGTCCCGATGCGCGGGAGGGGCCGAAGGCATTCGCCGAAAAGCGCACCCCGGTCTGGGCTGATCCGGCGTGAGCGCAGGCGAGCAGTCGGTGCTGTTCGAGCGGCGCGGCGCGATCGCGATCGTCTCGTTCAACCGCCCCGAGCGCCGCAACTCGGTGACGGTAGAAGCCTGCCGCCGCGTCTATGAAGTGCTGGGCGAGATTGCCGCCAGCGACGCCCGGGCGGTGATCCTGCGCGGCGCCGGGACCGATTTTTGCGCCGGTGCAGACCTCGGCGGCCAAGCGGGCGACGAGCCTCGCGGCGCCCCCCCCACGCTGGCCGACCTCGGCCTGCTGCATCACGCGGCAACGCTGCTCCACACCATGCCGCAAGTGACGATCGCGGCCATCGACGGCGGCTGTGCCGGGGCCGGGATGGGCTACGCCGCCGCGTGCGACTTCCGCTTCGCCTCGGACCAGGCGAAGTTCTCGACGGCGTTCCTCAACGTGGGTGTATCCGGCGACATCGGCCTGGCCTGGTCGCTGACCCGCATCGTCGGCGGCGCCCGCGCCCGCGAGCTGCTGTTCTTTCCCGAGAAGTTCGACGCCGCCGCGGCGCTCGAGCACGGATTGGTGACGCGGGTGTTTCCCCGCGAGCGGCTTCACGCCGAGTCCCTCGCGGCGGCCGAGCAGCTTTGCGGGCGCGAGCCGTTCGCGTTGCGGATGATGAAGGCCAACCTGGTCTCCGCCGAAGAGCTCTCGCTGGCCGCGTTCATCGACCTCGAGACGGCGCGCCAGCTGCAGACGATCGGAACGTCCGTTTTTAGGGATCGGCCGCCCCGCTAACGAAAAGGCCCCCGCAGTGCGGGGGCCTCGTCTTGGCTCGGGGTCACTGGTGCCGGGCGGCTCGTCACCAGCGGCGGTGGTACGAACGGTGATTGTCGCTCAGCGCGCTGCCGACGATCAGGCCGATGATCCCGCTGGCGACCGCCGCCATCACGATGTCGCCGCTGCTGTCGCGGTAATAGCGGTAGCCGGGGCGCGGCGGCGGCAGGCCATACGCGTTATAATCGGTGATCACGTAGCGGCGATCGCTGTAGTACGGGAACCGCTGACCGGTCCGCCAGCGCCCGCGGTAGCCGTCATAGCCGTAGCGATCGCCATAGTAATGCCAGCGCTCGTTGGTGCGGCGGTCGTAGCGATCGCGGTAGCGGTCGTGATCCCGGTCGCGGTCGCGGTCGCGATCGTAAGTCCGGTACTGATTCGAGTAGCCGTAATCGCGGCTGTCTCGGTAGCTGTACTGCGCCGCAGCCGGGACCGCCGTCATTACACTGCCGATGGCAGTCAACGCCGCGACAGCACCGTTCAGAACCTTTTTCATGATCAACTCCTCAATGGCGCACTTCGAGAGAAAGCTCGTTCTGCGCCTTCGCCGGGAATCAACGCCGGTACGCGAGTCGCGTTCCTCCGCCCGCCCCGGGGGCGGGGCGGTCGAACGTCCACGGGCTTTCATTAGGGTTGCGGCGTCAGGCGCGCTGCCACTGCTGATGACGGCAGAGCAGGCCGGCGATGACACAGCCGGAGATTTCGAGGGTGTTGGCGTCCCGTTGCACGAGCTTGGACGAGAAGCTCCGGCCCATGTCGGGAACGTAGACGGTTCCGCGCCAGGCCGTCGCGGAGACGCGGTGATAGTCGCGGAGCAACTCGAGCCCGATCAGGGGCCGTGCTTCGGCCCGGCGCGCTTCGGCCTGGGCGCTGGGCGACGCCCAGACGATTACTCCGCACAATTTATCGGAGCACGGCTGAAGCTTCACGACCACTGAGCGGTCGGGATTGCGCCAGGCACCGAAGGGGTCTGGCCGCGGCGCTGCCGGCGCCTTGGCTCCGGCGAGGAACATGGCGCCAAGCCCGAGCGCGATGTGCCACTTGCCGAACCGTGTTGCCGCGGTGGGCGAGCGGAGTGAGCCTTGCCTGGTGATGTGCATCGCGCTTGAACCCAATGGCTTGATCCTCAGGCGCGGGCTTGCGCAAACGGTCGCGGACCCGATCGTCGCCCGCGCCGGAAAATCGTTAGCGGCGGCTTACCACATGCTGAATGATCCAAGTCGGCCGTCACAATCGCCTTTGACGCGAAGGACCGCGCCCGCCGCGCGCTTGCGGCGAACGCGGTCATGGGATTTCGAACGGAGCTTAACGGCGGGCCCAGCAGCGCGTGACGCGGTGGCCATGATGCCAGCGCGTCACGCACGTGCGGTGGTGCCCCCAGGCGTAGCCGCGATGATGGCCCATCTCGCGGCGATCGATGTCGCCCCGGTCATGGCGCACAATGCGCTCATTGCCCATTTCGTCGGTTCGCCGGTGGATCACGGTGCGGGTGCCGTTCGGGCGATCGATGGTACGAGTCACCGCTGTGCCGCTTGGGGTGTCGACGCGGGTCGTGGTGCGAACGTTGCCGTTCGGCATTTCCCGTTCGGTCGACGTGACTTGCGCCGTGGCCATGCTGCTGATCGCCAGCGACAAAGTCGCAGCGCCGATTAGAATGATCCTGTTCATGTTTACCTCTCAATGCAGCGACGCGGTTGTCCGGTCACAGCACGAACGAACTTGCCCAAGCGAAGTTCCGGGACTGCAGGTGAAGGAGTCCAAAGCATCAGTCGACACCAGCAGCGCCATTGCGGTCGCTGCTTTGGCCGCGAACTGACCGTTGCCATGCGACGAATTGGTACCCTCGTTCCATTCATCCGCAGTTAACCTCGTCTGTATCGCGCTGCATTCGCAGAAGTGTCTAGAATTGAACGATGCCTCCTACATTACATGATGCCTGATCACTTATTCTGGAACTGGCGCTTAAACCAGGGATTTGATCTTCGACAGAAATTTTAGGAGAGATATCGTGGGCAAGGGCCTCCTTCTTTGGCTCATCGGAATCCCCATTCCGGTGATCATCATTCTATGGCTGATATTCCACTGAGCTATTTCCGGTTCTGGAGGATTACGTGCCCGAATCATTCGCGCATGATTGGGGACTCGGTGCCGCAAGTGGTCGGCGCATTTTGACGTGGGACGCCGCTAGGGCGATGCCGACACCGAATGGCCTTTCCAAGTCCGGCGCGATGCGGCGATAATCGCGGCATAACTCCGCCCCGGGAGAGTCCCGTAGATGACTGGCAACTTTGCCATCGGCTGGCGTCAGGTCGCGTGCTGCTTCCTGCTGCTCGCGGCGGATTCGTTCATCGCCTCCGGCTACAGCGTGGTGGCCGTGCCGCTCGGCCACGAATTCCATCCCAGCCGGATGGTGCTGATGCTGGCGATGACCGTCCTTTCCGGTGGCTCGGCTTTGCTGGCGCCGCCGTTCGGAGCGCTTATGGACCGGATTTCCGTGCGGCTGATGATGGTGCTCGGTTCGCTGCTGCTCGCTGCCGGCTATGTGGCGCTGTCGTTCGCCACCTCGTTCGCCCAGGTGCTGGTGATCTTCGGCGTGTTCATCGCCCCGGCCAACGTGCTGATCGGACCGATCGCCGCGACCGTGCTGCTGTCACGCTGGTTCGTCGGCCGCCGCGGCACTGCGCTCGGCCTCGCCATCGCGGGCGTTGCCATGGGCAGCGTGATCTATCCGCCGCTGGTCCAGTGGCTGCTCGATCAGCACGCCTGGCGCGAGGCCTTTCGCCTGGTCGGGCTGGTGCTCCTGATCGGCACCCTGCCGGCCGCGGCTCTCGTGATCGACAGTCCGGCGGATCGGGGGCGGCATCCGGATGGCGTCGCGGCCGATCCGATCGCCGCCGATCGCGCCAGGGCCGGAGTGACCGTCTCGGCCCGCGAGATCCTCACCGATCCGGCGTTCTGGCTGGCGTTCGCGATCTTCGCCACCGTCACTTCGGGGATGAAGGGGATGATCACCAACCTCGCCCCGGTGGCGCTCGACCAGGGAATCAAGGCGCGCGACGCGGCGTTCCTGATCTCGATCTATGGCGGCTGCGGGTTCGTCGCCAAGATGGGCTTTGCTGCCGTCGCCGACCGGCTCAGCCCGCGCACGCTGATGTTCGTCAGCCTGACCGGCTTCGCGTGCGGCATGGCCTGCCTGACGCAAGCCGCCGCCGGCTATCGTGCGATCGCGCTCGGGGTCGGGCTGATCGGCCTGTTCGGCGGGATGATGGTGCCGATGCAGAGCCTGCTGGTGCCACGCATCTTTGGGCAGCGCGTGGTCGGCCGGGCGATGGGCCTGCTGAGCATGGTCACGCTGTGCGCGCTGCTCTCCACCCCGCCGTTGTTCGGCCTGATATTTGACCTGACCGGCAGCTACACGGCGATATTTGTGACGTTTGCCGCCCTGGCGGCTGGCGTGATGCTTGCGGTTCCCTACATCCGGTTGCATCCGCGGGCGGAGAGTCCGCAGCCTTCCGTCCAGCCGGCGGCTGGATGACGTGGAGCAACCGATGACCAGCACGATAACCATCAGCCAGCTTTCGCCCGATCTCGCCTTCGGGGCGCGGATCGCGGGCGTGACCTTCGACACCCTCGCCGAACCGGCCGTTCGTGACGAGATCAACGCCGTCTTCGAAGACCGCGGCCTGATCGTATTCGACGATGTCGAGCCGAGCGCCAAGATGCACGTCGCCATCAGCAACGTCTTCGGGCCGCTCAAGGACCACCCCAGCCCGGCGGTGCCGCGGGTCGACCAGGACGGCATGCCCGGCGTGATCGACATGACCTGCCGCCCGAACGAGCCGGGCTTGGTCGAGATCGGAGGGCGGGTGTTGGCGCAATGGCTGCCGTGGCATTTTGACCACTGCTACAACAACGAGCTCAACCGCGCCCGGATCGAGTGCCGCAACGTGCTCTACCGGATGAACGTGATCATGGAAAACTTGCGTTTCGGCCGTCCCGGGGACTTCGCCGTGCGCTCGGAAAAGCCGATCTCGCAGGACGTCATGGACGCCGCCGCCGCCACGCCGCGGGCGGTCCACCCGGCGGTGTGGACCCGCAAGAGCGGTGAGAAGGTGCTGCACGTCTCGCCGTGGATGGCCGAAGGAATCGAGGGCGAGGAGGATGCCGAGGGCGACGCGCTGCTCGACGCCGTTTGCCGCGAGATTTTCGCGCTCGCCGGCAAGCACGCCGACTTCCACCAGTGGCGCCCGACCGACATGCTGATCTGGGACAACTGGCGGGTGCTGCACTCGGTCACCGGGCACGATCCGCAATACGGGCGGCGGATGCAGCGGACCACGATCAAGGGCGATTACGGCCTCGGCCACTTCGAAGGCAGCGGCACCGGCAGCAAGGTGCTGGAGATGACGTTTTAAGATCAACCGCCGCATTGGACGGCAGCAGGGAGGAAGAGGATGGCGCGCGCGACGGTTCACGGAACGGGTATCGAGTACGAGCTGCACGGCAATGAGGGCGGCCAGCCGGTCGCGATCACGCCGGGCGGGCGGTTCACCATGGACTCGCCGGGCATCCGCGAGATGGCGCAAGACTTGGCCGCGGCCGGCAAGCGGGTGCTGATCTACGACCGGCCGAACTGCGGCAAGTCGGACGTCTGCCTGCGCGGGCCGAGTGAATCCGAGATGCAGGCCGAGGCGCTGACCGGGCTGATCCGCACGCTCGAGCTCGGACCGACGGTGATCACCGGCGGCTCCGGCGGCTCACGGGTGTCGATGCTCGCCGCGGCGCGCCACCCGGAGCTGTGCTCGCACCTGGCGCTGTGGTGGATTAGCGGCGATCCGATCGGCCTGACGCAGCTGGCGACCTTCTATTGCGGCGAAGCGGCGACGCTCGCCAGCCAGGGCGGAATGGACGCGGTGATGAACGCGACCTCGTGGGCCGAGAACTTCGCCAAGAACCCCAAGGCGCGCGACACGATCCGGGCGATGGACCCGGACGAATTCATTGCCGTGATGCAGAAGTGGGCGGCGGCTTACGTGCCGTCGGACATCTCACCGGTTCCGGGGATGAAGCCGGTCGATTTCGCCCGGCTGACGATGCCGACGCTGGTCTACCGCAGCCATCGCAGCGACCTCTCGCACACCGAGACGACCAGCCTCTGGGTCCACCGGCTGATCCCGCACTCGCAGCTGATGCTGCCGCCGTGGCGCGAGGACGAGTGGAACTATCGCTCGACGGCCGTGCCCGCGGGCAAGGAGAAAGGGCTGTTCGAGAGCTGGCCCAAGCTCGTGCCGGCCATTCTCGAGCTGGCGAACCGCTGAGGCGCTCCGGCGGCGGCTAGCGGCATGGATTCGTTCAGGGACACCTACGGACCGGTCGCGCTGGTCACCGGCGCGTCTTCGGGGATCGGGACCGCTTTCGCCCGCTCGCTGGCCGCGCGCCATCTCGACCTGGTGCTGGCGGCGCGGCGGGTCGAGCGGCTCGTGCAGCTCGCGGCCGAACTTTCCGCTGTGCACGGCGTCCGCGCCGACGTCTGCGAGCTCGACCTCGCCCAGCCCGAGGCGCCCCAGCAGCTGCTCGACGCGACCGCCGGCAGGGACGTCGGCCTGCTCGTCAGCAACGCCGGCTTCAGCATGAAGGGCGAGCATTCGGCCAACGATCCGCAGGCCATGGCCGAGATGCTGATGGTCAACTGCCATGCGCCGATGCAGCTGACCCAGGGCTTCATTCCGCGGCTGCGCGAGCGCGGCAAAGGCGGGATCATACTGACCGGCTCGGTCGAAGGGTTGATCGGCTGCCCCTATTCCACCGCCTATTCGGCGACCAAGGCGCTGGTCAAGGCGCTCGGCGAAGGGCTGTGGGCCGAGCTCCAGCCCGAAGGCATCGACGTCCTGACGTTGTGCCCCGGCGCCACCGACACCGAGGCGGGCGCCAAGTCCGGCATCGACATGTCCAAGATCGCAAACGTGATGCAGTCTGAAGACGTCGCTGAGCTGGCGATCGAGAACATCCGAAACGGTCCGACCTTCATCAGCAGCGAGCATTACCGGATGCTGTTCGATGGCCTCCTGGCGATGCCCCGGCGCGAGGCGCTGACGACGATGGCCGAGGGCATGCGGCGTTCAACCGCCGCGGCCGAGGCATGAGTTTGCCGAATCCGCTGCATCCGCAGCGCTACCTGCACACGATTCACGCCGCGCGGGAATGCGAGCGCCTACGCCACATCTACTGCGACGTGTTCGGCGGGATCGTGTTCTCCGAGAACTACTATGGCCCCGAAGATCGCGACGCGGCGCTGCTCTACGTCGCCGATCACATGATCGAGGTGATGTCGCCGCGCCATACCGACGACACGCGCTTCATGTATGCGCGCTATCTCGCCAAGTCGGGACCCGGCTATCACTCGATCTCCTTCCGGGTGGCCGATGCCGAAGCCGCGCACCGCCGCTGCGACGAGCTCGGCATCCTCATTAACACCGTCGGACCGGGGCTGATCTTCCTCCATCCCAAGAGCACCGGCGGACTGATCATGGAGCTGACCGACCACCGCATGCCAAACGATCCGTGGGATCTGCCTAACTGGCGGCGCGACTGGGCGGCGGGGCGGTCGCACAAGCCGCACGCCCTGGCCCACGTCATCTGCGCGCCGCGCGTGCCGGGACGGGCGATCCGCTTCCTCGTCGAGGTGCTCGACGGGACCGAGCACGAACCGGTGCGGATTGACTGGCCCGAGCCGGCGATCGCCACGCGGGTCGACGTGGCTGACGTCGCGCTGCTGGTGCTCGACCCGGTCAGCCCGGCGACGAGCGCGCTCGCCGAGTTCGCCAACGGCCCCAATGGCGGCGTCTATGCGCTGGGCTGGAAGGTCGCCGATCCGACCGCGACCGCGGCGTGGATGCGTGACAATCACACCTGCAATCTCGAGGTGAAGGCACTGGCGCCCGGCGCCGGCTATTCGCACGCGCTGGTCCTGGACGGAGCGCGGCACTGGTTAATCGAAGATCCGGTTTAGGAGCCAATATGCTGTTGAACGCCGGCCACGGCCGCCTCCGCTACGAACTGATTGGTCCCGAAGCCGGACCGGTCGCTTGCTTCCTGCATTGCCTGTCATGCGACTTCGGGGTGTGGAGCGAGCAGGTCCCGCCGCTGCTTGCGGCCGGGTGGCAGGTCCTGCGGCTCGACATGCGCGGCCATGGCGGCAGCGACCCGGGGCCGGGCGGGTTTACGATGGCCGATCTCGCCGCCGATGCGGTGCGGGTGCTGGACTTTCTCGGCTTCGCCAAGGTGCACCTGATCGGCCTGTCGATCGGCGGCATGATTGCGCAAACCTTCGCGCTCAACCACCGTGAGCGCCTTCACTCGCTGATGCTGTGCGGCACATCCCCGGCCGGCGTGCCCGGCGGCAAGGAGATGTGGGACGAGCGGTTCGCGGCGATGGACGAGGCCGGCTCGCTCGAGCCGCTCGCCGACGCGACGATGGAGCGGTGGTTCACCGATGCCTTCAAGATCCGCCGGCCGTCGCGCTGGGGCCAGATCCGCGAGACCGTCGTCAGGACCTCGCTCGACGGCTATCGCGCCGGCGGTCTTGCGATCGAGGGGTTCGACGTCGCCGCGCAGCTGCCCTCGATCACCACGCCGACGTTGGTCGTATGGGGCGACGGCGACACCGGCACGCCGCCGGCGGGCAACCGCAAGATCGCCGAGTTGATCCCCGGCGCCCGCTCGATCGAGCTCGATAACGCCCGCCATGTGCCGAACGTCGAGTATCCCGAGGTGTTCAACCCGATCCTGCTCGACTGGCTCGAATCGAAGCGGTGAACGGCCGGGTCAATTCTGCTGGTCGGTCTCGTTCCTTGCCGGTGCGGGATCTTCGGGCCGGCTGACGGCCGGAGGATCGCTCGCGGGAAACGTCTCCTTGAGCGCCTCGTCCAGCAATTCTTCGGTGTGCTCGCGCGATCGCTGCTTATGCTGCTGTGGATCAGGTTCGGTGTTGGCCTTGTTGGTATTTTCCATGGCTTGAGCTCCGTTGGACGAAGCATTACGCCGGTGTGAACTCGATGTGGAGGTCCGACAGGCTGCGGAAGCTGTAAGTCGGCTCAAAGCGGTAGGCCCGCCGCTCGGCCGGGCCGTGGTGTTGCTCGGAGATGCGGATTTCCGCGGTGCGGGCGAGCAGGCGTTCGAGTGCGATGCGCGCTTCCATCCGCCCGAGCGGCGCGCCGAGGCAACCATGCGCACCGCGGCTGAAGCCCATGTGGTCGCGTAAGTTGGGGCGGTCGATGTCGAACCGCTGCGGCTCGGGGAAGTGCGCTGGATCGTTGCTGGCGCCCGTCAGGCAGACGGTGACGATCGTGCCGGCGGGAACCGCCATTGCGCCGATCGTGGTATCCACGAGGGCCAACCGGTAGGCGACCTTAACCGGTGCATCGTAGCGCAGGACTTCTTCGATGAAGTCGGGAATGCGGCTCGGTTCACGCCGGAGCCGCTGCTGGAGCTCAAGATTCCCTCCGAGGATCAGGGTGGCCATCGCGATCAGCCGCGAGGTGGTGTCCTGGCCGGCGCCGAAGAGGAACCGCGCCAGCCCCGAAACAGTGTCGAAATCGGGCTTGCTGCCGTCCTTGAACGTGGCGTGCGCGAGTTCGCTCATCAGATCGTCGCGCGGTTGCTCGAGCCGCTCGCGCAAGTACTGGTCGAAGCGCGGCTTCATGAAGATCAGCGGGTCGGGTCCGATCTTGTGGACGGCGTCGCCAGCGACCTGGCTGGGCGGCGCTCCGATCAGCTCGAGCAGTTCGGCGCGGTCTTGCATCGGAATGCCCATCAGGTCCGAGATCGCGTAAGTCGTCGTCGCGTGGGCGTACTCGGGGACGACGTTGCAGCGCCCGTTTACGATGAAGCTGTCGATCAGGCGATCGGCGAGGCTGCGCAGGTAATCCTCGTTCTGCTTGAGCCGCTTGTAGGTGAGCAGGTTGCCGAGCAGCGCCCGGTGCTCGGCGTGCTTCTTGCCGTCGAAGCAGACCAGGTGGTCCGCCCACGGCATCTCGCGGCGATGCTCCTCGAGCTGGTCGTGAATATCCGCCCCGGATGGGGTGAACGGAAGCCCGGGGATCGGCCCAACCACCGAGCAGGCCGACGAATAGGCGTGGTCCTTGTTGGTCAGGACCTCGAGCGCCGCGTCGTAGCCCGTGACCATCACCGTGCCGTGGTGCGGCTCGAAGGAGACCGGACCTGAAGTCCGCTTGAGGTCGAAGTACGACCGAGGATCAGCGATCACTTGCGGATCGGAATAGAAGTCCGGTTCAGTATCCATGTCGCTCTCCTGACACTCGCGACGCGGCGCATTCGGCGCGGTGTTCGTCAGGTTGTTAGCAGGTGCCGGTCGACCCGGCAACCGTGGGCAGTTTGAGAGCGGATCAGCTCGGTTCGGCGCGGGCCAAGAAAGCTTCGATCAGCGCCATCACGTCATCATGCCCGGAATCGACACCGATCTTCTGCTCCCGCGTCAGCGTCAGAGCGACGCTGGTGGCGACAATCGCCAGGGCCGCCGCTGACGCATGGTTCGCTGCCGGCGCGCGCTTCAGGGCCGCCTCCAGCGCGTCCACCTGGATTCGCCGCGATTCCTCGATGAAATGCACGACCTCGGCGCTCAGCTCCTCGATGCGGTTCGCCAGTGCGATGAACTCTGAGATCAACCGCGCATCGGTGGTGTGGATGCAGATATCCCAGATCTCGCGCAACGGCCGGTCGGAGCGGCGGGCAGCGCGGAAACGCTCGAGTTCGCGCTCCGACAGCCGCCGGAACAGCTCGGTGATGAGGTCGTCCATCGTCGCGAAGTAGTAGTAAACCAGCCGCTGCTTGACCCCGATCCGTTCGGCTATCCGGCGTGAGGTCAGCGCCGCATGGCCTTCGTCGCGAAGAACGGCCTCGGCCCCGTCGAGCATCGCGTTCCAGGTGTCGGAGCCTACCGGGCCCATTCTCCGATCCGGCTTTGGTTGCACGCTCGCCATTCAGCCCCCTTACGCCTACCGTCCGCGGCGGCGCGCGAATTGACGCCGCGCACCCCCTTCGCTAACAAGACGACGAACAATATACGGGCGAGCGGTCTTGAAGGGAAGCGCTTGGCGCTCCCCGTTCCGTTGCACGAGAGGAGATCTGGGCGTGAGTGGTACGAACACGGTCGCGATCGTCACCGGCTCCAGCCGCGGGGCGGGGAGGGGGATCGCCAAGGCATTGGGAAGCCACGGCTGCAAGGTCTACGTCACCGGACGCTCTCAGCAAGCCGGCGACCACCCGCTCCCCGGCACGATCTACGAAACGGCCGAAGCGGTCACCGCGGCGGGCGGCCACGGCATTGCCGTCCGCTGCGATCATGCCGACGACGCGCAGGTCGAGGCGCTGTTTGAGCGGGTCAACTCCGAGCAGGGCCGGCTCGACATCCTCGTCAACAATGCCGCGGCGATCCATGACGAGCTCACCGGTCCTGGCATGTTCTGGGAGAAGCCGCGCAAGCTCGGCGACCTGATCAATGTCGGGGTGCGCTCGAGCTACGTCGCCAGCTGGCTCGCCGCGCCTTTGATGGTCGCGCAGGACAAAGGCCTGATCGTGTTCACCTCGGCCTCGGGCGCAGCTCACTATTCGTTGGGTCCGGCCTATGGCGCGCACAAGGCGGGGATGGACAAGATGGCCTTCGACATGGCCGTCGACTTCCGCGAGGCAGGCACGCATGTCGCCGCGCTGTCGATCTGGATGGGCGCGTTGGCGACGGACCGGCTGCTGGCGATTATCGCCGCCGATCCGGACAAGTACGGCTACCTCCAGGACCAGATCGAGACGCCTGAGTTCACGGGCCATGTCATCTGGGCTTTGTGGAACGATCCACAGCTGCTGGAACTTAGCGGTCAGACATTGATTGGCGCGGAGATGGCGGTCAAGTACGGCATCACTGACGAAGGCGGCCGACAGCCGCCGTCGTACCGCGACAGCCACAAGGTCGCGCCGCACCAGCATTATCCGCTCGTGATCCGTTGAAGCGACGCGCATGGAGGCCCGCATGAGCCAGTCGCCCGAAGCACGGGCCGCCGCGCGGCACGAGGAAGTGCTCGGCCAGCCGCCGCGGCTGCCGCCGCTCGATCGCCAATCCGTCGCCGAGCAGGTCCAGGCGGACACCCAGCGCTTGCGCGGCTCCGTCGTCGCCGATCAGCCGCCGCTGCCGCTCGATGCCATCCCCGAGATCATGTTCACGATGTGCCGCTACCCCGGCCTGTGGCAGAAGCTGATGGACCTCACGGTCGAGATCCAGGGCGCCAACGCGGTCCTCCCGCTGCGCGATCGCAAGCTCGCCATCCTGCGCACCGGCTGGCTTTGCCAGGCCCCCTATGAGTTCGGCGAGCACGTCAACCAGGCGCACCGCGCCGGGTTCACCGCCGAGGAGGTCGAGCGGATCACCGTCGGCTCGACCGCGTCCGAGTGGAATGAGCACGAACGGGCGATCCTCCGCGCGGTCGAGGAGCTCCATGCCGATACGATGATCAGCGACGAGACCTGGGGTCGGCTGGCCAAGCGCCTGTCCGAGCATCAGCTGGTCGAGCTGCTGATTCTCGTCGGCCAGTTCGTCGCCACTGCCTATTTCCAGAACGCGCTGCGGCTGCGACTCGAGCCGGGCAACCGCGGGCTTACGGCGCGCTAAGGGAGACGACCATGGAAGAAGACCGCTTCGCCGCGCTCGAGCGCGAGCTGCGCTATCTCCGCGACCGCCAGGAGATTCTCGACTGCGTGGTCAGCACCGCGCGGGGCAACGACCGGCATGACAAGGACCTGATCGTCGGCTCGTACCATCCGGACAGCCTGCACGAGCTCGGTCGGAACCTCATTCCGGGCCCCGCTTACGGCGATCACGCCAATCATGCCCACGCCGCGATCAGCGAGGTCAACCTGCACAACGTCACGATGCAGAGCTGCGAGATCGAAGGCGACGTCGCCCACGCCGAGAGCTACGTCATCGGCCTGTTCGCCGACAAGGGCGCGCAGATGTCGCGCATCCTCGCCGGGCGCTACATCGACCGGCTCGAGCGGCGGGAAGGCAAATGGCGCCTGGTGTTGCGCAGGGCCACCGTCGAAGTCGCGCTCGAAGGCCAGGCGATCCTGCCTAACGGCAACGGTGTGCTCGGCAGCGGCTACCTCAAGGGCAACCGCGACCGCGCCGACCCCTCGTATCAGCGCCCGCTGACCACCGAGGGCGGCGAGCGGTGGTGAGCCCGACAGGGCGCGCCGGAGCCGCCCGCTGGAGATGACCATGCAATGGATCGATCAGCTCGAGCTCGAGCCTCTGCCGATCGCCAGCGCCGAGTTCGGCAACGATCCGGTCCCGTTTTTCGAGAAGGCGCGCGAGCGGCACGATTGGCTCGCGGCGAGCGACATCGGCTACGTCCTCACCCGCTACCGCGCGATCGACGACATTCTCCGGCTCGACGCCAAGCTCAAGATGCCGGGCGAGGAGATCGTCGACATCATGGGCGCGCGGGGCACAGGCTGGGGCGACTTCGCCATCGACCAGATGCTGGTCGCCTCGGGCGAGCGCCACGCGCGGCTGCGCGGCAGCGCCGGCGCGGCGTTCGGACCAGGCAACGTCAAGCAGCTGCGCCCGCTGATGCGCGAGACGGTCGCAGCGATCCTCGACGAATGGGCCCCGAAAGGTTCGTTCGATTTCGCCAAGTTCGCCGCGCAGTTCCCGGTGCGGGTGATGTTCGCGCTGCTCGGCACCCCGATCGACCGGCTCCCGGGGATCATGGAGTGCCTCGAGATCCACGGCGAAAGCTTCAATCTCGAGGTCGAGAAGATGCCGGTGATCGAAGCCGGTTATCAGACGTTGTGGCGCTTCGTCGACGGGCTGATCGAGGAGCGCGGCCGCGACGGCGGGAAGGGCGACCTGCTCGACACGATGATCGCCGCCAACTCCAACGGCCAGATCACCGATAAGGAGCTCCGTCAGCTCCTCATCCTGATGTTCGCGGCCGGGTACGACACCACCAAAAACCTGCTGATCCTGCTGATGCACTCGCTGCTGCAGCACCCCGGCATCTACCGCCGCTGCGGCGAGGATTTCGACTACGCGAAGAAAGTGGTGAAAGAGCAGCTGCGCTTCGCCACTCCGTCCAACACGATGCGGATGGTCTGCGAAGGGTTCAATTATCGAGACGTCCACATTCCCGCAGGGACGATGCTGGTGTTCCCGCTGACGATTTCGGGCCAGGACCCGGCGGTGTTCGGCGATGCCACGAGCTTCAACCCGGAGCGGCCGGAAAAGAACCCCACCCAGGCGTTCGGGCGCGGCATGCACATGTGCCTGGGGCAGTTCCTCGCCATTGCCAACGTCGAGGAAGGCATCCACCAGATCGCCGCGCGCGTCACTCAGCCGAGGCTCGCGGGGCCGGTGCAGTGGAAGCCGTTCCCCGGCGTCTGGGGCATTACCAGCCTGCCGATCAGGTTCGAGCCGG
>JAEKKO010000110.1 GCA_019510335.1 Novosphingobium sp. | reverse complement strand
GCCGAGGCCACCGGGCTTCCAGGAAAGGCGAAGGTTCTCGCCGGGGTGCATGATTCGAACGCCGCGTTGCTCGCCGCGCGCGGCTTTCCCGAGATCGCCGCAAACGAAGCGACCGTGCTTTCGACTGGAACATGGTTCATCGCCATGCGCTTGCCGAGCGAGCCGGTCGACAGCACTGAACTGCCTCAGGGGCGCGATTGCCTGGTCAACGTCGATCCGTTCGGCCGGCCGGTGCCCTCGGCGCGGTTCATGGGCGGGCGCGAGATCGAGACGGTGATCGGGCTCGACACCCGCAGCGTCGACATCAAGCCCGACCAGCCGGCGCTGGTCGCCGCCGTTGGCCAGGTGCTCGCCTCGGGCGCGATGTTGCTGCCGACGCTGGCGTCGGGCTGCGGGCCATTCCCCGACGGTGAGGCGCGCTGGCTCAATGAGCCCACCGACGGACACCAGCGCCGCGCCGCCGCCTGCCTTTATGCAGCGCTCGTCGCCGATGCCTCGCTCGACCTGATCGGATCGCGCGAGCGGCTGCTGGTCGAGGGCCGCTTCGCCGAGGCCGAAGTGTTCGTCCGAGCACTCGCGGCTCTGCGTCCTGACACCACGGTGTATACCGCCAATGCCCACAACGACGTCTCGTTCGGGGCGCTGCGGCTGATCGCCCCCGAGCTGCGGCCCGAGGGAACGCTGCGTGCGGTCGAGCCGCTGGACGCTCATCTCGATACTTACCGCTGCCGCTGGCTTGGCGAAATCGAGCGGGTCGGCTCGAGGCTGCGCGCATGATCATCGCCTCGGTCGACGATTTTCGTGAGGCGGCGCGGCGGCGGCTGCCGAAGTTCCTGTTCGAATATATCGACGGCGGCTCGTTCGCCGAGATCACTCTGGCTCGCAATGTCGAGGACCTCCGGGCCATCGCCTTGCGCCAGCGCGTGCTGCGCGACGTCTCCGCGCTCGACCTCTCGACCGAGCTGTTCGGGCAGAAGCTGGCGATGCCGGTAGTCCTCGCGCCGATCGGGCTTGCCGGGCTCAACGCGCGGCGCGGCGAACGCCAGGCGGTGCGCGCAGCGGAACGTGCGGGCGTGCCGTTCACGCTGTCGACGGTCGCCGCCTGCTCGCTCAAGGAAGTCGCCGGCGCGGCGAGCAAGCCGTTCTGGTTCCAGCTCTACATGATCCGCGACCGCGGTTTCATGCGCGACATGCTCGCCCGCGCCGTCGCGGCCAAGTGCTCGGCGCTGGTCTTCACCGTCGACATGCCGGTGGCGGGGAGCCGTTATCGTGACTGGCGCACCGGGCTGACCGGCATGCCCGGGTTCAAGGGCGCGCTGTGGCGGCTGTGGCAGGGGGCGATGCGGCCGCGCTGGGCGTGGGACGTCGGCTTGTGCGGCCGGCCGCATTCGCTCGGCAACGTCGCTCCGGTGTTGCCCCAGGGCACTTCCGGCGTCGAGGACTTCTTCGCCTGGCTCGGCCGGAATTTCGAGCCGTCGATCGCCTGGCGCGACCTCGACTTCATCCGCTCGGAATGGAACGGGCCGTTGATCATCAAAGGCGTGCTCGACCCGGACGATGCGCGCGAAGCCGCCGAACTCGGCGCCGATGGCATCGTGGTATCGAACCACGGCGGGCGCCAGCTCGACGGGGTGCTGTCGACTGCCAGGGCGCTCCCCCCGATCGTCGATGCCGTCGGCGATCGGCTGACGGTGCTCGCCGACGGTGGGGTCCGCTCGGGACTCGACGTCGTCCGCATGCTCGCCCTCGGCGCGCGCGGGGTCATGCTCGGGCGCGCCTGGGCTTATGCGCTTGCTGCCCGCGGCGAGGCCGGCGTCAGCCACATGCTCCAGCTGATCGAATGGGAGATGCGCGTCGCCATGTCCCTGACCGGCGTCCGTTCGATCGCCGAGATCGACCGCACCATTCTCGCAAGGACCTGACCTTTGGCCACCAAAGCCCCGCGCATCGCCCAAGCAGCCGCGTCGATGAGCACGCCCGAGCACTGGCGCAACACCATCCTCGCCGGACTTGCCAACTACATCGACGCCGGTTCGATCGTATCGGGCGCAGCCGCGCTGGCGCTGTGGCAGGAGATTTTCCATCTCTCCACCACCTTCGTCGGGGTGATTGGCGCGTTTAGCGCCAACGCCATCTCGGCCGGCGTCGGCGCGTTGATCGGGGGATGGCTGTGCGATCACGTCGGCCGCAAGAAGATCTACCAGTGGGACATGCTGGTTTACGCCGTCGGCATGTCGCTGCTGGTGTTTGCGGTAGCTCCGTGGATGATCGTCTGCGGGTTCATCATCGTCGGTCTGGCCGTCGGCGCAGACATTCCGGCGTCGTGGTCGCTGATTGCCGAGCAGGCGCCCGAAGGCGAGCGCGGCAAGCACAGCGGGGTGGCCCAGGTGCTGTGGTACCTCGGCCCGGTGGTGGTGCTGCTAATGAGCCTGGCGCTAACCCGCCTCGGCATTCTCGGCGCGCGGATCGTGTTCGCGCACCTGGTGGTGATCGCGCTCGGGTTGACCCTTCTGCGTTCGAAACTGCGCGAGTCCGAACGGTGGGAGGAAGCGCGAGACAGCCGCGAGGCGCGGCCGCCGGTGAGCTCGCTTTTCAAAGGCAAGCACCTCGCTTCGCTCGCCGGCCTGGTCGGGATGTACGGCTTCTGGAACCTCTGGGCCGGGACCAACGGGTTCTTCTTTCCCTATATCCTGCGCACCGTTGGGGCCGCGACCCAGGCGCAGAGCGTGGCGATCCAGGCGCTGAGCTTCTTCATCGGCATGGCCTCGATCGGGCTGGTGTTCATGCGCTTGTCCGACCGCGTCAACCAGCGCGCACTGTTCGCCGTCTCGGCGGTGATCCAGGTGATCGGCATGGCGCTGCTGGCGGTGTTCCCGCTGACCATTCCGATCGCCATCCTGTATGTCTTCCTGCTCCAGTTCGGCGGCGGTTTCGGGGCGCAGAGCTTCTTCCAACTGTGGAGCGCCGAAATGTTCCCGACCCTGCTGCGGAGTACCGCGCAAGGGCTCGCCTTCGCCGTCGTCCGGATCGGGCTGGGGCTGTTCAGCTTCTTCGTTCCGCTGCTGACCGCCACCGGTTTCCACACCCTCGCATGGATTCTCACCGGCTTCCTCGTCATAAGCGGCGTCATCGGCGTGCTGTGGGCGCCGCGCAACGAGGGCAAGACGCTCGACCAGCTCGAAGCCGAGCGCCGGGCCGCCTGAACTACGGATGGGGCGATGCACGCGGCCGAACGCGAGAAATTGATCCTCGAGGCGATCGGCCCGACCGGGTTCATCGCCTATCGCGACCTCGAGCAGCGGCTCGGCGCCTCACCGGCGACGATCCGGCGCGACCTCAGCCGGCTGGAGGATGAAGGGCGGATCGTCCGCGTCCACGGCGGGGCCAAGCTGGCGGGGCGCAGCGACGAGCAGCGCCTGCACTTGTCCGGCACCCCTTTCGACCAGGCGATCACCCAGCACCTGGCGCAGAAGCAGGCGATCGGCCGGGCTGCGGCGGCGCTGTGCGAGCCGGGCGAGGGGGTGATGATCGACGGCGGGACGACCACGCTGCAGATGTGCCCGCACCTCGCCGGGCTCGACCTCCAGGTGCTGACCAACTCGCTGCACATCGTCAACGCCCTGCTGCCGCAAGCCGGGACGCGCATTCTCGTCCCGTCCGGCTCGGTGTTTCGCGAACAGAACATCATCCTCGCCCCGGCCGGCGAGGCCAGCATGCCGCGCTTCCATGCCCCCAAGCTGTTCATGGGCGCCGCTACGGTCGGGCCACAGGGGGTGATGCAGCAGGACGTCATCCTCGTTGCCGCCGAGCGCCGGCTGATCGACCGCGCCGAGCAGGTGATCTTGCTCGTCGACAGCTCCAAGTTCGCGTCCTCCTCGGGCGCGATCGTCTGTGGGCTGGACGAGGTCGATATCGTCATCACTGACGAAGGTATCTCAGGCGAGATGGCGGCGGCGGTAAAGGCGGCCGGGGCAGAATTGATCACGTGCTGATGGCCGTCGACGTGCCCCGCGGCCGGGCCTCCGTAACATTCCGGACTGCTGCAAGACTCCGGCATCGCTAACGGTTTCCGCAAGGCCAAGCGCCGAACGGAAGAACCGAGATGCAAACGATTGCGACCCTCACGCTCAATCCGGCGATCGATGCCTGCTACACGGTCGACGCGCTGCGCCCGACGGTCAAGCTCCACGGCGCCAAGGGGCGCTTCGAGCCTGGCGGAGGGGGAATCAATGTCACCCGCGTGCTGGCGCGGCTCGGCGTCACCGCGCGGGCCTATTATTGTTCGGGCGGACCGTCGGGGATCGCGCTCGACGCGATGCTCGATCAGCATCTGCTCGTGCGCCACGCCCTCAAGGTCGGCGCTGCGACGCGGATGAGCGTGTCCGTGGTCGAGGCCGCGAGCGGGTTGCAGTACCGGATCGTGCCGGAGGGTGAGGCGCTGGCCGAGCAGGAGTGGCGGGATTGCCTCGCGCTCGTCGCGCGCGACCCATCAGCGCTGGTGGTGGCGAGCGGTTCGTTGCCGCCGGGAGTGCCGATCGATTTCTACGCCCGACTGGCGCGCCTGACTAGCCAGCGGAAGCGGCGACTGGTGCTGGATACCTCGGGTCCGGCGCTGGCCAGCGCACTGTCGGCCGGCGGGATCTTCCTGGTCAAGCCGAGCCGGGAAGAACTGCAGCAGGCGCTGGGTGGCAAAGCCCTTGCCGACCACGAGCTGGCGAGCGCGGCCGCCGCGATCGTGGCGCAGGGCAAGGCGGAGATCGTCGCGGTAACCTTGGGCAAGGACGGGGCAGTGCTGGCGACGCGCGACGGCGTGACGCGCTTGCCCGCGCTCGACGTGCCGGCGCAAGGCTCGGTCGGCGCAGGGGACAGCTTTCTCGCGGCGATGGTCCACGCCATCGCCTGCGAGAGATCACTCGGGGAAGCGTTTCGCGCCGGTATCGCCGCGGGCGCCGCCGCCGTGCTCACGGCTGGAACCAGCCTGTGTCAGCGCGAGGACCTTGCCAGGCTGCTTCCACGGGTCGGCGCGCTCGCCGCGGCACAGACGGCAGCCTCTGCCGAACGGGTCTGTGGAGTCTAGCAGTCCCCGCCCGAAAGTCAGCATACTGAACCCAGCGCGGTCTTCCGCTCAGGCCAGCGCTTCGCCGCAGGACGCGCCGCTTCTGGGCCGCTGCAGCAACAGTTCGATCGCCTTGGACAAGGATGCGTCGGGGATCGGCTTGGCGAGGATCATGTCAAACCCCTGCGTGCGTGCCAACTTGCGAGTCTCTTCCGACAAGTGCCCGCTGATCAGGATCGCCGGTGCGCCCCAGCCGGCGGCCCGTAATTCGCCGAGCAGCTCGAGCGCTCCTTTGTGCGGCATGATCAAGTCCGCGACGAGGCATTCGGCGCGCAGCGCTTCGGGGTCGTTGGCCAGCCCGACCGCCGACGGATACGCACGGACGTCGTAGCCATCGGAGCTCAACAGCAGCTGAAGCGAGCGTCGCACGGCCGCGTCGTCCTCGACCAGGAGAATGCGCCGTCGAGCGGCGGCGTGGCTTGGCTTGGTGGTCATTCGAGGCACTCGGCACGGTCGCGATGGTCGTCACCATACTGCGTCGCCGCTCGCTCGATCTGTACGTAACAGTCCTAAGGGGCGCGAATGCCACCAGCGAATGCCAGGCGCAGCGCATCGGTGATCGAGTCGATCCCGAGCGCGGCGAAGATCCGCGCCCGGGCCACCTCGACCGAGTCCACCGGCACGCCCAGTTCGGCCGCGATCGCATCCTTGCCGAAGCCGCCTGCGATCAAGTGCAGCACCGCCGCGTCGCCCTCGCGCAGCTTGCCGATCGCAACGCGGGCGGCATCGACGTAGCGCTGGAACGCGGGCCCGTCCTCGAGCTTGGCAAAGGCGACCTCGAGCGCGCCGACCAGCGCGGCGCGCGAGAATGGCTTCTCGAGGAAGGCGACCGCCCCATTCTCGAACGCCGGCACCGCAACGCCGATGTCGCCATGCCCGCTCATCATGACGACCGGGTGGGGAGCGCCGCGCCGGTTCAGCTCCTGCTGGACCTGCAACCCGTCGACATGCGGCATGCGGATGTCGAGCAAGATGCAGCCGGGCTCGAGCACGGCGGGAGAATCCAGGAACGCCGAGCCCGTTTCGAAGGCGGCGACATCATAGCCGAGTACGCTTAGCATCAGCCGTGAGGATCGCCGGATCGGCTCCTCATCATCGACGACGTAGACCCGCCTTTTCGTCATGTCTCGGTCGTTCCAGGCGGCGGCCTGACCAGCGTAAACCGGAACTCGGCGCCGCCGCCTTCGTGGGGCACGGCGTGTATCCGTCCGCCGTGAGCTTCGACTATGGTGCGGCAGATCGACAGCCCCAGGCCCATGCCGGTCTGCTTGGTGCTGTTGAAGGCCTCGAACAAGTGCTCGGCCGCGTCGGCGGAAATGCCGGGGCCGGTATCGTGAACCGACACCTGCACGGTCGTGTCGTCAACAAGGCCTGTGGTCACGGTCAGCCGGCGCACGGGCGAGTCCTGCATCGCCTCGATGGCGTTGCGCATCAGGTTGATCAGGACCTGCTGAATCTGCACGCGGTCGACCAGCACGGGGGTGGCTTCGGGCCCATAGTTGAAGTGCGCCGTGACCCCCTTTTCCCTCGTCCCGACGAGCGCGAGCGCGCTGGCCTCGCCGATCAGCTTGGGCAGGTCTTCGACGGTCTTCGAAACTTCGCCGCGCGAGACGAATTCGCGCAGGCGGCGCACGATTCCGCCGGCGCGGAGCGATTGCCCTGAGATTTCGGAAACGATCTCCGTCAGCAGCGCCTTGTCGATGTCCGTGTCCGATTCGAGCAGCGCTTCGGCGGCCTGTCCGTAGCTGGCGATGGCGGTCAGCGGCTGGTTGAGCTCGTGGGCGAGCGTCGACGCCATCGTTCCCATTGCACTGACTCGCGAGACGTGGATCAGCTCGGACTTGAGCTGCTCGAGCCGCGCTTCGAAATCCTTGCGCTCGGTCAGGTCCTGGACGAACCCGGTGAACAGGCGCTGGTCGGGGGTTACCGCCTCGCCGACGGATAGCTTCATCGGAAACGTGCTGCCATCGGCGCGCAGGCCGGTGACGATCCGGCCGATCCCAATGATGTGCGGGACGCCCGTGGCGATGTAGCGCTCGAGATAGCTGTCATGCCGCTCACGATCGGGCGAGGGCATCAGCATGCTGACGTTGTTGCCGATCACCTCGGGGGGGGAATAGCCGAACAGGCGTTCGGCGGCCGGGCTGAACGAGATCACGACGCCCTTGTCGTCGATCACGATCATCGCATCGGGAACCGTGTCGAGGATCGACTGGAGGTGCTGCTCGCGTTTCTCGAGCGCCAGCTCGCTTGCCCGCCGGTCGGTGACGTCGTGAATGACCTTGGCATAACCGTGAAGCCGGCCCTCGCCGACAATCGGGGTTATCGTCACGTTGGCGAGGAATTCCGACCCATCGCGCCGGACCTGCCACGCCTCGCACGTGAACCGTCCCTCTGTGCGCGCTCGCTCGAGCTCATCCGCCGCGATCTCGGGAGCGTTCGTCTCGGTGGAGAGCATCGCGAAATGGCGGCCGAGCACTTCATCGGCGGTCCAGCCGTAGATCCGCTCCGCGCCGCTGTTCCAGGTCGAGATGGTCCCAAGTGGATCGAGCATGAAGATGGCATACTGGCTCGCGCCTTCGAGCAGCAGCCGCAACTGTTCGCTGGCGCGGCGGGCAAGCTGTCGCTCGGCGGCGAGGCGGCCGCCGAGCAAGCCGATCCCGCTGCACACGACGATGAAGAACAAGCCTTCGATGAGCATCGGAGCGGACCCGCGGGCGCTCGCCGGAACCAGGCTGAAACTGGCGAGCAGCGACAGAAAGCCGGCCAAAAGGCCCGCGCCGCGGCCGCCGTATAGGACCGCAGCGACGACCGGCAGCACGAACAGCAGGAGCGGCGCGCGATCATGCAGCACAGGCGCCATGACCAGGCGCACGAGATAGGCCAGCGCCACGGCAACGACGGCGGCGAAGTAGACGGCCGCGGTGTGCTTGAACGTCGGCGGAAGGGGAAGCGAAGCCACGGCGGGTATGTCGGCCGAAGCTGCCGAAGCGACAAGCGGGTTTTTCTCCTCGACGCACCAGCGGATCACCTCTTGAAACCTCAAGTAAGGTTGACCATTGTTGGGTAGCCTTACTCGGGATCGCATAGTCATGGAATTCAGCAGACGAGGGCTGCTCGGCGCTGTTGCATGCAGCAGCGCCTCGCTGGCCCTGCCACGCAGTGCCGCATTGCTGGCCTCCCGTGTCCCAACCGGCTCGCCACCGGGCGCGCCGAGCCCTTCGGGCGCGCAGCCGTCGTTGCTGTCCGGCGCGCTGGCGGCGCTCGATCGCCATGCCTCGCGCGTTGCTCAGCGAGACCGGATCGGCGTGGTCGATTTCGCCGCGCCGTCGGGGTTTCCGCGCTTCCAGATTCTCGACCTCGCCAACGGCAGCATCGCTTCCACCCACCTTGTCGCGCACGGACACGGCTCCGACCCCGACAACAGCGGGTGGGTCGAACGGTTCTCGAATCTGCCCGGCTCGAATGCGTCGTCGCGGGGGAGTTTCCTCACCGCCGAGACTTACGTCGGCAAGCACGGGCTGTCGCGGCGGCTGATCGGCCTCGATCCGGAGAACGATCTCGCCGACGCCCGCGGCATCGTGGTCCACGCGGCCGATTACGTGGATGCCCATCGAGCCCGAGAGCAAGGCCATGTCGGGCGCAGTCAGGGATGCTTCGCGGTGTCGCCGGCCGACATCGCCGAAGTCCTCGACCGGCTAGGCCCGGGGCGCCTGCTGTTCGCCTGGAAGTGATCAGAACGCGGCTATCACTGCGGCCGGTTCACCCAAGTGTGCGATTCGACGATGATCGAATCGACCGGCCGGCCGGCTTCGTCCCGGGCCGGCCGGAAGCGGAAGCGCTGTTCGATGAGGCGGCAGGTCAGCGCATCGAGCGCGGCGCTCCCACTCGATTGGTCGACCCCGCAATCGCTGACGTGTCCCTCGGCATCGACCTTGTAGCGCACGCCGACACCGGCTTCACTGTAGGGCGCGAGCAGGCCCTCGGGAAGGTCGGCGAACGACAGCCGCCCGGCAATGTGCTGAGGCGGAGTACCGCCTCCGCCTCCGGCGCCTCCGCTGCCGCCCCCGCCATTGCCATTCCCGCTCCCGCCGCCGCCGAAGCCCGGACCCGCCGTGTTCGCCGCACCGTTGGCGACGGAATTTCCGATCCCCGCCTGCGTCGCCGCCACGATCGGCGGCGGCGCGATCAGCGGCCGCACCGGCGGGGCGACCATCTGCGTCGCCTGGTTGCGGAGGTTCGGCGGCGAGGGCGCCTGTTTCGCGGCGGGATTATACGTCGGCTTGAGCCGAGGCCGGGGTTGCCGGACTTCAGGCTTGCGCTCGCTCTCCAACACCGTTTCGATCAGGGCTGCGGAAGCCTGGCGACTGCGGCCGACGCGCAGCCCTAACACCAGTACCCAGGCGATCAGCAGGACCAGAGCCAATGCTGCCGCCGCCGAAGGAGCGGTCTGGCGTTGCGGTTTGTACAATCGAGCGACCTGACTGGAAGGTCAATGGTCTAGGGCCGGGGGAGTTCCATTTCGGTACCGACCAAGGGGGCCAATTTCCGGGTCCGCCGCTTGTTTTCGCCGAGGTATGTCTGTTCGAGCGCGTGGGCTGCGGTGCCCTTCCAGCGCCAGTCGTCCTCGACCATTGCGACTTCGATGGTGGTGCGTTCGCCAAGCGGCTTGAACACGTTGCGCGCGACCGATTGGATCAGCGCCGGTGTCACGAGATCCATGAACCGGCGTTCGGTCATCAACACGAAGACGTTGGCGGGATCGAAGGCATTGATGTGATTGGCGATGGCCACGCCAAGGTGCTCGCCGGCCTCGACGAAATGCCGGGCAGCTTCGCCATCGCCGTTTTGGGCTTCGTCGGCCAGCTGGCGAAAAGCTGCTCCGAGGCCGAATGGTGACCGGATGTCGAAATCGGCCAGCCTGCCCGAGCCGAGCAGCACGCCGTAGATCGTCCCGTAAACGGCGACGCATCCCTTCGATCCGCAGACGCATGTTCGCGCATTCGCGGTCAGGTCGGTCTTCACGTGGCCGGCTTCGGCGTTGAAGCCATTGGCCCCGAGCCGTGGAAGGCCGTCGACATACTGCGCGCCATCCAGCCAAACGCCGACGTGGAACAAGGAAAAATCGTCGAGCGACCTGGCCTTGCCGAACCAGTGCTCGGCCCGTGCGAGGCAGGGAGAATCGTTCTCGACCGTCACCGGAATGTCCAGTCGTTCGGCTATGATCTCGGCAAAGGGGCAGGGTGGCTCGTCGAAGGTCGTCATCCAGTGGACGACCCCGGTCTGGCTGTCGACGAGAGCGGGCAGCGTCAGCGCGATCCGGTCGATGGCGCCAGGCTCGAAAGGGCTCGCCGCAATTGCATCGCCGAGAACGTCCGCGATGGCGTTGGCGTACTCGTGGAGGGTCGCCCGGGCGCCCATCTGCTTTTCGCTCGAGAACAGCCGTTCCCCAGCAAGATCGACGAAACTGCTGCTGATCACGCCGTTGTCGATCAGGGTCGCCCCGATCACCAGGCCGCCTTGGGGATCGATGCTCAACTGGGTCCGGGGACGTCCGCGCCCCGTCGCGGGGCCGCGGTGCTCGCACACCAGGCCGCGCTCGAGCAAGTCGGCGGTAATCTCGGTGATCGTCGCGCCCGAAAGCCCCGTCAGCATCGTCAGCTCGGTACGGGAAATGGGGCCCTGACCGCGGATCGCCTTGAGGATCTTGTGTCGATTGTACGCCTGATCGCTGATCCGCACTGCGGCATTCTCCGGGGGAGTTGACGGCCGGCTATAGCCGCCGCTAATTAATTTTCACTTCAAAAAAATGGACGGCGGCGTCCCAGACCTGGCGAGCCAAACGGGAGAGCAGCGGTGGCACTTCGGACGAACGAGCGGTTGCGGGCATCCTGGCTCGTGGGCGGAGCCGTGCTGGCCCTCGCCGCGGCGGCGCTGAGCATCCCAGCGTTGGGGCGAGCGGCCGATCCGTGGTCGGTTGGGTCAGAGACATGCCAGGAAAAAGGCCCGGGTGGGCCGTTGTTCATTACGGCGACCTGTGTCGATCCGGTTCTCAGCAAGCCTTACGTCGACATCAAGCGCACCGGCACGATTACCGATGCGAAGACCGGCATCAAAGTCGAGTTCCTGTACGTTCACGGCGGGTTTACCGGTACCGCGGCCAAGTTCTCGTACTACTTTCCCGCGTCGAATAGCTACAAAGGGCGCTTCTTCGAAACCACCTACCCGACGCTGAGCCGGGAGGATGCCGAAGAGGGTTGCCCCCAGATCGGAACCTCGGCCTGCTCGGTCGTATTCGCGCTGTCGCACGGGGCCTATGTCGTCTCGACCAACAATGCCGGCGGCATTTCGGCCGGGAGTGTGCTCGCGCCGTATCGGGCCAACGCCGCAGCGGCCAAGTACTCTCGCACTGTTGCGGCACAAGTCTACGGCACCTCGGTGCGGCCGCGAGGTTACCTCTACGGCGCCAGCGGCGGGGCGTATCAGACGGTCGGCTCGATGGAGAACACCAGCGGCGTCTGGGACGGCGCCGTGCCGATGGTCTTCGGTGTGCCGAACGCCATTCCCAGCTTCATGTCCGCGCAACTCCTCGCGCTGCGCGTGCTGCGGGACAAGCTGCCGCAGATTGCCGACGCCGTCGCGCCGGGCGGCAGCGGGAATCCATACGCCGGCTTAAGCGCCGAGCAACAGAGCGTTCTGCGGGAGGTCACCCGGATCGGAGCTCCGCTTCGGGGCTGGTGGCAGTACGCAACCATGAATGGCGGCGGATTTTGGGCCGTACAGGGCATCGTTCGCGCAACCGACCCGTCTTACGCCGACGACTTCTGGAGCAAACCGGGATACGAGGGCAGTGAACCAGCGGTCCAGGGCGCGCGAATCCGCCGCGAGACGACAGTTACCGCTCTCGCAGGTACCAACGAACTGCTTCTCGCCGATGTTCCCAGCGGCGATCTGGCCAATGCAGAGCTGCAGATCACCAGCGGGCCGAAGGCCGGAAAGTCGGTCTTGATGACGGAGGTGACGGGCAACAAGGTGAAGGTCCTCTCCACCGAAGGGATCACACCCGGCACCCGCGTGCGGCTCGACAATTCGTGGCTGATCGCGCTGGAGTATTATCCGCGGCACCAGATACCCTCGCCGCGCGAGAATGGGTGGGACCAGTATCTCGATGCCCACGGCAATCCGTTGTACCCCCAGCGGAAGGTCGTGACGGGGCCATTCCTGAACGCCAACACCGCCGGATCGGTCGCCGATGGCGGCTTTCATGGTAAGATGATCATGGCGGAATCGGCCATGGACGTGATGGCCTACCCGTGGTCCGCCGACTGGTACCGCCGACAGGCGCAAGCCAAGCATGGGGCAGGGGCATCCGACACCTTCCGGCTCTGGTTCATGGACCACGCGGATCACGGACCGGACCTTTCGGCGTACGAGAACGGAGTCGGCTTCGGCCAGGTCAATCACGCCAACGACCACATCGTCGGCTACCTCGGTGAGGTTGAGCAAGCGTTGCTCGACCTCGACGACTGGGTCGCCAAGGGCACGCGTCCACCGGCCACAACCGGCTACCGCGTCGATGCGGACAATCAGATCCAGGTCGCTGATACGGCCGCCAATCGCCATGGAGTCCAGCCGGTCTTGTCGCTGCAGGCGAAGGGCGCGGCAGATGCTTCGCGAACTCAGAAGGTCGACGCGACCACCGGCGAGCCGGTTGAATTCTTTGTGAATGCCGAGGCGCCGCCACGTGCCGGAAACATCGTCAAGGTCGAGTGGGATTTCGAAGGCACCGGCACATTCGAGGCCGACACGGCCGTGCCTCCCAGTCGGCCCGCGGTGGCACTAAGCAGAACCCACGCCTTCGCAAAACCAGGCACGTTCTTTCCTGTCGTACGGGTCACCTCGCAGCGTGCCAGCGAAGCCGGTAGGCCCTTCGGCATGGTCCAGAACCTCGCAGGCGTGCGGGTGGTGGTCCGCTAATTCGGCGATCTCTCGGCAGGTCTGGAACCCCGGACCGCGACCTCGTTCATGGCGTCGAAGGTGGTCTTCAGTCGGCGCCCCCAAAGCCGGCGGGTGTAGCGTCCCGCCAGCGCCGCAAGTTGGGTGTCGCCCGAGGCGATGGCGTGGAGCTCCATCAGCTTGGCATCGCGCCACTTGCGAACGAACTCCCGGTGCTCGGGGCTCTGATCGCCGATCAAAGGCTCGGCCATGCGGCGGCGTGAGAAGGCCATATTGATGTCGAAAATCAGCTTGATATACGAGCTGTTGGCGAGGCGGAAGATCGCCTCCTGCGTTTCGAGCTCGAGCGTGCGCACGACGTTGAACGAAGCATCGTCGGGTATGGAGGTAACGCGCTCGCGTAGCGCGGCAACGTTCGCGGTTCCGGCCCGCGCGCGGAAGGCGGCCTTGCTCATGGTTTCGACCCACAGCGCGGAGGCGAGAACCGTCACGTCGCGCACATCGATCTCGATCAGCTCCAGGTAGGCCGCGACCGTCGCCTCGATGCTGCCGGCGTCTGGCCGAGCGCCGAAGTAACCGCCGGTGATCCCGCGCTTGACCTTGAGCAGGCCCTCGCGCTCGAGCAGCCGCGCCACCTGTCGCACGGTCGCCCGCGAGCAGCCGAGTTGCGCAATCAGCGCATCTTCGTTGCCGATCAGCGCGCCCTCGTCGCGTTCGAGCACGAGCGTGCGCAAGCGCGCGGCGGCAGTTTCGATTGCAGTCCGGCTTTCCCGGGCGATCATGTCCATGGCCGCCCCCGTTGCACGACCGGACTGACCACGCAATCGGCGTGCGAAGAGTTCAGCGGCCGGTCCCGGCGAGGAGCTGCGGGGGATAGCGTTCGCCCTCGACCTGAATCGCCGCGGCTGCGGCGTCGATTGCGGTGAGATCGTCGGGGCTCAGGACCACATCGACCGCAGCCAGGTTCTCCTCGAGGCGGTGCAGCTTGGTCGTGCCGGGGATCGGCACGATCCACGGCCGCTGTGCCAGCAGCCAGGCGAGGGCAATCTGCGCTGGGCTCGCATGCTTGTCCGTGCCGATCCGCCTGAGCAGGTCGACCAAGGCCTGGTTCTTGGCCATCGCCTCGGGAGTAAAGCGTGGGAGCTGCTTGCGAAAATCGTTGTCGGCGAGGGGGGTCTCGGCGTTGATCGCGCCGGTGAGGAACCCCCTGCCGAGGGGGCTGTATGGGACAAAGCCGATCCCCAACTCCTCGCACGCGGCGAGCACACCATTGCTCTCCGGTTCACGGGTCCATAGCGAATATTCGTTCTGGAGCGCAGTGACCGGCTGGACCGCATGCGCGCGGCGAACGGTCTCCGGCGCCGCTTCGGACAGGCCAAAGTGCCGGACCTTGCCCGCAGCGATCAGTTCCTTGACGGCTCCGGCGACGTCCTCGATCGGCACGCGCGGATCGACCCGGTGCTGGTAGAACAGGTCGATCGCCTCGACCCCGAGCCGTTTGAGCGACGCCTCGGCGACCTCGTGGATGTGCTCGGGACGGCTGTCCATGCCCGACGGCACTCGGTTCTCGCGATCGATCCGGAAACCGAACTTCGTTGCGATCACGATCTTATCGCGAAACGGCGCCAATGCCTCGCCGACGATCTCTTCATTGACGAATGGACCGTACATTTCGGCGGTGTCGAAGAAGGTGACACCGCGCTCGTAGGCGGCTCGGATCAGCGCGATCGCTTCGCTTGGCGGCAGGGCGTGGCCGTAAGCGAAGCTCAGCCCCATGCAGCCGAGGCCGAGCGCCGATACCTCGAGGCCGCTGGTGCCGAGAATGCGCGTCTGCATCGTGTCTCTCCTTGATTGCAAGGCGCCGTGTGGCGGTAACTAGCCGTGGCAGCGTCCGGCGGCGAGCGAGAAACGATCTTGCCTCACGGCGGTTGCAGTGCTGCTGTGCCGCGATCGTCGTCCGAAGGAAATGGTCATGAGCGGAAGGGGACACCAGGACTTCAGCGCCGCCGAGATCGACTGGCGCCCGGGGCAGGATCCCGGGGTCGCCTATGCCCGGTTCATGCTGGACGACGACAACAGCCAATCGCCGCTGGTCATCCTCAGCCGCTTCGAGCCTGGCGTGAGGGTTGGCGCGCACACCCACGACACCAACTACTTCGAATACATCATCGCCGGCGAGCAGATCGTCGGCAAGACCACGTTCGGCGCGGGCGACGTGCGCCTCGTGAAGGCGGGTACCGGCTATGGCCCAATCGTCGTCGGGCCGAACGGCTGCACCGTGCTGATCGTATTCCAGCACGCCGCCGCGGCGGTGACGGTGCCCTTGCCGCGGGCAGCGGCGGTCGCCGGCTAGGCGGATTACGGATATTCGATCCGGACGACTTCCCACTCCTTCTCGCCGCCGGGCAGCGTCACGCGGCGCAGGTCCCCGACGGCGGCGCCGCGCAAAGCGCGGGCGAGGGGAGCGCTCCAGCCGATCCTGCCGGCGCCGGCATCCTGCTCGTCATCGCCGACCAGGGTTAGCGTGCGGCGGGTGTCGTCCTCGTCGGCGATGGTGACGGTCGCACCGAACCAGACGCGGGTGCGGTCGCGCTGGGCGGCGGGATCGACCACGCGCAGCGTCTTCATTCGCCGCACCAGGAAGGCCAGCTCGCGGTCGATCTCGCGCATCCGCTTGCGCCCGTAGAGGTAATCGCCATTTTCGGAGCGGTCGCCGTTCCCGGCCGCCCAGCTGACCACCTCGACGATCGCCGGACGCTCCGTGCCAAGCAGATGATCGTACCGGGCGCGCAAGGCGGCAAAGCCGGCGGGGGTGATCGGGGGGCCGTCGGGTTTCATCTGCGGCCTAAGACCACGTTCGGCAGGTGCACGGAAGCGCTCCGGCCGATTCGGAGAACGAGGGCTTGAAGCGCGCCAAACGCCCTTCAACGCGCAAAGTTCCCGGAAACAAGTCCGCTGATCCCGCCGATGAAACGAGTCGCCGCTAAGCCGGTCCGCTCGCGTTGACTTGCTGCACCGCACAATCCACTTGCAGTTTCACAAGATTGACGAGCGGCGAGCGCGACGGGATCGGGCAGCTGCGAGACGGGCGGCCATGCGTGCTGATGCGCGCGAATATGGCCGATCGCATAGCTTCAGGGTAATTGATGATCAAGTTGGGTCGTGCGGCTCGCGTTGCCGCCGTTGTGTTTGCGTTTGCTCCGATGGCCACGCTCGCCCATGCGGCCGAGACCACCACCCAGCCGGCGGCCGTGTCCAGCGCCGCCCCGAGCACGAGCCTTGCTGCGCCCACGGTTCCGAGCACGACTTTCGCCGCTGCAACCGCGAATGCCCGGGCAGCGGCCGTTCCGCACGCCGGTTTCGTTCAGCCTGTTCCCGCTCCACTGCGCCTGACGCTTCCGGTGTTTGCCCAATCGGCTGCTCCCCGGCCGGCCGCTCCGGTTGCGCTCGTCGACCTCGTCGCCTCGTTCGTCGTCCAGCCGGGTGAGCTCGACCAAGAGTCCGACTGCCTCGCCAAGGCGGTCTATTTCGAGGCCCGGGGCGAATCGCTCGAAGGCCAGCTGGCCGTCGCCAAGGTCGTCCTCAACCGGACGATGTCGGGGCTTTACCCGACCAGCATCTGCGGCGTCGTTACCCAGCCCGCGCAATTCTCGTTCGTCCGCCATGGCGAGCTCCCGCGCGCCGACGAGAGCAGCGAACCGTGGCGCAAGGCCGTCGCCATCGCCGACGTCGCCCGCAAGAACCTCGCCCACTCCGTCGGTTCAAACGTGATGTGGTACCACGCCGATTACGTTTCGCCGTCCTGGAGCCGCCTGCACGCCCAGGTCGCCCGTATCGGCGCGCACATCTTCTACGGTTGAGCGACCGCGCGGCTCATCCGTGGCTTAGCCCGGTGACCGCTTCCCCAGGAAATGGCTCAGCGGGTTGGCTCCGCGGTAGATCGCCTTGGCCGGGTTCAGCGCCTGGTAGACGATTGCGTTCTCGCTGACCCGTTGGACGTAGTTGCGGGTTTCCGACAGCGGGATGCGCTCGATCCAGTCGATCCAGTCGATGCCGCCTTCGCGCGGGTCGCCGTTCTCGCGCAGCCACTTGTTCACATTGCCGGGTCCGGCGTTGTAGGCGGCGATCGCCAGCGGGTAGCTGCCGCCGTAAATGTCCATCATCCGCGAGAAGTACGCTCCGCCGAGGCGCAGGTTGTAGCTCGCGTCGCTCATCAGCGCCTGGGCATCGAACGACAGTCCGAGCTTGCCGGCCTGCTCGCGCGCGGTACCGGGCATCAGTTGCATCAGGCCGCGGGCGCCGGCGTGGCTCACCGCGTTCATCGCGAACTGGCTTTCCTGCCGCGTGAGCGCGTGCGCCATCGTCCAGTCGGTGTCGCCGGGAACCGGGATCAATGGGAACGCGGTCTGCTGGAAGCCGTCGACGCCCGAGGCACCGGCCGCCTGGCCGAGAATCACCGCGAGATCGCGGCGCCCGAGGTTGCGGGCGAGCTCGGCGACGAGCGCGTGGTCGGAGGGAGTCTGGGCCTGGTCGGCGATCTCGCGGAAGAAGCGCACCGCCGTCGGCCAGTCGCTCTCGCGGGCAACCTCGCGGACAGCCTGGGTCAGCGGCTTGGCCATGAACGCGGCGCGCTGGGCCGGAGTCGGATCGAGCGTCAGCGACGCGTCGAAGCGGGGTAGCGGCATGCCGAGCCGCTCGAGCGCGAGCTGGCCATAGAACTGGTCCGGATAAGCCGCAGCCATCTCAAAATAGCGCTGGGCTTCGGCCGCGTTGCCGCCTCGGGCGAGGGCGCGGCCAGCCCAGTAGAAACCCTTCGAGCGCGTCTGCGGAGTGCGCGCCGCGGCGCCGTAGCGGTAGAACAGCGGCGCCGCCTCGCTGCCGTTGCCGAGCGACCACAGCGCCTTGGTCCCGCCGAGCCACATCAGCGAGGTGTAGTCGTCGCGGACCGCGAAGCTCTCGTGGCTGACGTCGGTGCCGGCGGGGAAGGCATCGTCGATCGAGCCGGCGATGCGCACGGCCGGTTCGGCCCCGGCGCTCTTGGCGACGGTCAGGAGCTCGGCGACGAACTTGCGAGGATCGCGCGCCGGAGCGGTTGCCGAAGGCCGCGTCGAGAGCAGGTTGACCGCGGCGTAAAGCTGGCCCGAGCGGCGCAGTTGTTGCGAGCGGTTGTAGACGTAGCCCGCGTCGCGCAGCGCCTCGGGCCCGATGGCGAGACCGAGCGCCGCGGGGTCCTGTCCCTGGAGCAGCGCGAGCCGGGCCATCGCCAGCGGCCGGTCGGCTGTAGAGGTGTAGGCCACCGCGCGCGACGCCTGCTCGGTCGCTCCGGCCCACAGCAGCGCGTCGACCCGCGCGTCGTAGTCCTCAGCCTTGAAGTTGGCGCCGAAGCGCGCCTGGATCATCGTCTCGGCATCAGCCGACATTTGACCGCCGCGCCACGCGTCGCGCGCCATGGTCGCGGCCTCGGGCCGGCCGAGCGCGGCGAGCGCCAGCGCATACTGCGCCCGCGCCGGGTTGGATTGCGGCGGGAAGCGGTCGAAGAAGGCGACGATCCGCGCTGGCTGGGCACTACCGAAGTCGAGCGCCCGCTCGGCTGCGGCGCGCAGCTTGGTTTCATCCGGAAAGCCGGGATACGTCAGCAGGAACGAGGCGTAATCGTCGAAGCCGCCGCCATAGCTGCCGCTCGTCGACAACTGCTTCCAGCGGTCGATCGCCTGGCTCATTCCGCTCGGCGCACTGGCCCTGAGCTGGGCGCGAGCGCGGTCCCACTCGCTGCCGTCCTGGCATTGAGCGGGCGCCGAAACGCAGACGAGCAGTAAAAGCGAGAGGGCAGACAGCTTGCGATGCATGCTGGACATTCTGCGCATACGCTCCTTATCAGGCGATGAATCGCGGGTGTGGTTTAGTCGCTCCCGTCGACCGCCGCATCATGCGCCAATGGCAGGGGCAAGTCCATGTTTTCCGGTTCGATTCCGGCACTGGTGACACCGTTTCGCGACGGAGCGTTGGACGAGGCGGCGTTTCGCCGCCTGGTCGACTGGCAGATTGCCCAGGGCTCGTCCGCGCTGGTCCCGTGCGGCACCACCGGCGAGGCCTCAACCTTGTCCAACGCCGAGCATCACCGCGTGATCGAGCTGTGCGTTGAACAGGCCGCGGGGCGCGTCCCGATCATCGCCGGATGCGGCAGCAACGACACGATGAACGCCCTGACGCACATGGAGTTTTCCAAGAGCTGCGGGGCCGCTGCCGCGCTCGTCGTCGCGCCATACTATAACCGCCCGAGCCAGGCCGGTCTGCTCGCCCATTTCTCCTATCTCGCCGAGCACGCCGACTTGCCGATCGTGCTCTACAACGTGCCATCGCGGACCGTGACGGACCTCCAGCCGGAAACCGTCTGCGAACTGGCCCGGCGCCACCCCGCGCGAATCATCGGGATCAAGGACGCAAGCGGCGATCTCAGCCGCGTGACCGATCACCGAATGGGCATCGGGCGCAACTTCTGCCAGCTCTCGGGCGACGACGAACTGGCGTTGCCGTTCAACGCTGCCGGCGGGGTCGGCTGCATCTCGGTTACCGCCAACGTCGCGCCGCAGCTTTGCGCTGCTTTCCAGCAGGCTTGCGCCGAGAACGACATCGCCCGCGCCCGCGAGCTCAACGACCGGCTGTACCCGCTGCATTATGCGATGTTCTCCGACGCCTCTCCGGGTCCGGTGAAGTACGCGATGAGCCGGGTCCTCGACTTGTTCGCTGACGAACTCCGTCTGCCGCTCGTGCGCTGCAGCGAAACCGCGCGAAAGGCCGTCGATGCTGCACTGGAGCACGCCGGGCTGATGTGAGCCACGGCTGCTCGTTTGCGGTTGGCAAAGCAGCTTTGCTCATGCCAAGCTCGCCGCAAAAGCCGAGGAGAAATGCCATGATCGACCGGGAAGCGGCCGCTGCCGCTCGCGAACAAGCAAAAAGCAACGCCGGGCCGCTCGCCCGCAAGGTGTTCGAGTATACCGAGGCGATCGAACGGGCCGTGCCGCGCGCCAAGGACGCCGGCGCCGGCAACGACGTGTGGGCCGAAGTCGAGGCGCTGATCGACATCGCCAGGTTCGAGCGGGTCGGCAACTTCAAGGAAGTGATGACCTGGCCGCAGTACCGGGCGATGCTCGCGCAGTGGGGCGGCACGACCGAGTTCTGGAGCAACTTCCGCGCAATCACCGAGGCCGGCAATCGCGTGTTCCTCGAGCTCGAGGAGCATAACACCCCGAAAGGCGGGGCCGAGAGCGTGGTCAACTCGCTGTCGCTCTACGAGTTCGACGGCGCCGGCAAGCTCGTCCACCTCGACATCTACCTGCAGTACCTGCCGCCGGGCATGGACGCGGCATGGGGCGAGGTCGACTTTGCCGCGACTGCCGGTGAAGGCGTCCCTGCCTGACGCATCCGGTCCCCTCCTCAATCGGGGAGGGGACTAATCAGGCGCTCATTCCTTCCATTGCCGCATTGCTTCGGGCGCGGCCGCCACGGGTAGTCCTTCCGGCGTGGTTTCGCCGGCGAGAACCCGATCGGAGAATTCCCGTTCGGTCGGGCGCGACTCCTGGCGGGTCCGGCCCTGGTTGCCGGAAATGATCCAGACCTCGTCGTTGTTGCCCGATCGGCTGAGGGTGAACAGCTTGCGGTCCTCGGTCCACACTTCGGTCGGTCCCGAATGCCACTGCGCGAACTGAAGCGCCTGGCCCGGGTCCGGTGCGGTGAAGTCGATCGTTTCGGGGACCGTTTCCCCGCGAACGCTGGTGAAGATCAAGCGATAACGGGGCATTGGCGGCCCCTTCCTTGTTGGCCACGCACGGAGACCGTCCGGTCCCCAGTAGCTGGCTTCCGAGTCGACCCTGACGTTTAACAATATACCTCGGTTTATCCCCAGAATACAACGTGTCGTAGCATACCAAAGGGGCGGGAAACGCGGCGTCAACCATGATGTTCCGAGTCGCCGCCACCCTCTTCCGCCGGCGGCGTGAACCGCCTAGAGCGCATTGACCATGGCCCGCCCGACCCCGCAGACCTTCGACAAGAAGAAGACCGTTGCCGAGAATCGCCGCGCGCGCTTCGACTACTATATCGACGATACGTTCGAGGCCGGAATCGCACTGACCGGGACCGAGGTGAAAAGCTTGCGCTTCGGCGAAGGATCGATCGCCGAGAGCTACGCCGAAGTCCGCGATGGCGAGGTCTGGCTGGTCAACTCCAACGTGCCCGAGTTCAGCCATGGCAACCGCTTCAATCACGAACCCAAGCGCCCGCGCAAATTGCTGCTTCACGAGAAGGAGGTCGACCGGCTGACCGGAGCGGTCGAGCGCAAGGGCATGACCCTGGTTCCGCTGTCGATCTACTTCAACAGCCGCGGCCGCGCCAAAGTCGAGCTCGCCCTCGCCCGGGGCAAGAACGCGGCCGACAAGCGCCAGACGATCAAGGAGCGCGAGTGGAAGCGCGACCAGCAACGCCTGCTGCGTGACCACGGCTAAACGTTCGCAAAGCTCCGCCGGATTTTTTCGTCGCGGGGCCGCCGTCGGGATTCCGCAGCCAGTGCGAATGCCGTAGAGCCTCGCTCCGCAATGCTCGACAAGCTCACGACCTGGCTCCACGGCCATATCCCGACGCGCGACCAGCTTGAACGCAACCGCTTCGTGCGGCCGTTCGCGCATCGCTTGCTGCGCTCCGACTTGTGGCGCTTCAACCGCCGCTCGGTTCCTCGCGGCGTGGCGCTTGGGCTGTTCGTCGGGGTGATGATCCCGCTGGCCCACTTCGTCGTCGCGGCGTTCCTGGCAGTGTTCATCCGCGCCAACATTCCGGCGGCGCTGGCCGCGACGTTCATCGGCTTTCCGGTGATCTACGTCGGCATCGTCGCGCTCGCCTACAAGATCGGCGAGCTGCTGCTGAACGTCGACAAGCTCACCGCGGTCCAGCCGATCAGCGAAACGATGCAGCATACCCAGACCGACAAGCTGCTGACCCAGCTGACCCACAAGGGGCTCGATACCGCCGTCGGGCTGCTGGTGATCGCGACGGTGCTGGCGATCGTCGGCTACTTCGGGACGAGCATCGTCTGGCGGTGGTGGATCGGCCGCAAGCGCCGGCGCCGGCTGGCGCGCATCCCGGACGGCGTGCCGCTGTGACCGAGGGGGCCATCGCCGTCGCTGCGGAACCCACGCCGCCGTTGCGCGCGCGCGACTGGCTTCCGGTGGTCGCGGGGCTCGCGGTGAGTCTCGCGGCGCTATGGCTGGTGACACGCGAGCCGCTGATCGTCCTTGGCTTCGCCGGCGGCCTGATCGGCCTGGGCGGCCTTGCCTGGATGATCGCGCAACGTCGTCCGAAGCCGAGCGAGCGCGAATGGGCGATGCCCGATTGGTCGGTGACCGTCGCCGCCATCGAGCGCCCCGACACCGCGGTCGCGATCACCGATCGCGCCGGCCGCCTGGTCTGCGCCAACGCCCGCTTCGTCGACTGGTTCGGGACGGGCCAGGCGCCGCCGCGGCTGGCCGTCGATGAGCCTTCGCTCGAGCGGCTGTCCCGCGCCGCCCGCTCCGGTTGGCGCGACGGCGAGGGCCGCGCCGATCCGGTCGAGAGCACCACCGGCCGCTGGCGCGCCGAAGTGCTGCGCGCCGGCCGCGGCGACGATTACCTGGTCTGGCGCCTGGTCCCGCTACTCGCCGCGGATCCCGTCGCCGATCTCGTCCAGGCGCTCGACGGCAAGTTCGGCCGGGCGCTGGCCCAAGCCGGCATGAGCGCCGCAATCGTCGACCCGGACGGCCAGATCCGCGCCGCCACCGCCGGTTTCGCCTTGCGCGCGACCGGCGATGGGCTCGCCGCGATGGCCGGGCGCGACTTCATCGCGCTGCTCCGCCAGGACGAGCAGGACCGCCTGTACTGGGCGCGCGACGCCCGCAAGGCGGCGCCGCTGACGATGTACTACCTGCCGATCGCCGATCCCGACGCGGCCGGTCAGCCCGATCCCGACACCACCCCCTCGCTGATGCTGATCGTCGACAGCGGCGTCGGCCTTGGCGGCAGCGCCGGCGAGGCCAGCGCCCATGTGCCGCACCTAGAGGCGCTGCTCGCGCCGCTCCCGCTGGGCTTGGCGATGACCGATCGCGACGGGCGGATGCTGTTCGCCAACGCCGCGTTCATGCGCGCCGCCGGCCGCGAGAGCGAACCGCCGCCGACGTACCCGACCGATCTCGTCGTCAAGGAAGACAAGGCCGCGCTAAGCGACGCGATTCGCCGCTTCGGGCAAGGCCCGGCCAACGCCGGCGACCTCGCCGTGCGGCTGCGCGACCAGCCCGACGAGCCGGTCTCGCTGAGCCTTGCCGGAGTGCGCGGGCTTGGCGAAGCGGCGGTGCTGCTCGGCCTGACCGACTCGACGGTCGAGACCCGGCTCAAGCGCCAGGTCGCGCAGGCGACCAAGATGCAGGCGGTCGGCCAGCTCGCCGGCGGAGTCGCCCACGATTTCAACAACGTGCTGACAGCGATCATCGGCACTTGCGACCTGATGCTGCTGCGCCACACGCCTGGCGATTCCGACTACGACGACATCCAGCAGATCCGCGCCAATTCGAACCGCGCCGCCTCGCTGACCCGCCAGCTGCTCGCGTTCTCGCGCCAGCAGACGCTGCGCCCCGAAGTGCTGCAACTGCCGGACGTCGTCGCCGACGTCTCGCAGATGCTCAAGCGTCTGCTCGGCGAGCGCATCCAGCTGGTCGTCCACCACGACCGCGACCTCGGCCCGGTCCGCGCCGATCCGAGCCAGCTCGAACAGGTCATCGTCAACCTCGCGGTCAATGCTCGCGATGCGATCCAGGCGCGCGGCGAGAGCGGCAAGCTGACCATCGCCACGCGCAAGATCACCGCCGCCGACGTGCGCAACATGCGCAGCGAGATCATCCCCCAGGGCGATTACACCGCGCTGGTCGTCCAGGACACCGGCACCGGCATTCCGCCCGAGCACCTCGGCAAGATCTTCGAGCCGTTCTTCACCACCAAGGAGCAGGGCAAGGGCACCGGCCTCGGGCTCTCGACCGTCTACGGCATCGTCAAGCAGTCGGGCGGGTTCATCTTCGCCGACAGCGAGCCGGGCAAGGGCACCAAGTTCACCGTCTACCTGCCCGTCCACCACGGCGGCCCCGGCGACGCCGCTCCGGCGAGCCCGCGGCGCGAGGAGCCGGCGCAGCAATGGGGCGGGGGCGGGCGCATCCTCCTCGTCGAGGACGAGGACCCGGTGCGGATGGTCGCCGAGCGCGCGCTGACCCGCGCCGGCTACACCGTGACGAGCGCCCGCGACGGCGAGGAGGGCCTCGACAAGATGCGCGCCGCGCTGGGCGAAAAGGACGGCGGCTTCGATCTCGTCGTCAGCGACGTGGTGATGCCGAGCATGGACGGCCCGACTATGGCTCGCGCCATCCGCGGGCTGGCCCCCGAGCTGCCGGTGCTGTTCATGTCGGGCTACGCCGAGGAGCAGCTGCGCCGGGAGATCGACCTGCCCAAGATGCACTTCATCGCCAAGCCGTTCAGCGTCCAGCAGATCGCCGGGAAGGTCGGGCAGGTGATCGGGGCGGGGCGGTAGGTTCGGTCCGAACAAATTTTTCGTTCCCCCCTTGTTCCCTGGAACAAAGCTGGTACACGTGCCGCTGCGGTTGACCTTTCCGGTCGGCGCCACCACAGGCAAGGGGACGTGACATGGCGGCACAGCTCAAGCTGATCCAGGAAGGCAAAGGCCCAGGCGTGAAGGGGGATATGGACCGGCAGAAGGCGCTCGAGGCGGCGCTCGCGCAGATCGACCGCGCCTTCGGCAAGGGCAGCGCGATGAAGCTCGGCTCGAAGGAGACGATGCAGGTCGAGGCGATCTCGAGCGGGTCGCTCGGGCTCGACATCGCGCTGGGCGTCGGCGGCCTGCCGCGCGGCCGGGTGATCGAGATCTACGGGCCGGAAAGCTCGGGCAAGACCACGCTCGCGCTCCACGTCATCGCCGAAGCCCAGAAGAACGGCGGCACTGCCGCGTTCGTCGATGCCGAGCATGCGCTCGACCCCGGTTATGCGAAGAAGCTCGGCGTCGACATCGACGAGCTGATCGTCTCCCAGCCCGACACTGGCGAGCAGGCGCTGGAGATCGTCGACACCCTGGTCCGCTCGAACGCGATCGACGTGCTGGTGATCGATTCGGTCGCGGCGCTGGTTCCGCGGGCCGAGATCGAGGGCGAGATGGGCGACAGCCACGTCGGCCTCCAGGCCCGCCTGATGTCGCAGTCGCTGCGCAAGCTGACCGGCTCGATCAGCCGCTCGCGCTGCATGGTGATCTTCATCAACCAGCTGCGAATGAAGATCGGGGTGATGTACGGCAATCCCGAGACCACCACCGGCGGCAACGCCCTCAAGTTCTACGCCAGCGTCCGCCTCGACATCCGCCGCACCGGTCAGATCAAGGACCGCGACGAGATCATCGGCAACACCACCCGCGTCAAGGTGGTCAAGAACAAGGTCGCGCCGCCGTTCAAGCAGGTCGAGTTCGACATCATGTACGGCGAGGGCATCTCGAAGATCGGCGAGATCCTCGATCTCGGGGTCAAGGCCGGGATCGTCGAGAAGTCCGGCGCGTGGTTCAGCTATGATAGCGTCCGCATCGGCCAGGGCCGCGAGAACGCCAAGACCTACTTGCGCGAGAATCCCGAAGTTTGCGACCGCCTCGAAGCCGCCATCCGCGGCCGCACCGACGGTCTGGCCGGGGAGATGATGGCGGGTCCGGACGCGGACGACGACCTCTGATCCCCAAGGGGCCGCTTCGGCGGCTCGGAACACGAACCGGCGCGAGGGCTTGGTTCTCGCGCCGGTTCTCGTTTGACCAACGCGCGGCGCGCGTCGAAGCTCAGGTTCAGGCCGCCAGCGCCGGTCTCAGATCAACCCGTGACTTCCCGCCACGGCGCCGATCACCGTCACCGCGGCGGCAAGCGATAGCACCCAGTGCATCCGCATCATCCGCGCGAAGTCGCGAGCCGGATCGGGTGAGGCCGCCATCCGCCGGTGCAGGAAGAGCGGCTCGATTACGAACAGCATCAGCGCGAACACCAGCCACAGCGCGACCATTGCATGCATCCACCAGAACCGCGCTAGGGTGAACCGGCTCCACAAATCGCCCCGCCAGATCATCCACAACCCCGACGCGCCGGCGAGCGCCACCCACAGCCGGGCGTGACCGGCGAACCGCCCTTCGACGATGTGGAACGCGGAAACGCGCTCGTCCGCCGCTCGGGTGGCGGCGATCGCCGGCATCAGCACGGCGGTCACGAACCAAACTCCGCCGATCCATCCGACGACGGCGACGACGTGCACGACCCGCGCCGCGGCGAAGTCGTCGAAGCTCATCGCCACGCTCAGGCCGCCAGCGCCGCCCGCTGCTTGACCACTTCGTCGGCGTGCTTGCCGGCGAGTTCGGCGAGGTGGTCGAACTCGGCGGTGAAGCTCGCCAGGCCCTGACTCAACGAGCGCAGCTCGGCGTCGAGGCCGTGGAGCGCGGCTTCTGGCAGCAGGGCTTCGACCCGCTCCCACCGCGCCCATTCCGGGTGTGGCGCGAGGCCGAGGATCTGGCCGCGCCGGCTCGACAGCACCGACCCAGCTTTCGAGCCGGTCCCGGCTGGAGTATCGACCGCGACCCGGCAGATGGGTTCGAGCAAGTAAGGCGCGCATTGCCCCAGCGCCTCGCTCATCGCCATTCGGCCGGCGAGGCGGAATGCCAGCTCGGAGCTGTCGACCGAGTGATACGACCCGTCGACCAGCGTCGCCGCGATATCGACCACCGGAAAGCCCAGCGGCCCTTTCTCCATCGCATCGCGAACCCCCGCCTCCACCGCGGGGAACCACTGCTTGGGGACGACGCCGCCCGAGATCCGCTCTTCGAAGCGAAAGCCTTCGCCGCGTTCGAGCGGTCGCACCTCAATGATCACGTCGCCGTACTGACCATGCCCGCCCGACTGCTTCTTGTGGCGCCCGCGCTGGGTCACCCCCTTGCGGATCGATTCGCGGTAGGCGATTCGCGGCGGCCGCGATTCCACCGCCACCCCGTAGCGCCGCTGCAGCCGCCCGAGCACGACTTGCAGGTGCTCGTCGTTGATGCCGCGCAGCAGCGTCTCGTGAGTCGAATCGTCCTGCGTCCACTCGAGCGCCGGGTCCTCCTCGCACAAGCGGTGGAGCGCGGTGGAGAGCTTGACGTCGTCCTTGCGGTCGCGCGTGGCGATCGCCAGCGCGGCATTGCGGGCCGGGTAGCCGACGGCAGCCGCCGCCTTGCCGGCGCCGCTCTTGCGCGCGACCAGCATCCCGCTCCGCGCCGCATCGAGCTTGGCGACCGCGACGATTTCGCCGGGCCGCGCCTGGCTCAGCTTGGCGGTCTTTTCGCCCTGGATCTGGAACAGCGAGCCGGTCCGCGCTGCCGTCCCGGCGACGCTCAACTCGTCTCCTTCGGCGAGCGGCGCACCGAGCACGCGGCCTAGCGCGAGCCGGCCCATCGCGCCGCCGTTGGCGATCTTGAAGACGTAGAGCCCGCCGGCTTCGGCGCCGAGCCGCGCCGCCGCGGCATCGGGCGCCGGGGTTTCGTGGCGCAGCAGCTTGAGCAGCCGGTGGACGCCGCCGCCGGTCAGCGCCGAAGCGAGCATTACTGGCACCAGCTTGTTGCCGGCAGTGTCGGCGGCGAGGTCGGCCATGACCGTGGCGGTCTCCGGCGTCTCGTCCATCAGCAGCGCTTCCATCAGCGCGTCGTCGAAATCGGCCAGGGTCTCGAGCAGCCTGGTGCGGTCGGTCTTCTCGCGCTCGGCGACGGCGCCGGGGATGTCGATCGCCTCGGATTCGCTGCCCGGGCGGTAGCGGTAGGCCCGCTCGAGCGCGAGGTCGACGTAGCCGGTGACTTCCTCGCCCTCGCGCAGCGGAATCTGGCGCAGCACGAGCGGCTCGCGGCTGACCGGCTGGAGCTCGGCGAGGAGATCGCGGATCGCTCCGGCGCGGGCGTTCTCGATCTTGTTGACGACGATGACGTGGGGAATGCCGAGCTCGTCGAGCCGGCGCAACGTCGGCCCGGCGAGCGCGGCGCGCTCGGGCGCGGGGTCGATCACCACCAGCGCGAGGTCGGCCGTGTTGAGCGCCGCGAGGCCGTCGGCGACGAACCCGGCGCCGCCCGGGACGTCGAGCAGCGCGAACGAATCGCCGAGGTAATCGAAGTGGCTGAGGTTCAGTTCGGTCGAGCCGCGCCGCGCCCGTGCTTCCGGGCTGGCGTCGCCGACGGTGGTTCCGGCTTCGACGCTGCCCTGGCGGGCGATCGCGCCGCTGGCGTGCAGCAGCGCTTCGGCGAGACTGGTCTTGCCCGTGCCGGCCGGCCCGACCAGGGCGACCGCACGGGTTGCTGATCTGCCCGATTGACTAGCTGTTTGTGGGGTGTTGCCCATCGTCGCCTCCTCTTCCGCGAAGGCGCGCCGGGCGCAGGTCTTACGCCGAACGCGCAAGGACTGAGGATGCTCGGAAAAGTCGGTCGCAATGGCAAGCGGAATCTTGCTTGTGCGGTGCAGCACGGGACTCTAGACCGGGGCGATGACGAGCGGGGCAGACTGGCAGGGGCAGGTCGGCCGCAGCTGGGCGGCGCTTTATCCGCAGACCGACCGCAGCCTTTCCGGGCTGACGGCGCGGCTGCTCGAGCGGATCGCCACGCTGGCGGGTGAAGCGATCCTAGATATCGGCTGCGGCGCCGGCGAATTGACGCTGGCCGTCGCACGGACCCGGCCGCGCGCGCGAATCGTCGGAGTCGACGTCTCGCCAGAGCTCATCGAGGTGGCGCAGGCGCGCGCCGATCGGCACGGGAACGTCGAATTCGTGGTCGCCGACGCGGCCTCCTGGCCCGGCGACGGCGTGGAGCCCGAGCTGCTGATCTCGCGCCATGGCATGATGTTCTTCGACGATCCGCTGCGCGCCTTCGCCCATTTGCGCGCGATCGCGGCTCCCGGCGCGAACCTCGTCTTCTCGTGCTTTCGCGCCGTCCGGGAAAACCGCTGGGCCGCCGACATCGCCGAGCTGCTCAAGCTGCCGCCCCCGCCGGCCCATGCACCCGGCCCGTTCGCGTTCGCCGACCCGCAACGGGTCGAGGCGCTCCTTGCCGAGGCGGGGTGGAGCGAGATCGATTGCGAACCGGTCGATTTCGCGTTCGTGGCCGGCGCGGGCCCCGATCCGCTCGACGACGCGGTGAGCTTCTTTCACCGCATCGGTCCGGCTGCCACCGTGCTCGCGGCGCTCGAAGAGCCCCGGCGTGGCCAAGCCGAGGCGGCGCTGCGCCGGTGGGTCGAGGCCAACTGCGACGGTGACCTCGTGGCTTTCGCCGCGGCGGCCTGGATCGTCAGCGCCCGGAACTGAACCGCCGCTGGTGCATTCGCAAAAGGTCCATGGACGCAGCCCCGCTTCCGGTGATCGTAAATCGCGGCGGCGGGACCGCGGCGACGCTCGGCGCTAAGCTTTCCGACACGCTCCACGAGGCTTTCGCCGCCGCCGGCCTGACGATCGAGCTCGAGCTGGCCGAGGGCGAGCAATGCGATGCCGCGCTGAAGCGGGTGGCGGGCGCACCCGTGGTCGTCGTCGGCGGCGGCGACGGGACGATCGGACATGCCGCCGGCCCCCTTGCCGCATCGGGCAGTGCCTTGGGCATCCTCCCGCTCGGAACTCGCAACCACCTTGCCCGCCAGCTCGGCATACCGGCGGCGCTGCCCGATGCAGCCAGCGTGATCGCTGAGGGGGTCCGGATACGGATCGACCTTGCCCGCGCCGGCCAGCGGGTGTTCGTCAACAATGCCTCGATCGGCATCTACACGCGCCTGGTGCGGCTGCGCGATGTGCACCGCGGGCCGAAATGGCTGGCGACGATTCCGGCCTCGCTTTCGGTGCTGCGGCACTGGCGGGCGCAGCCACTTACGCTCGAGATCGACGGCGCGACCCGGCACGTGCGGACGCCGCTGCTGTTCATCGGCAACAATCGCTATTCGCTTGCCGGTGGGGAAGTCGGTGCGCGGGAATCGCTCAGCAAAGGTGTACTTTCGCTATATGCCGTCGCAGCGCGCACGCCTTGGCAACTGATCACAGTCGCGGCCCGGGTGCTGGTCGGGAGGTCCGACGTCGAGCGCGACTTCGGCGCGATTGCCGAAGCGCGCCATCTCACCGTCGCCGGCGAAAATCCGTTGCGCGTTGCGTTCGATGGTGAAGTCGAGCGGATGGAATCGCCGCTCGAGTTCACTATCCTGCCCGGCGTGCTCGAAGTCGTGGTGCCATCGGGGGACGGGACCAAGGCAACATAGTCTTGACGCTTGTCGCTGCGGCGGCGCTGAACTACTGCGCGGGCGATGCGCTCGACCAACGAAATCCGCCGTTCGTTCCTCGATTTCTTCGCGGCCAATGGCCACGAGGCGGTGCCTTCGGCGCCGCTGGTCCCGTACAACGATCCGACGCTGATGTTCGTCAACGCCGGGATGGTCCCGTTCAAGAACGTGTTCACCGGGCTCGAGAGCCGCGCCGTCCCGCGCGCCACCTCGTCGCAGAAGTGCGTTCGCGCCGGCGGCAAGCACAACGATCTCGACAACGTCGGCTACACCGCGCGGCACCACACGTTCTTCGAGATGCTCGGCAATTTCTCGTTCGGCGACTATTTCAAGGAGCGGGCGATTGAGCTCGCCTGGACGCTGCTGACCCGCGAGTGGGGCCTGCCGCCCGAGAAGCTGACCATCACCGTTTATCATACCGACGATAATGCGTTCGCGCTGTGGAAGAAGATCGCCGGGCTTCCGGATGAACGGATCATCCGCATCCCGACCAAGGACAACTTCTGGGCGATGGGCGACGAAGGCCCGTGCGGGCCGTGCAGCGAGATTTTCTACGATCACGGACCGCAGATCCCGGGCGGACCTCCGGGCAGTCCGGACCAGGACGGTGACCGTTTCGTCGAGATCTGGAACCTCGTGTTCATGCAGTTCGAGCAAGCCGGCGGCGAGATCGTTGGCGAGCTGCCGAAGCCCTCGATCGACACCGGCATGGGGCTCGAGCGGATCGCGGCGGTGCTCCAAGGCGTCCACGACAACTACGACACCGACACCTTCCGGGCGCTGATCGCCGCTTCCGAGAGCCTGACCAGCGTCGCCGCGCGAGGCGAGGCGACGGCCAGCCACCGTGTCATCGCGGATCACTTGCGCTCGGTCAGCTTCCTCCTGGCCGACGGCGTGCTGCCGTCGAACGAGGGCCGCGGCTACGTGCTGCGGCGGATCATGCGTCGGGCGATGCGCCATGCTCATCTGCTCGGGGCCAAAGAGCCGCTGATGCACCGCCTTGTGCCGGCGCTCGTCGCCGAGATGGGCGCCGCCTATCCCGAGCTGGGCCGCGCCCAGCCGCTGATCGAGGAAGT
>JAEKKO010000266.1 GCA_019510335.1 Novosphingobium sp. | reverse complement strand
GACGCTCGGCGACGTTCTCGGCGGTGACCGCCATGTGATAGTCGCCGATCGGGTCCTGGAGCCCCTGGGTCAACGCGTCGACCAGCACGGCGTCGCCCATCTTCTTGCCCCAGCGCGTGGTGTGGTCGTGATAGGGGACATTGCTCATGCTCTCGGCGCCGCCGGCGACGGTGATCGACGCCTCGCCCAGCTTCATCATCTGCGCGCAGGAGATGATCGACTGGACCCCCGAGCCGCACAGCCGGTTGAGGGTGAGCGCCGGAGTCGCGACCGGAATGTCGGCCTTCAGCGCGCAGACCCGCGCGAGGAACTGGTCCTTGGCGCTGGTCGGCATGACCTGGCCCATGATCACGTGCTCGACGTCGGCGGGGGCGATGCCAGCGCGGCGGACCGCCTCGCCGATCACCTTGCTGCCGAGGTCGCTCGGCATGAAGCCTTTGAGTGAACCGCCGAAGTCGCCGATCGCGGTGCGGACGGCGGAGACGATGTAGATGTCTTCAGTCATGGCCGATCTCAGGCTGCCCCAGTCGAACTGCTCGACTCGCTCTTCCATGCAGAAAGCCTTCTATGGAGGCCACCCGTTGGGCCAGCTCGACATGACTTCGCGAGAGCAATTCGAGATCGTCGCCCAATGCGCTCAGCTCCTTGTCAACACGATCGAATCGATCGTTCATCAACATGACTGCCTTGAGCCCGCTATAGATGCGATCAAAACTGCTCACCTGGCAAAACCGCTCATTTGGTCGCCTCGACAGCGGCCAGTGCCTCGCGGATTGACCTGCGCGCCCGTGCGATCGACGCTTCCATGGAATCGAAACTGGCGTTCCATTTCGGAATAGCCGCCCCCAGCTCATCGACCAGTAAGTCGAGCGCTTTGCCTTCCTCCGTCGCTGCCGGCGGCTGTGCCATGTATTGCGCCGTCGCCTCGCGCACGACGTTGGCGACCGACTGGCCGCTCGCGGCGGCAAAAGCGTCGAGCGCGGCCTTGTGCTCGCGGCTGGTCAGGAAGGTCACGCGTTCGGTCTGCATTCCATTCTCCTGCACATTATAAGCTCATTATAATGCGCGTCGCGATCTCCTACAACGGGATATTGTCGTGCTTCTTCCACGGGTTCTCGAGGCTCTTGTTGCGCAGCTTCCGTAGGCCGAGGGCGATCCGCCGGCGGGTGCTATGGGGGTGGATCACCTCGTCGATGAAACCCTTGCTCGCCGCCACGAATGGATTGGCGAAGCGGTCCTCGTACTCCTTGGTCTTCTCGGCGATGCCCTCGGCCGAGAGGCCGCGGAAGATGATCTCGACCGCGCCCTTGGCGCCCATCACCGCGATCTCCGCGGTCGGCCAGGCGTAGTTGAGGTCGCCGCGCAAGTGCTTGGAGGCCATGACGTCGTAGGCTCCGCCATATGCCTTGCGGGTTATCACGGTGATCTTCGGCACGGTCGCCTCGGCATAGGCGAACAGCAGCTTGGCGCCGTGCTTGATGATCCCGTTGTGCTCCTGGGCGGTGCCGGGAAGGAAGCCCGGGACGTCGACGAAAGTCAGAATCGGGATGTTGAACGCGTCGCAGAAGCGCACGAACCGCGCCGCCTTCTTGGAGCTGTTGATGTCGAGCACGCCGGCCAGCACCATCGGCTGGTTGGCGACGACGCCGACGCTGCGACCCTCGATCCGCCCGAAGCCGCAGATGATGTTCGCCGCATGGGCCGGCTGGACCTCGAAGAACTCGGCCTCGTCCAATGTCTTCCGGATCACCTCGTGCATGTCGTAGGGCTGGTTGGCCGAAGCCGGGATCAAAGTGTCGAGGCTGTTCTCGAGCCGGTCCCACGCATCGGCGGTCGGCCGCTCGGGCACCTCGTGACGGTTCGACAGTGGCAGGAAGTCGAAGAACTCGCGCGCCGCGAGCAGCGCCTCGACGTCGTTCTCCAGCGCGAGATCGGCAACGGAGCTCTTGGTGGTGTGGGTCACGGCCCCGCCGAGCTCTTCCTGGGTGACGATCTCGTTGGTCACCGTCTTGACCACGTCGGGACCGGTCACGAACATGTACGAGCTGTCCTTCACCATGAAGATGAAGTCGGTCATCGCCGGCGAATAGACTGCTCCGCCCGCGCACGGGCCCATGATCAAGCTCAGCTGCGGCACGACCCCCGAGGCGAGGACGTTGCGCTGGAACACCTCGGCGTAACCGGCGAGCGACGCGACGCCCTCCTGAATGCGGGCGCCGCCCGAATCGTTGAGGCCGATCACCGGCGCGCCGACCTTCAACGCCATGTCCATGACCTTGCAGATCTTCTGGGCGTGGCGTTCCGACAGCGCCCCGCCGAACACGGTGAAGTCCTGGCTGAACACGAACACCAGCCGGCCGTTGATCGTCCCCGAGCCGGTGACGACGCCGTCGCCGGGAATGCGGGTCTCTTCCATCCCGAAGTCGGTGCAGTTGTGCTCGACGTACATGTCGAGCTCCTCGAAGCTGTCCTCGTCGAGCAGGATCGCCAGCCGCTCGCGCGCGGTCAGCTTGCCTTTGGCGTGTTGGGTGTCGATCCGGCGCTGACCGCCGCCCAGCCGGGCCGCGGCGCGGCGCCGCTCCATTTCGGCGATGTTGGCTGACATGCGCGCAGTTCCCTCGTTCGAAGCCGGCCCGCCTAAGGCACGCGCGGCGCGCAGCGTCAAGCCGGCGGGGCGCGCCTCAACGCATCAGCACAAGCTCCTCGGCCATCGACGGATGCAGCGCCACGGTCGCGTCGAAATCGGCCTTCTTGAGCCGCGCCTTGACGGCGATCGCCGCCGCCTGGAGGATCTCCGGCGCCTCGGGACCGATCATGTGCAGGCCGAGGATGCGGTCATCGGTCGCGTCGACGATCAGCTTGTACAGCCCGCGCTCCTGGCGTTCGGCGAAGACGTTCTTCATCGGGCGAAAGTCCGCCGAATAGACCTTGATGCTGCCGTACTTGTTGCGCGCCTGGCCCTCGGTCAGGCCAACCCCGGCGAGCGGCGGCTGCGAAAACACCGCGCTCGGGATGCAGCCGTAGTCGACCGTGTGCGGGGTGTTGCCGAACACGGTATCGGCGAACGCCTGGCCCTCGCGGATCGCGACCGGGGTGAGCTGGACCCGGTTGATCACGTCGCCGACCGCGTAGATGC